>JAXEPX010000135.1:0-1045 GCA_034117325.1 Phascolarctobacterium sp. | reverse complement strand
CAACCAAAAAAGCCAGAAGAATGATATATTTGGGGTTATCCGGTTCAACCAAAATGTTCAGAATGGATTCTCCCAACATTTCGAGAACGATGGATACCAGAGCAGCCAGTACTCCCCGAAGCACCAGGCTTCCTAGTAAAGTGGGAGGTTCTTTCTCGATCGTGTCTTGTTTATATATGTATTTCATTAAAAAGAATGCCGGAAGAACAGCGGCAAGCACATAAATTAAAATCAGATAGTATACCGGTGTTAAAAAGAACATAATGACAGCCTCCTTATCTTATCATTGGTTAAAAAATTATTATTCATGCTCATGCTCCTGTTCATGCTTGTGTTTGTGTTTCTGAATCTGATGATGCAGTTCGGCCATTGACATATTACGGCATTCTTCAGTGGTAACATTGTTGTTATATTCTGACATGATAAGATATGCTTTATATTTTCCGAATGACATACCACATTCGTGAGCTTGGGCGATAGATGCCACATCTGCTGTATAGCCCCTGCCTTCGTGGTTCTTACAGCCGGCTCCGTTTTCGATAGTATTTAAGATGGTATTTGCTTTTTCAGGATCGTTGGCAGCTACCGTAAAAGTTAGCATGGAATCCTCTGTCAGGTAGGGCTGCAGGGCTTCACTTTCTACAAGAGTATCAATAGCATTCTGATAGGATTTCCCCATGACTTTAACACAATTCAGAATGGATTCTCCATCTTCGTTATAGGCAGTAGCGGATACAACTCTGTCGAAGCGGTTCAGCGCCAGCTCAAGAGACGGATTTACATCGATACTGACATAAGAAACCGGCGTTTTTATTGTATAGTAGCCACCAGCACCAAGAACCAAGAACAAGCACGAATATTGCCAGGAATACAGCGGCAGCATTTCTCCACACAAAGCGTGTCGGATGTGGATGGCGTTTTTCACGCTGTGTCTGCAAAAACTGCATGGTAGAAGATTTTATTTCTTCCGATGCTTGGATCTGATCAAATGCATCGTGGATTTTATTTGTCAAATTCGTCACCTCCTAATTTTTCTTTCAGTATG
>JAXEPX010000134.1:0-1889 GCA_034117325.1 Phascolarctobacterium sp. | reverse complement strand
AACAGGAACAGGTTTTTATAGTTGTGCGCTTCGTCTATAAACAGATAGTCGACGCCGAGATTTTCAAAGATTAAAACGTCGTCTTTTTTGGCGTCGTCCATCAGCTTTTTCAGTTGCGCTTCTCTGTTCTTTTTGATTCGTTCAAGGTTCTTGACCGCGCCGCGGGGATGACTGTTTTCTTCCCATTGCGAAGCGATCGTTTCTTCTATCCGACGTATTTCTTCTTGCAGTTTTCTTTCCTGCCGCTCCGACGATATGGGAATTTTAGCAAACGAACTCTGCGCGATAATTACTGCGTCCCAATCGCCAAGCGCAACTTTGGATACGAACCTTTTGCGGTTGCTCTTTTCTAAATCCTCCTTGCCTGCGATTAACAGTTTCGAATTCGGATATAACAGCCTGAATTCGCCTGCCCATTGCTGCACCAGGTGGTTCGGCACGACGATCATAGGTTTTTTCGCAAGTCCGTACTGTCGCAACTTCATACACGACGCGCAGATCGTATAAGTTTTTCCTGCGCCTACAACGTGGTGTAAAAGCGTGTTTTCGCCCGTTACTATCCGTTGTACCGCGTTGCGCTGATGCGAACGCAGTTCGATCGTCGGATTCATTTCAGGAAATTTCAGATAGCTTCCGTCATAGGTTGGCAACCGTATCTGATTAAATAACTCGTTATACCTTGTCACCAAGTCGTCCCGGCGTTCCGGTTTATCGAATATCCAATCCTTGAACTCTTCCTTGATTTTATTCTGCTTTTCTCGTGCGGCAATCGTTTCCGCCTGGTTGAGAACGCGCTTTTCTTTGCCGTCCTCTTCCACCGTGTCGTAGATCGTTGTCGCTTTCAGGTTCAGACAGTCCTCGAAAATGCGGTAGGCGCTCGCTCGGCCCGTTCCGTACACCTCGTGTACTTTCATATCCGAATAGTTTCGCAAATGCGCCGATTTATCTATCCGCCAACTCGAATCGTGCGGGTTGTAATAAACGGAAATGCCGTCCTCATAAAAGAAAGGTATTCCAAGGATTTTCATCAGAAACTGTTTGTAGTAGTCCTTGTCTATCCAGCTCGCGCCGATTCTGACGGAAATATCGCTTGCGGACAGCGGTTCGGGCTGAACGCTTTCCAAGGCTTTTACGTTTCGTTCAAAGCCCTTTCCCGGCATCTCTCTTGCAAAGGTTTTCGCCATGGATAGTTTGCGCTTAACGTTGCCTGACAGATATTTTTCCGCTGTTTCGAACCCGGAATATTTGTCGCCGATGCTTGTTTCAGCAGGGTTTTTAAATACTGCGTCGCCAAGTTCGTCTAATACCGTATTGTAGTCCTTTTTCGTAAGTTCTTCAACGTACTCTATATCCACTTTGCCCCGCTCGTTCATGGAAATCTGCAACGCCTCGAAACAATCGTCCGTCTGCGTAGGCACAACGTAAGGCCGTATCGTCCTTGCATAGAATACGTCTGCTTTCGTAGCTGTTCTTTTATCGTCCGAAAGGGTTTCGCAAGCGAATAACAGCGAACTGTCTGCATCCTCTCTGAACAGCCTGACGTTCGTCTGACTGTTAAGGATACCGTAGTTTCTTACAAAGTGGTCGTACTTGTCGTTCAACTGCTTTTGTGCAAGTTCTAACTGTGCGTTCGAACATCCTGCAATTTCCATATCAAGAATTTCACGGATAGTATTTCTAAGTTCTATCATTCCCGATATTCTTTGAAACGCATCCTGCGGACGGTTAGGCACTTCTCGCTCTTCCATCGTTTCGCCGACGCGCATATACAGCTTGTTGCCCACTACTTTATAACAAAGCGGCTTAACGTTATAATCAACTTCAATTTCTGCTTTTGAGTCGATTGTCGCCGTCTTTTCCGGGTTTACGTAGAAGTCGGAAGGCAGTCG
>JAXEPX010000133.1:0-1696 GCA_034117325.1 Phascolarctobacterium sp. | reverse complement strand
CTGAACGACTATGTGGCGCGGCTGCTGTATCGGTCGGGCTATTGCGAGGAGGCCCTGCTCTCCGACGCCACCACCGTCGAGCGGCAAGCGGCGCTTTCCTATGAAGCGGTATCCGGATTCTTTGCCTCGAATCGCTGTTCCCGCGTGGTCTTTTTCCGCTATACGACCAAGGAAAAGGCCGATGCGGCGTATGATGGCGCAGTGCAGGCGGCGCAGTCGGGCGGGGATGCCAAGCGGGTACTTGCGAGCAAAACCATGATGAGCGTGGCGGAGATCGAGGCGGGTGAGTACATCGGGGATAGGGAGCTTGACCGCGCCTTGTACGGAGATGCCATTGATGCGGCTTTTTCGCTTGATGTCGGGGCGTTCAGCGGGGTGTTGGATTTTGACGGGTCCTATTGTATTGTGTATCGCATGGAAAAAGACGGCGATGCGCTTTCGTCGGCGGATTTTCTCTCTCAGATGCGGCTCACCCTCTGCCGCAACTTGTTTTACGATCTTCTTGACGAGCGCGCAGCAGGGTTAGCGGCACAGGTGCAATATACCGATCTCTTTGATACAATTTCGACAGAAGGGTAATGACTATGAGAAAAAAAGTATTGCGCCAAAGTGGCGAATCGGCGACCGAGGCGGAGTATACCGTTGTAAGCGGCATGGGCAGAGGAGAGATGCCGCTGCACACCTCCGACCTCTCCTATTCGGCGGAGCAGAGTTTCCCCGGCGTGTCTGCTGCCGTTGCCGATCGGCCAATCAATTTCTTTCGGCTGTACAATGAGTGGGCGACATACGCGCATACCGAAATCGCCAATGAAATTCTTTTCATCCCGGCAGAGCGGGAAGGCGTTATTGTCAACTGCGACGCGCATCGGCTGATTCTGCTTTGGTCGGCACTCTGCCGCGTTATGTACGGAACGCCTTATTATACCGATCTGACCGTGATGTCGGAGTATGACGGTGAAAAGGCACGGTTTGTGTTGCAGGTTCACGCTGCGGCGCACCGCGAGAGCTGGTTTGAGACCCTTCCGTCGCTTTTGCGCAGCCTGAATCGGGACGCGGAGACCATTCGCGAAATCACCGAGCTTGCCGCGCGTACCCGCGCCGGTTTCCGTATGACCGAGAATGGACAGTACCTTCGCGTATCACTGCTGTTTGAAGCTACGGAATCCCATGCCGGATGCCTGCGTGCTGTCGACCCTCTGCCGATTGCGGAGCTGATCCGCGCCACCGCATGGATCGATCAATAGCATCATGAAATTAAAAAAAGCGCCTGCGGGCGCTTCTTTTTTGCGGGTTGGAATCGGGGAGAATTTTTGGCAGGGATAAAGCGACGGCAAACACGCACATTAGAAAGTGTCACAAGGTCCGCAAGGACGCTGGCAAACAGAAAGGGTTTTGCTAAAATGCAGAGGAGAAAATTGGCGTTGCTGCTGGCGATGATCCTGCCGTTTTCATGGCAACTTCCGGCGCACGCAGCAATGATAAACGAAACAACAGAGGAGACGGCAGATCGCCCGGCGGCGGTTCTTTCGTTGCCGTGCAAAGAAGATCGGGCGCTTCCGTCGCTATGCCCGGGCGGTATGGTGTTCGGCATTCATGTACGGACGCCCGGCGTGCTGATCGTCGGGCTGTGCGATCTCGGAGAGGGCTCAAAGGAAAGCCCCGCGGCGCAGGCAGGTCTGCAGGTCGGAGATATTAT
>JAXEPX010000132.1:0-1046 GCA_034117325.1 Phascolarctobacterium sp. | reverse complement strand
TGCATTACTCACGTTTAATGCCAATCTTCCAATACAATTTTGGTTCAATCACTTTTCTTGTGGGATAGAGGAAAGCTTTCAGGGAAGTAATTACGGTATGACTGAAAAAGTAGGGTATTTTTCTTAGAGTTTATATAGCTTAAAAACTCAGATACAAGGAGAAGCCCCTACTCGATAACGGCATCACAATCCCTTCAGGTTTGGCAGTGTCTATCAACACAAAGACCACAATAGCAAATACAGTCACGGACAGAAGCATCTATCTCACCGATGGAATGTTGTAGGAACGGGAGGAAGACAGGATATGTCCTAGATGTGGCAGAAGTATGCATAGAAGCGACACATACGGCATAAGCTCATCTACACCACCAATGCCATCGAGTCCCTCAACTATACATTGAGAAAAGTCACCAAGAACCGCAATGCTTTTCCTGATAACGATTCCATCTACAAGATCATGTATCTGGCTATCAGCAAAATCTCAAGGAAATGGACAGTGCCTATCCGTAATTGGGGAGTGATAGTCAACCAGTTGTCAATAATGTTTGGAGACAGAGTGAAACTATGATCACAAACTATTTACACAAAACTATTGACAACCTCCAGGCTGTAGCCTAAATAGCCTCTTTTCCGATTTGAGTGTCTTTTTAATGGGAAGTTGGAGTATTTCGGTGCGTGGTAGCTGTCCCTACTATCTCGTTGTTTACGCTTAGCTACTAATGTTACCACTAGTAACTCAAAACTCACTTCTGGTGGATTGGTTAATTCCTTTCCAGACGAGATTTCCACCCACATTATTTCAAGCCATGTCATCAGTGTCTGGATTACAAGTTTCCCGATGCTCTATTGTATCCATATGTACTTAATCAGTCTTTATATTATAGAAGTCTTCGCTTATCAATTGTTTGATTCTCTCTGGTATAGATTTGTGTTTATCTTCTACCAATAACGTATCGTACTTTGCCATACTCGCATCTTTCGAGAAGATAAAGTCAACAATTTCTCCATCATTACTTTTCTCAACAGATGAATCCTCAACCCGTAAC
>JAXEPX010000131.1:0-1644 GCA_034117325.1 Phascolarctobacterium sp. | reverse complement strand
GGAGCATTATGGTGACGCAAGTCCCTGGCTTCAGGGAGACGAGTGGGATACGGTAATGAATTATGATGCATTTATGGAGCCGATTTCCTGGTTCCTGACCGGTATGGAAAAGCACAGCGATCAGTATCGGGAAGATCTGCGGGGAAATGCCAACAGCTTTAAGGATGCTATGAGATACAACAGTTCTCGATTTTATGCACCTTCACTGCAGATTGCCATGAATGAGTTGGATAATCATGATCATTCCCGTTTCCTGAGCCGTACGAATGGAAGAGTCGGAAGAATCAATTCTGTAGGTCATAAGGCAGCGGAAGAAAATGTGAATAAGGCAGTATTGCGTGAAGCGGTTGTGATGCAGATGACCTGGCCGGGAGCACCTACTTTATACTATGGCGATGAGGCAGGTGTGTGCGGTTTTACAGATCCGGACAACAGACGAACCTATCCGTGGGGAAAAGAAGATCAGGATTTGATCAGATTTTATACAGCGGCTATTAAGATGCATAAGGAATACCAAGTGATTAAAACAGGCTCTGTTAAATTCCTGAAAGGTGAATATAATCTGATTTCCTATGGTCGGTTTACCGATGAGGAAAGGCTTGTTGTTATTGTGAATAATAACAATGGTAATATTACTACAGAGATACCTGTCTGGGAGACAGGAATCAGCAGAACACGGGAATGCAATATGAAACGCGTCCTGTCCAGCAATGCCATCGGATATACAACAGAAGAAAAGGAATATGAGGTTTCGGGAGGATTTTTGACGATAGAACTTTCACCGCTGGAAGCACTGGTATTGTATTCGAGGGATGAGTGATGGGGGAAAGTTTTGCGGGTGATTGTTGTATATGAATAGTAATTTATGTGCCAGTGTGGGTCAGATTCCCTACACTGGCATTTGAATATAGATTCATCTGATTGTCCAATCACCCGATCCAGAGAGTCTATCTGATAAATATAAATTAATTATTTTTAGAGAAAATTCATAATATAGAAGAGCAAAAAATAAAGGAAACACCTTATTTTAAAGCATTTCCTTACTTAAAAATCACTGCCGCAGACCGGAATCGAACCGGTACGGGTATCACTACCCACGGGATTTTAAGTCCCGGGCGTCTGCCAGTTCCGCCACTGCGGCATATACTATTATGAAGAAAAGACAATGTAATCTTCTTTCTGACTGGATGGAGGTGGATTCGAACCTTTTTGCTTTTAGGGCTGCGGATCTTCTTTCCAACTGGATGGAGGTGGATTCGAACCACCGAAGCAATTTGCAGCAGATTTACAGTCTGTCCCCTTTGGCCACTCGGGAATCCATCCATTTTTACCATCACCAATTATCTTGGCTCTGACAAGATAAGATTATAACGTACTTTCACTGTAAATGCAAGTCTTTTTCTAAAAAAATTTGGTATATGATGAAACAGGCAAGGTTGCTGGTGGAGTAAACAGTAACAGTAGGCAGATTCTCTTTAACAATATCTAGCAAGAATTCCCCCATCCTCTTAGGTGGTTGGGATGAATTGCAATAAAGAGAACATATGTTCTTGAAATTCAGTAAACAATGTGGTATAATGAACTCAGTCGATAGGAAAGGAAGTCTTTTATTATGCGAGAATTAGACCATAATGCTCATTCAGT
>JAXEPX010000130.1:0-1233 GCA_034117325.1 Phascolarctobacterium sp. | reverse complement strand
GATTGGACAGCTTCTTTTTTATTCGAGCCACTGGATGCTGCGCTCCTCGGCCAGCGAGGCCAGACCATATACGAACAGCACCCGGTCATATGCATTTTGTTCGATCAGCCCGGAGACCGTCTGCTCCTTGAAGTATCGCAGGTCTATCAGATCGATCTGCTGGAAATGCCGCGCAAAAAACGGCGCCAGACAATGTGCGAAGGAATCGCGCACAATCAGCAGTCTGCCCGACGGCGCATCGGTTGTAATCGTCACGCGCGCGTGATTTCCGTCCAGAAAGACCGGATATTTATCCGCTTCCTGCAAGTGTTCCTCGAAAAACATGCCGTCCTGCTCGGTCAGGAAGGGCCTGTTTTCATCAAAGACCGTTACCTGCGTCTGAACGGTCATGTCCTGCCATAGTTCCATAGAATCGGGCTCTGTGGTCCACAGGCCGCTTTTGGAGTAGGCCGTCCCATAGAACCCTTCCGTCGTTGTGATCTCGTATTCTGCGGCGTCTGCGGCCGGTAACTCCCACATCCGCGCCAGAACCTGATAGGCCTGATACGCGCCGCGGCTGGTCCAATGATGGTCGGTATGGTAGAACGTGTCGCCGGATGAGGTATCCCGCAGTGTGTCCTCCACGTCCGCCCATCCCATACCGTCTTTGCAGATATTCCGCAGGGTTTCCAGCATTTCAGCATCCGGATATGCATCGTGCAGCCCCGGCAGCTTGTCATCCATCATATAGCCGGTGGTCGGAATGCTGAGCAGCGTCATCGGAAGCTCGGTTTTCTCCGCGAACATTTCCAGCGCCTGCACATTCTCGTCAAAGATTTCTCCCGGCTCCAACGGCCGCTCCATCAGCCAGCCATCCTTGCCGCGGTATACCTCTCCTGCCGCGTTGAGTCCGCAGGTCTGCCGGGCGTAGGCGTTCAGCCCCACCCAGAAATCGCGCCCGGAAAAATGATCGGAAATATAGCTGTCCACATCAGAAAACAGACGGCCGTTCACCAGCCGACTCCAGCTAAACTTGGGCGCAGACTGCAAAACGCGCTTTTCGTTCGCCGAGAATTCCTGCTTGGGCAGCACGAAAAAGGACAGGCTGATGCCTGCAAGGAGCACGCAGAACCCAACGGCCAGAGGGATATTCTTTTTCTTCATATCTTCCCTCCTCAAAAGCGGAAATACAGGAACGGGTTGTAGCTCTGCGCCACAAGTGCCGCGGTGCACAGCAGCAGAACCGCGCCGCCC
>JAXEPX010000129.1:0-1008 GCA_034117325.1 Phascolarctobacterium sp. | reverse complement strand
GGCCCGCTCCCGGGGGGAAAGACGGCGGATGTCCGCGCCTTGTACCTGCACCATGCCCGCCGTCGGCATCAGGCTGCCCGCCAGAACCCGCAGCAGCGTGGTCTTGCCGCTGCCGTTGGGCCCCAGCAGGGCCACGGCCTCACCGGGATGGAGGTCAATATCCACGCCGTGCAGTATCTCGTCCGTGCCGTAGGCCGCCCGGATGTCTTTTGCCCGCAGCATCAGCGCCTCCGCACCAGAAAAGCGAAAAAGGGCCCGCCCAGCAGAGCCGTCACCACGCCCACGGGCAATTCCTGTCCGCCGGAGAGCACGCAACGGGCCAGCACGTCCGCCCAGACCAGCAAGATGCCGCCGCCCAGGAAGGCGCCGTACAGCAAGGGCCCGTGCGCGCCGCCCAGCAGCATGCGCAGGACATGCGGCACCACCAGGCCCACGAAGCCGATGACCCCGGCCACGGCCACGCAACCGGCCGTCATGCAGCTGGCCCCGGCCAGCAGCCAGAAACGTGTGCGGCCTACGGCAAGGCCCAGATGCGCGGCCTGCTCGTCGCCCAGGGCCAGCATGTCCAGCTTGCGCCAGCCCGGCAGCACCACCAGCAGCCCCGGCAGCAAGGTGGCCAGCAGGAGCGGAACGCTGTCCCAGCCACGGCCTTGCAGGCTGCCCATGATCCAGAAAACGATACTGGTGACGGATTCTTCATTGAGGGCTTTGACCAGGGCCACCACGGCGCCCAGAAAGGCCGCCACGGCGATACCGGCCAGGATGACGGTCTCGCGCCTAAAGCTCCCCTGCCCGCTGCCCAGCCAGAGCGCGCCGCCCAAGGCCAGCAGAGAGCCCAGCAAGGCCGACAGGGAGACCGTGGCCGCAGCGGAAAGGCCCACGGCAAGGCCTCCGGCCCAGATGCCCAGGCTACCGCCCAGTGCGATGGCCATGCTGGCGCCGCAGGCAGCTCCGGCGGAGATGCCCAGGGTGAAGGGGTCCGCCAGCGGATTGCGCAGCACGCCCTGC
>JAXEPX010000128.1:0-1177 GCA_034117325.1 Phascolarctobacterium sp. | reverse complement strand
TTTTGCCAGTTCTGCTTTTGCCTGCGCAATAATTCCCAGATACCCGATCTCCAACACTTTTTCATATTGGACTGTCACATGTCCTACACCATTGTAAAAATAATTTCCCGGTGTAAAAATATTGTGTTCGATCGCCTGTATGGCTTCCGGAGCCATATAGGATGTGGCAAGCTCACTTGTTGTTTTCCCTTTCCAATACTTATGTACCTGACGAAGCTGTTGCTTTGTCTCTTCAGAAATATAAAAAGGATCCGCTTCACGTACAGCTACCGTATCAAATTCCGCTTCCAGCCATTCAAATGAAAACTCCGGGTATGTCTGACAGCCCCGTGGTGCTATGGTTGTACTGCCCACAATCAGTTCCTCATCTCTGATAATGATCGGAATATGATCCAGTATATGTGCAAATGCTTTTGCCCTTCTGGATATAATCGGCTCACCTTCTGTCTGCATATAAGATTCCGTAAGTAAAACCGCACGGGCTGACTCGATCACCGGCATCTTTTCAAACAGATGATCAATCAACCGGGGGATTCGAGGCGATTTGGGAATTTCACTGGTGTTAAATTGTTTCATAACACTCCTTTCACCGCAACCTGTTATTTTATTTATTGTTCTTTTCCGGAATGACCTCTCACAATTCCGGCTCTATTGTCCTTCCTTTCCGGACAATTTTAATTTAAAGCTTATTATACTCTCTTTTATTTCAAAAGTCAACGAATCCAACACAATTTATGTGGTTTCATGTTGGTTTTTTGTGGGATTGTACCTTGGTTTTTTGTGGTTTTCAAGATTTCCTATTGACAAAGCAGATCTTTTCCATCATACTTAAATCATAAATATGAGCCAAAGGACAAATGGACATAAAATGCATGCTTGCATGCATTTTTATGTCTATGGATCCCGCTAAACATGATTGTCGGGCAACTCAACATTTTACGAGGTAATACTATGCAGTTTGATATTCATACACATACAATCGCATCCGGACATGGTACCAGCTGTACCATTGCTGATATGGCAAAATCTGCCGCTACCAACGGTTTGTCTTTGGTTGGCATCAGTGATCATGGTCCTGCTACCATGGCTGCAGGAACTCCTTCTTATTTCCGAAGTCTGCTCATGGCTCCCCATTACCGTTGTGGTATCCGTCTATTGTATGGAGTTGAAGTGAATA
>JAXEPX010000127.1:0-1718 GCA_034117325.1 Phascolarctobacterium sp. | reverse complement strand
TTTGTCTTCCGCAAGCACCAATGTTATATTATATATAAAACTGTGGGTTCTGTCAAGCGTCAAAAGCAGGAAATGAACCTTGACAACCCGCCGCGGCGGCACTATAATAGACATCGTATCCGTTTCAGACAATCAGGAGGGCTTCATGAAAACCTATAAGATTCTCTCAATCGGCAACAGTTTCTCGGAAGACGCGCAGACCTACCTCTACCGCATCGCCGCCGAATCGGGCATTGCCGTCAAAACCGTCAACCTGTTCATCGGGGGCTGCCCGCTGTCGCTGCATTACAGAAATATGCTCTCCGAGTGCCCTGCCTACGAATTTCAGTTCAACGGCATGAATACGGGGCTGCGGATTTCGCTGAAGGAGGCGCTTCTGCTCGATGACTGGGATGTCGTCACCCTGCAGCAGGTCAGCCACTATGCGCCCTTTTGGGACACATGGCAGCCTTACCTTTCCGAGCTGTCGGCGTATGTCCGCCGCTGCCAGCCCAAAGCCGCGCAATGGATTCATGAGACATGGGCGTATGAAGCAGGCAGCAAGCGCCTGACCGAGGAGCTTCACTTTGATGAGCCGACGGATATGCTTGCCGCCATCGCCGATTGCTGCCGACTGGCGCAGCGCGACATCGACGCCGCCGGAATCATCCCCTGTGGTGAAGCAATGCTCGAGGGAGCAAGAGCATTCGGCCGCATTCACCGCGATACCTTCCACGCCGATCTGACGGTCGGCCGTTTCCTGCTCTCCTGTACCTGGATCGCGGCGCTGCTCGGCGTTGACCCGACCACCTTGCGCGTCCCGCGGCTGGACGGTGAAGCCGACCCCGCCGTTCTGCGGCGCGCCGCCGAGATTGCCAAGTCGGTTGCATCCCGCGACAACTGAAAAATTGAAAAAACCGCCCCTCGTGGGGCGGTTTTTTCGATTCTGCAGACGGTCAGGTGTTTGCCTGTTGCAGATACCGATCGGCTTCGAGCAGATAGCGGACAAGAACATGGGCGGCGGAAAGCAGATCATCGACGCAGAGGCACTCGTCGCTCTGATGCTCGCCGCCCCGCCCGTCGGGCAGCGAGAGCGACGAGTGGCGAGGCTCGGTCATGGTGCCGATGCTGAAAGCATTCGGCAGATGGCGGGCATAGGTGCCGCCGCCCATGGTAAACAGCCGCCCCTTGTGTCCGAGCGCCGCATAGATGTCTCCGAGGCGGGCAGCAAAGCGATTGTTCCCGAGATAGAAGCCGGGGCTTGCCTCATAAGAGGTCAGGGTTGCGTCGTGTGAGAGGAAATATCGCTCCAGCGCCGCGCGCACAGCCGCCGGCTCGCTGCAGAGCGGCGCGCGGATGTCCAGCGTATAGCAGAGATGCCCCCCGTCGGTATATGCCCGACCGATGACGGCGGTCAGGGCACCGGTCTCATCCCGGGCGACAAGGTCGGCAAAAGCACCGTCAAAGCTTTGCTGCGCCCGCGCAATCGCCGCAAGGGTGGTGCGGTCGCCCTCCGGCAGAGCCGGCTGCGCGCAGAGAAAGCCGCAGAGCCGTGCCTCGTGCCATTCGGAGTCGAGCAGGACGGCTATTTCGTCGAGCGGCACTCTCAGTCTTGCCTCTTTCACGACCATGCGTGTGTCGGGCACCTTGATGCCGATGAACCTGTCTCCCTCGCCGTATTGCCCTTTTCCGGTCTTGAAGAACCGCATGAGGTTCTCCCTCTGCCATTCGTCGCCCAT
>JAXEPX010000126.1:0-1880 GCA_034117325.1 Phascolarctobacterium sp. | reverse complement strand
GGAATGAGCGTTATTACTGCCCTGACAGCGCAAAATACAACGGGCGTTTTCGGCGTCAGCAGCGTTTCGGGGGAGTTTGTGAAAGCACAGGCAAAGGCGGTTTTCGAGGATATTTTCCCCGATTCCGTAAAGATAGGAATGGTTTTTTCCGAGGAGATAATCAACGCCACAGCGGAAATTCTGTCCGAGTACAAGCCCCCGCATATTGTCTGCGACACGGTAATGGTGGCAACAAGCGGCTCTCCCCTGCTGGAAAAATCGGCGGAAAAGGCATTGACGGAGCGGCTGTTTCCATTGGCTGAATTAATAACGCCCAACATTCCCGAGGCGGAAATTTTAAGCGGAATGAGCATTTCAAGCCGCTCAGAAATGGAAAGGGCGGGCATTATTATCAGCAAAAAATTCGGCTGTTCGGTGCTTGTCAAGGGCGGACATTTATCCGATACTGCGGACGATATTTTGTTTGAAAATGGCGAGGTTTCCGAGGTGTTCGGCGGTGTTCACATCGACAACCCCAACACTCACGGGACGGGCTGCACGCTTTCATCTGCTATTGCCTGCAATCTTGCGCTGGGATATTCTCTGCGTGACAGCGTAAAAAATGCCAAGGATTATGTGGCGGGGGCTATTGCTTACGGGCTTGATCTGGGCAAGGGCAGCGGACCGCTTAATCATATGTATAGGATATGATAATACAGAATAGATTACATACAAAAGGAGAATTATATCATGATACCATTAAGATTTATTGTAGCCGGTGCAGCAGTTGCAATTGCCGCAGTAGGAACAGTTTCTGCAATAATTGATGACAAAAAAACTCAAAAGTGGCTTCAAGAAATATCAGAATGCAGTAATTGTAATGGTAAATTTACAAATAGAGATTTACAATATTTACGTGTATCGGAGATACTTAACGGATATGATTATTCAAGATTGAGTGCTGAACTGTTTGCTGAATATGATAATAAACGATATTGTTCTGAATGTTATCAAAAGGTAAAAGAGCTTATTAGAGAAAAGCATCGTGCGGTCTGTGAAAAATATAAAGCTGTTGAAGAGTTTTCCGCAAATTACAAAGGAAAAATCCCCAAAATAGATTGCGATGAAATGACAGAATCCTGTCATTATGATTCTGATAATAAAAGTGAAGCACTTGATGAGTTAAAGTTTATCGCTGCTTTTTATGGCTATGATATTATTTATAATTTATCATATGATTACACTGAGATTGAAGAAAGCAACGGTTACATTCACAAGATTTGGTATTGCACAGGGACGTTTTCAAAAAGACGATAACCGATATGTGACAAGAAAGGAAATAATAGTATGAAACCCATAAACCTCTTAAACGAAGTAAACGCCGTAGAAAAGCTCTATGTTTACGAGAAAATAGGACGCTTGAACGGCAATGTTATCAGCGTTGTAAATGTTGAGAACAGAACGCTTGATTTTCACGTTCACGAGCATTCGGACGAGATGTTTTTCGTTATCGAAGGCGCATTTTGCCTTGAAACGGACGAGGGCCTTATTCCCGTAAAGTCGGGCGAATTTATTATTGTACCAAAGGGCACACGTCACCGTCCCGTTGTCAAGGAGCTGACAAAATTTATGATGATAGAGCTGGACGGCACTCTTAACAAGGAAAACAGCGGCGACCTTTACGAGGATTGAATATTACGCCTTCTTTGCGGGAAAAATTATAAAAATCGCAAAGGAGGCGTTTTATTTTGGAAAATACCGAGCTGCCCATGGGCTTTGGAATTGCCCTTGCCATGAACCCAAAGGCTATGGAGAAATTTGCCCTGCTGCCCGAAAGCAAAAAGCAGGAAATTATTAGCGGCACACATTCCGTAACGTCCAAAGAGGAAATGCACCGTTAT
>JAXEPX010000125.1:0-1454 GCA_034117325.1 Phascolarctobacterium sp. | reverse complement strand
ACCATAGCAGTTTCCTCCTTAGATATTTTATAGTATGTATTTACTAAAAACTTCTTTGTTCTTGGTACAATTATAGAATAAATGCCTAAAAATTACAATGGCTAAATACAAATTTTTCAAAAATTTATGAATTTATTTTGCTTAACAACTGATTCATATTGTCATATAATGAAGACTTCGTTGGTGCATGGAGAATAATAGAAATAAATGGTTCACCATACGCATTCTGACTGAGAAGAGCCAGACAGGATCCGGCATCTCCTGTAGTACCGGTTTTTCCTCCCAGAACAGTTACATTTTTTGGCGGAGTCACCTGCTTGGTAAGATATTGGTCCGTAGAGTCAAGGTGAGTTATAATTTTTTCTTCTCCCCTCGTATAGGTTAGATTATAAGAGCCCATCTGCATGACTTCCATAAAATGAGGATAGTTCATAGCTTCCTGCAGCATAAGATAAATATCATATATTGTTGTATAATGATTTTCATCCTGAAGTCCCGTAGGATTGACAAAATGTGTGTTGGTAGCACCAATAGACTTTGCTTCTTTGTTCATCATATCTACAAACGCCTCTACACTCCCACCGATATGCATCGCAATGGACATAGCAGCATCATTACCGGAATAAATCAAAAGTGCATGGAACAGTTCGTCCATTGTCACTTTATCTCCAGGTTGAAAACCGATTTCTGTAGATCCCTCTTCCAGATTGACAGAATTCTCTGAAATAGTCACAACATCATCAAGATTTCCATACTTTAAAACAAGGATTCCGGTCATAATCTTGGTAATACTGGCAGGATATGCTCTCTCATGGATTCCCTGAGCAAAAAGAACATCACTGTGGTCCAGGTCAAAAAGTCCACCCAGAGCAGTTGATGATATGGCCACACCATCCAGATTTACATTTTTCGAGGAAACACATAGTGAGGAAGCGAAAGAATTCGCTTTCTGCATTTGAATTTCTGCGCCGTGAGTTCCGTAGAGCTCGTCTTCCATATCGTATGCAAAAGTCATGTCAAGTTGTTTGGAACGCTTTAAAAAAATCAAAGAAGTTATGCCCAGACCACCGACTACAATAAGAATCGCTATCAGTATAAGCGTATTTTTCCATTTCTTTTTCCATATTTTTTTATTTGTATACTTCACGCCAGTCAAGTTCTCCTCTGTCCAGGGATTTTATTAACAGTTCTGCCGAAGCAAGGTTTGTTGCAAGCGGGATAATATGTGTATCGCAGAGACGAAATATTTTATTTGCATCCGGTTCATGCTTTTTCTGCTCATACGGTCCGCGAAGGAAAATAATCAGATCCAATTCATTTTGTTCAATCATAGATGCCATCTGCTGCTCTCCGCCTACATGACCAGCCAGGAGTTTGTGTACGGAAAGATTGGTTGCTTCTTCAATCAGTCGACCCGATGTGCCGGTCGCATATATTTCATGTTTTGACAGAAT
>JAXEPX010000124.1:0-1161 GCA_034117325.1 Phascolarctobacterium sp. | reverse complement strand
TGGATGATCGGAATCGGTTCACCCCAATAACGCTGACGGGAGAATACCCAGTCACGAAGTTTGTAGTTTACTGTCTTACGTCCAATGCCCATCTTTTCAATCATGATCGGAGCTTCTTTTTTCAGAACAGCAGATTCCATACCATTCCAGTCGCCGGAATTGATCATAGTACCGGAAGCTTCAGTATAAGCTTCTGTCATATTTTCAATTTCTTTTCCATCTTTTGCGATTACCTGAATGATCGGGATATTGAATTTCTTAGCAAACTCAAAGTCTCGGTCATCATGAGCAGGTACACACATGATCGCACCTGTACCATAGTCTGCCAGAACATAGTCGGACAACCAGATCGGAACTTTTGCGCCATTCAGCGGATTGATCGCATAACTTCCTGTAAATACACCGGTCTTCTCTTTGTCCTGCATACGGTCTACATTGGATTTCATGGAAGCATCGTAAATGTATTTTTCTACAGCTTCTCTTGTCTCATCTGTAGCCAGATCTTTTGCCATTACATGTTCCGGAGCCAGTACCATAAAGGTTGCTCCGTGAAGTGTATCCGGACGAGTAGTATATACTGTGATTTTTTCCTCTTTTCCTTCTACAGGGAAATCTACTTCTGCACCGTAGGATTTGCCGATCCAGTCTGTCTGCATTTTCTTAACTTTTTCCGGCCAATCCAGTTTATCCAGATCATTCAACAGGCGATCTGCATATTTGGTGATTCGAAGCATCCACTGACGAAGATTCTTTTTGGTAACCTCAGCGCCACAGCGTTCACATTTTCCATTTACAACCTCTTCGTTTGCCAGACCTGTTTTACAGGAAGGACACCAGTTGATTGGGAACTCTTTCTCGTAAGCAAGTCCCTCTTTGAACATCTTTACAAAAATCCACTGGGTCCATTTGTAGAACTCCGGATCTGTTGTATTTACTTCTCTGTCCCAATCATACAGAGCAGCGATTTCATTAATCTGTCTCTTGATATTTGCCACATTTTCTGCTGTGGATTTTGCCGGGTGAACACCCATCTTAATTGCATAGTTTTCAGCCGGAAGACCAAAAGCATCCCATCCCATAGGATGAATGATATAATAACCGTTCAGAAGTTTATAACGGCTCCATACATCAGAGATTACATATCCTCTCCAGTGTCCAACA
>JAXEPX010000123.1:0-1354 GCA_034117325.1 Phascolarctobacterium sp. | reverse complement strand
GCCCTCACGGGCCGACCTTCATAATTGTTCTTTGTTGATGTTGAACGGGTTCTCCTTCGAGACTGATTCCCTTATGTCCCTGAACGGGTCCATGAACACATATCTCATGGAGCGTGTGCGACCTTCCTTCATCAGGATGCCTCCATCCACAAGTTCCTCCAGGATCATCTTCACTTTGGATTCGGACAGATGCACCCATTCGGATGCCTCCCGGACAGTGAACTGGCCGGAATTCCTTACGTTCGATACGATGCGACGTGCGTTCTCATCCATGTCTCTGAGAACATCCTTCTTCGAGAACGTGTCGACCGCCTCCTCATAAGCCTCAAGCAAGGATTCCGTCACGTATCTGACCAACGGGGTGTAATTTCCGACGAGGTCCGTATAGGACATGAGGTTGTAGTATGTGATCGGATCCGAGAGCATCTTCTCCTCGAATTTGCACAGGTCGCAGTTGTACAATCCCAGCTGTTTGAGCAGGGTCTGGAACAGTACACGTCCGGTACGTCCGTTACCATCCAGGAACGGATGTATGCTTTCGAATTCGTGGAAGAAGAGTGTTGCTGTCACTATGTCGCCGAATGGCGATGTGTTCACCCAATCCATGAGGGATGATAGTTCTTCATCGATGGAGGATACGGGACATGCGATGAAGAACTCGGTTCCGTCCGATCCCTGTACACTTACTGCCTCGTTGCGTAGGATGCCGGGTTCGATATCGCTGACACCCTTCATCAGGTATCCGTGCACATACAGGGCGGTATCCACATTCCATGGAAGTCCGAGTTCGTCATGGAACAGGAATCCCAGATGGTTGAGGATCTCCTGGTTCGGTCCGTTGGGACTTTCCCTCACCCTTCCGTTCGTGAATTCCGTTGCGAGTTTCCTGACCTCCTCGAAGGTCATCCTGTTACCTTCTATCTTTGTGGACCAATGGGTGTTCGAGGAATAGGCATCCAACGCCAGGTCGTAGTAGTCCCGGCCCGATAGGAGATAACCGCCGAGTTCCGTATCCAGGCGATGTATCTCCGTCATCATCGCCCTGATCTCCAGGTCCAATGAAAGCATTGGGTAGAAAGGTACCTTCTTCCTGTGTCTCACCGGGAAGCTGGATACACGATATCCGGAATAGTCGTTTCTTTTACCTGTTTTTCGGGGCATATTGGGATACAGTTATGTTTTCTATATTTAAATATATCTTGATTTACGTATGTTAATTACCCTTAATTAACACACCTAAATTCAAAATCGACCATTTCGACGGGTCCCTTCAGCAGAAGATCCTCCGCATAGGATTGGAATCCCTCATCGGCACATCCGCGGACGATTATGTGGATCGTTCTGAGATCGACGG
>JAXEPX010000122.1:0-1195 GCA_034117325.1 Phascolarctobacterium sp. | reverse complement strand
ATTGTGATGATACTCGCATAACCACACCTTAAAGCCGTTTTGTTCGCTTACCTTACGGTTTGCACCAAAATACACATGATGGTCATGCAGGTTTGTTTTTGCACCGCATACATAGCATTCTTTTTCGTCTTGCAAAATGCTTTTCATTTCCAGTTCTCCTTTAACAGTGATATTTGCTCAGGAGAAACGGTTTCAATGTCCTGTTGTTCACATTCCTGCACAATTAAATCGATCAGACGTGCCATTTGTGCGCTGTCATAACTGCTTGACCCGTAATACAGAATAACGTTTGTACACCCATCTATTTTGCTTTCTACGGTGTCGGTAAGCCATCCTATGCCATGTTCTTCCCAGCCCTGCCGAAGCTTGTCTACTGCTTTATTTCGCACGCAAACCGTTTCCGAATTTCCTCCAATCTGTTTGATCAGATCCCGGTATATTTCCTCTTTCCGGATTTTTGTTTTCTCTGCCAACTTGTCACACAGAACCCAGAAGTACGCATTTGCGTCAAGACTTCTGGGTTTGTATTCTTTTAAAATTGCTGTGTGAATCCGGTCTCGCATGTTAAGACAAAAGAACTTTACCGCCGCGCGGTAATTAGGACTTACAAGCAGCGAAAGATGTGTTCCGTCCTGATCGTCAAACCACTGTGCTTTTTTAAACTCAAGGCTTAGCATGTTGTTTTACCTTACACGTTGCGCACATTCCGTATTTCTCAAACACGCTCTGCGCCGACATTGTTGTTCCGTCTTTGCATTTAACGTCTTTCACTTCTTCACCACAAACAGGACAAATCGGGGATTCTCCAATGATGCGGGATTCGTTTTTTTGTTTTTCTTCCTGTGCCTCTTCTTCCGGAAGGTCTTCTCCCGCATAGATGTATAAGCCAAGGCCGTGACGCGCAACCGCTTTGGTCAAGCTCCGCTGAATTGCCTTGTTCACATCAAACGAAGTAATATCCTCAAGCGGGATTGATTTATTTTTGTAATCCATAACTGGCAAATATTCAATGTGTTCAATCCCATTGACCGTAACCCCGGTTTTTACCCAACATGTGCGCCCATCGGTGTGATAAAAACATCCGTTTTCGCTTTCGTATATTCTATACGTAGAATCGGGGTATCTTTTTTTAATCTCTGCCCATGCCCATGCCCACGAAAGATATGAAAGCCTGTTTTTTTGCTCGACGTGTTCG
>JAXEPX010000121.1:0-1504 GCA_034117325.1 Phascolarctobacterium sp. | reverse complement strand
TCATCTGGAATCAGAAAAGCTCTTTGTCAATGCAGACAAAGAGCAAATTCAACAGGTTCTGTATAATCTGATCGATAATGCCATCAAGTTCAGTAACAACGATTCCACGATCAAGGTGGAAACCACAGAAAAGCACGGAACTGTATTTGTCTCAGTAAAAGATACCGGACAGGGTATCCCGAAAGCGAGCCTGAATAAAATCTGGGAACGCTTTTACAAACTGGATTCCTCCAGAGGTCGTGACCGCAAAGGAACGGGGCTGGGGCTTTCCATTGTAAAGGAAATCATCACCGCTCATAACCAGAACATCAATGTAATCAGTACCGAAGGTGTGGGGACCGAATTTATCTTTACTTTGGAAAAAGCTAAATAAGCGGACAGGAACCGGACAGGGGACAGACCTGTGTCCAAAAAATTGGACACAGGTCTGTCCCCTGTCCGGTTCCCCTGTCCGGTTCTTTATTTCCAGTCATATCTGGTCAGGTGTCCTTCCAGCTGCATATGATCAAAATTATGCTGCCGCAGAGCCTCATACAGCACAATCGCCACAGAATTACTGAGATTCAGAGAGCGTATCTTATCAAGCATGGGAATCCGGATCGCCGTCTCCTGATTTTTTAGGAGAATTTCTTCCGGAATTCCACCGCTTTCTTTTCCAAACATAATATAGCAGTCTTCTTCATAGGAAACATCTGTATATGTCCTCGGCGCCTTTGTAGAAGCCATATAAATCTTTGCTCCCGGATTTTTTTCCAAAAAATCCTGATAATTGATATACCTGGTTACATCCAGGTGTTCCCAATAATCCATTCCGGCTCTTTTGATTGATTTTTCATTCAAGCGGAATCCCAAAGGTTCAATCAGATGAAGACGGGTACCTGTTGCCACACAGGTTCTGCCAATATTTCCCGTGTTGGACGGGATTTCCGGCTCATATAATACGATATTCAATCTCGCCATTTTTTCTCCTTCCATCACTCATCGACGCCAACTTATCCAAGTACTTTATACAACTCATCCGGCTGTGGTTTATCCAGATAGCGGACATCCTCCCCGTTTCTGAGTATCCGGTCATTACCGGCATTGGTACGTCCTACCACTGCCGCATGGATTCCGGCTTTTTCCAGTTTTCTCACAAGTTCATGACCATCGTCCGCAGCGATCATCATAGAACCGCTGGACATAATCTGATATGGATTCAAATCAAAATACTGACAGATCTCCACTGTCTCCTGACGGATCGGGATTTTTTTCAGATCTACTTCCAGTCCTACCCCCGCACCACTTGCCATCTCCCAGAGAGCACCAAATACTCCTCCCTCTGTAATATCGTGCATGGCTGTAACACCATGTTCCATGGCAATCCTGGATTCCGGAACGACTGACAAAAACCGGTCAAATCCAATAGCCGTATCCACGATTCCTGCCGGAAAACGCTTCCGAAGTTCTTCTTCTCTTTCTTTTGCCAGAATTGTAGTGGCCTCCAGACCGATCCATTTCGTCA
>JAXEPX010000120.1:0-1087 GCA_034117325.1 Phascolarctobacterium sp. | reverse complement strand
AGAGAGTCGCCATCGCCCGCGCTCTCGCGACCGATCCCAAAGTCCTGCTCTGCGACGAGGCGACCAGCGCACTCGACCCCAATACGACCAACTCCATTTTGGAACTTCTCCGCACCATTAACGAAAAACTCGGCATCACGGTCATCATCATCACGCACCAAATGAGCGTGGTAGAGAAGATCTGCCGGCATGTCGCTATTCTCGACGGCGGCGAGGTTGTCGAACAGGGCGAGGTCTCGGAAGTGTTCTCCCACCCACGCTCCGCGGCGGCGAGGAAACTGGTGTTCCCCGAAGAGAACGGGGATTTCCCGCTGACGGGCGGTACGGACGAACGGCTGATTCGCGTGGTGTTCAACGGCGCGGCGGCGACCGGCTCTCCCCTCATCGCAAGAATGGCGGTCGAGCGGGGCATCGAGGCGAATATCGTGTATGCCTCCACCAAGTCCATTGGCGGAAAGGTCTACGGCTCTATGTTGCTCGGCATTCCAAACGAAGAGAGTCAAGTGCAAACAGCGACGGAATACCTGACGGGGGTTCCGAATGTCGCGGTACAGGTGGTGACGACAAATGTTTCATGATTTGTTTTCGGCGGATGCGTGGCGGGAAGCATGGCGCATCATACAGGCGGAGTTCGCGGGGGCGATCTGGGAGACGGTCTATGTGACGGTGCTCGCGACCCTGTTCTCCATTCTCATCGGTCTGCCGCTCGGGGTGTTGCTTGTCGCGGGGGAAAAGAACGGGGTTTTACCGCTCCCCGCGTGGCTACTGCGATGTTTGAATGTCATAATCAATCTTCTTCGCTCTATCCCGTTCCTGATTCTCATGATTTTGGTCTTTCCCTTGACCCGTCTGATCGTCGGCACGGTCGTCGGTACGACCGCCTCGATTGTCCCGCTCGTCATCGCCGCGTTTCCGTTCGTGGCGCGGCTGGCGGAGAGCAGTCTCCGTGAGGTCAGTCCGAGCATCATCGAGATGGCGAAGAGCATGGGGGCGTCGCCCTTGCAGATTATTGTCAAGGTCATGATTCCCGAGTGTGTCCCCTCGCTTATCTCCAACGCGACCATCGCTCTCACGACCATTCTCGGCT
>JAXEPX010000119.1:0-1215 GCA_034117325.1 Phascolarctobacterium sp. | reverse complement strand
CACTCAGCAATACCGTGAACTGGCAGAGCTGAAAAATGTTCCCCAGGCAGTTGCCTGGCTGAAACAGAAACCCGCTTATGAAAACACCTGGGCTTCTCTTTCTGATGATGAACTTCACAGAGGAAAGATCGAGCAGCTTTTAGTAAATTCGATCTATAATGATTTTACAAAAATCTATCGCTTTGCAAATATTCATCAAAGAAAATTTCTTGATCTATATTTTGGACGGTATGAATTATCTATTATGAAAGAATGCCTGAACAAAATATTTGACCACAGAGATGTTCAGCTTGACCTTTCTCTGTTTGAGCCATTCTTTAACAAGCATTCCAAACTGGATATCCACAGGCTGACAGCTTCCGGCTCTATCGAAGAATTTGTTGCAAATCTGAAAGGAACACCTTATTATCAGGTTCTTCAGTCCCTGGCGAATCTGGAAAGACCTACGCTGTTTGACTACGAGATGGCTTTGGATCTTTATTATTTCTCCACGATCTGGAAGACGAAAGATAAAATTCTTTCAAAAAAAGATCTGGAAGAAATCACCGCTGCTTATGGCAACAAATTTGATCTACTGAACCTTCAATGGATATACCGTTCCAAACAATACTACCACATGAATACTGTTGATATTTACATTTTGTTGATTCCTGTCAACTACAGGCTCAGCAAAAAAGATATCACTGCACTGGTAGAAGCGGAAAGTTCATCCGCTTTTGAAGTTGCTCTGGCACAGACTTATTATGGAAAGCATTATGAACGGCTGTCACCAAATACTCTGGAAGAAATGTATTCTTATATTATGAAACACGTTCTTTCCAAAGAAAGCAAACAGGATCCTTATTCCGTAGCAACTATTTACTGCTACCTTTATCATAAGGAACATGAGATCGACCGTCTGACCACGGTACTGGAATGCATCCGGTACGGAGTCAATCCGGACGATACCATGAATTATATCTTTAAATCTTAAATGATTTATCTACCATTCTACAACCGGAGGATGTAAATATGATTGAAAAAATGAAATTTGTCAGCATCACCGGGCCCAAAGCGGATATTGACCGTGTTGTAGATCAATACCTGTCCAAGTATGAAATTCATCTTGAGAATGCTCTGGCAGAACTTAAGACAGTTCAGAATCTGTCTCCCTATCTGCAGATCAATCCTTACAGATCGCTTCTGACAAAAGCGACAGAATTTCAAAATCTTCTG
>JAXEPX010000118.1:0-1037 GCA_034117325.1 Phascolarctobacterium sp. | reverse complement strand
AATGAAAAATTTTATGTTCTTATGCCGGTTTAGGCTATAAAATCCTCCCGGGGAGCTTGTTCTTTCAGGCTGAGACTGTTATAATAGGCTGATACAGGAGGCGGTAAAATGAAAGAATATGAAGCAATCAGGGAAATTATCAATCAATGTCCCATGAATCATTCCAGAGATCAGTTCTTTGAAGAAATTGAATGTGAAGATCCGGAAGTCTATATTCAGGAAAAATTTAAAGGAAAAGAGTTTACTTACGATAAAACAGTCCGGAATGATGGAAGCATCGTGTTTGAGATTTTTACGGCGGGCATCCATCAGAGATACACTTTTACGGAAATTTAGACAGGAGGAACGAATGGGAGATCAGATTGTTACACACAAGCATGTACTGGAAGATGGAACAATTATTGAGCATACTCATGTAGAGGAACACTGTCATGAGAAGGAAGAGATGCATGGTCATACGCACTCACAGGGTGCACATGGACACGGTCATACGCATCAGAATACGAAAGCTGTGATCAACCGTATTTCCAGAGCAATCGGTCATCTGGAATCCATTCGCAGGATGGTTGAGGATGGACGGGATTGTACCGAGGTTTTGGTACAGCTGGCAGCGGTAAAAGCCGCGATCAATAATACCGGAAAAGTGATTCTTCAGGACCATATTGAGCATTGTATTGTTGATGCGGTTCGGGAAGGGGATGTCCAGGCTCTTGAAGAATTGAATAAAGCGATTGATCGCTTTATGAAATAAGAAGAAAAGAGGTTTTTAGAATTATGGCAAAAGAATGTAGCAATACATCATGCAGCAAAGATAGCTGTGAAGGATGTCCAAGCAAACAGCCTAAGAGTATGCTGGAAGAGATGAATATTTATTCAGATATCAAGCATGTAATCGGTGTTGTAAGTGGAAAAGGCGGTGTGGGAAAATCTTTCGTAACCGCATCTCTGGCCAATCAGATGGCACAGAAGGGATTTCGTGTGGGTATTCTGGATGCGGATATAACCGGACCGTCCATCCCGAAAATGTATGGGCTTCA
>JAXEPX010000117.1:0-3513 GCA_034117325.1 Phascolarctobacterium sp. | reverse complement strand
TCAACACATTTTGTAAACTTTTTCTTGTATATTTTCACGTTTCGTGATAACATATTGATAGGAAAGGAAGGTGCTTTTAATGGCTTTTAAAGATAGATTTAGACTTTTGAGAGATAGCAGACACTTGTCTCAAGATGAATTAGCGAGGCAATTGGGCGTCAGCAAGAGTGCAATTAGTATGTATGAGAATGGCAACAGAGAACCAAAAGATTTGGAAACTCTAGAAAAGATTGCCGATTTCTTTAATGTGGACATGAATTACCTATTAGATAAAAATGATTGCTCCACCTACTACCTCAACCCCGAAACTGCCCAGCTGGCACAGGAGATACACGATAACCCTGACCTGCGTATCCTAATGGATGCCAGCAGGAAGCTGTCACCTGACGATATAAAATTTGTGGTTGACCTTGTTTCTCGTATGAAAAAGGACTGATATTATGAGGACGATACTTATTCCTATGCCTTATGGTATAAAGGGATTTATCAAAGCCGATGAAGACGGTTATGAAACAATAGTATTAAATTCTAAGCTTAACTTAGAAACAAATCGAGAAACTTTTCTCCATGAGATAAAACACAGTACCCACGGTGATTTAAGCAGTGAGTGCTGTGTAAATGATATAGAGTTTTTAAGGCATCTGTAAAAACCAAAAACCCCATATTTTGGTTTTTACGATAACGTCTTTTCCAAAATACGGGGTTTTTAACATTTTAGGAGGATATTATGCAAAGAGCAGTTATTTACGCAAGGTTTTCCAGTGATAACCAGCGCGAAGAATCCATTGACGCGCAAGTGCGGGCCTGCAAAGCCTATTGTAAGGGCAAAGGATATTTAGTCACCCATATCTACCGTGACGAGGCCAAGAGCGGTACTAAGCTCGCAGGCCGTGACGCCTACAACCAAATGCTGGCGGATGCCAAGGATGATTTATTCGATGTTGTTATTTTCCACAAGGTCGACCGTAACGCCCGCAATGAATTTGACTATTACACTACAAAGCGCACGCTCACCCAGCTGGGTATCAAGTATGAGTACGCTGTGCAAAACATTGATAACACCCCCGAGGGTCAAATGATGGAGAGCATGCTGGTTGGCTTTGCTGCCTATTATTCCCGTAACCTTGCCAAAGAAACCAAGAAGGGCCTGAACGAGAATGCCTACAAGGCTCAGTTCAATGGCGGCACGGCTCCCTTTGGTTACAAGATTGTAGACAAACATTATGTTATTGACGAGCGCGAGGCCGAAGGTGTGCGCATGATTTTTAGGATGTATTTAGATGGCAAAGGTTATACTGAAATTGCCAAAGCACTTGCCGAAAAAGGCTATAAGACCAAATTGGGCAGAAATTTTTCTAAGGTAAGTCTTCACGATATCCTGCGTAACGAAAAATATATTGGCATCTACACATTTAATAAAGTAACTAAAAAATCCGATGGCACAAGAAACAGCCACGGCAAGCCAAGCGAAGAATTGATTCGCATTGAGAATGCAATCCCTCCCATCATCAGCAAAGAGGATTTTATTATGGTCCAAAAAATTAAAGCAGATAACCAAAAACACGCTTCTCGCTTTCGTGCATCTGTGCCCTACCTTCTTACTGGCAAAATTTTCTGCGAGCACTGCGGCAGCGCGATGAACGGCCACAGGATGCGCCGCAATGAAAAAGAATATAGCTATTATGCTTGCAACAGAAAAGAGCGTGTTGCGGGCGAGGTATGCCCTAATAAATATATCAACAGCGAGGCTCTCGAACGCTGGGTTGTTGAATCTATTGAGCAATGTGTTTTTACACCTCAAAATATGGCCAATATTGCAGAAGAAATGGCCAACCAATACACCAGCCATACTAAAAATAGCAAAAACCGCCTCATCGAGCTCAAGAGGCAAAAAGCTGCTCTTGAAAAGCGCATGGGCGGTTTATATGACATTATGGAGTTAAACGGTGTTGATGACTATAACCTTGATAGACTAAAAGCGGTTAAGGCTCAGATTATTGACGTTGAAAACGAAATAGCCTGCTGCAGGGCTAACGAGAATGCACCAACGTTGACCGCTGAGCAAATTGAGGCCACCTTAAAGGCCCTTCATGAAAATTTAGGCACAGGCGATGAGATAGCAAAGAGATTTTTGATAAATACTTTTGTGGATAAAATCGTAGTTGGAGAAAAAAATATCTCCATGCGGTTAAGCATGGAGAATATTTTAGACAGTTTTGGGCAAACTGTAAACGAACGTCTGGTGCCGCGGACTCGAACGCCAAAGATAGTTGAAATAGTATGCACTATAAGTTGTTCGCAGTTGCGTTTAGCCAGCTAAGGCCCCAAACAAGCAAAATCTGATTGAGCAGAGGATCACTGCTCATTTGTATATTTAATTTCTATAATATAATTATACTTTATTTTGCCTAGTTTAGCAACAAAATAAGGGAGCCGATTAAGGCTCCCTTTACTTATTTACCAATATAACCGAGCAGACACGCTCCTGCCACAAACAGCCATGTATCACGCTGCCTTCGCAGGCGCTTTTCTCTATTGGCCTGCTGCTTGCGCTCGGCCTCCAGTTTGTTTTCCAAGCTCTGCAATGATTTTTGCGTTTGCTCTTGCAAGGCCTTGGCACTCTTTAAGGATATCTTCGCACTCGCTAAGTCCTTCTTGCATAGCTGCAGCTCGTTCTTGGCTGTGGCTAATTGCTCCACTAGCTCGTTCGATGGAGTTTTCAGCAGACTCAATTTCTGCTCCAGCTCTGCTAATTTCAGCACCAGCTTGTCGTTGTTGCTCTTTAATAGCTCCAATTTCTCTGTCCGTACTACTTTGTAGCCTGTTGGTACCTGCTCCACCGGCGCAGCCGACATACAGGGTAAAGCAAAGCATAATAAGGCAGAAACAAGCATACACACGGTAAAGCATCTTCTGATCAGTCTCATACATCCAGCACACTCCAATCAATATCATGGTCAGCCAAATAATCATAGGTGTGATCAGCGCGGTTGGCATAGCCTTGGCGGTACTGCTCACCCACATCTGCAGCTTTCCAGTACTGCTCGCGGAACACATCACGAAGCTTGGCTAAGCTATTTACATCATAGCCCCAGTCACGGCGGTTCTGGACGAATATCTTGACCACGTTTGTAGACGTAGGGCACCAGATACCGGCATAGATGACACACTTGCTGTCTGCGATCAAGGGCATCAGAGTATCAACATAGTCTAAGCAGTCATAGGCCAATATTTCGCGCTGTGCGTGCTGGCCTTGAGGGGACGACAGCACATGCTTTAATTCGTACAGCTCACCGGCATCAACAATGTTCTGATAGCTTCGGCCCATGAATTTTCTGCCTGCATCTATCCAGGATAGCAAGTTGTCACCACGAGAGCCTTCCCATTGACTCACGCCCATGGACGGGTAGTTACCGGCAGTGCTGCAGCTTACAGAGTCAAAACCGCCCTCAACGCCGGTGGCAATAATGCCATCGGCTATTTCTTTTGCTAGCAGATGACGTAAATCCATTA
>JAXEPX010000116.1:0-19358 GCA_034117325.1 Phascolarctobacterium sp. | reverse complement strand
AATAAATAGGAGGTATCCTCGTGCAAAAAATAGGTGTTTTTGTATGTTGGTGTGGCAGCAATATCGCCGGCACGGTGGATGTTGCCCAGGTTGTGGAGGCTGTGCGCCAGGTGCCTGACGTGGCCTTTGCTACTGATTATAAATATATGTGCTCCGAGCAGGGTCAGGATATTATTCGCCAGGCAGTGCGTGATTATAAATTAGATCGCATCGTGGTGTGCTCCTGCTCCCCGCGTATGCACGAAGCTACCTTCCGCAAATGCGCGGAAAGCGTGGGCATAAACTCGTACATGGTGGAAATCGCCAATATCCGTGAGCAATGCTCCTGGGTACTTAAAGATAAGGCCGAGGCTACGGCCAAGGCCATCAAGCTCGCTAAAGCAGCGATTGCCAAGGTGCGCTTCAATAGCCCCCTGCACGCAGGCCAGAGCGACGTCGTAAAGCGCGCGCTCGTCATTGGCGGCGGCATCGCAGGCATTCAGACAGCTCTCGACATTGCCGAGGCTGGCTACAAGGTAGACATCGTCGAGAAGGAGCCGACCATCGGTGGTCGCATGGCGCAGCTCGACAAGACATTCCCGACGCTGGACTGCAGTGCCTGCATCCTCACCCCGAAAATGGTGGACGCAGCGCAGCATGAAAATATCACCCTCTATACCTATAGCGAAATTGAAAAGGTGGAGGGCTATGTGGGTAATTTCGACGTCACGATTCGCCAAAAAGCGCGCAGCGTGAAGGCGGATATGTGCAGCGGCTGCGGCATTTGCACGGAAAAATGCCCCTCCCGCAAAACTCCCAGTGAATTTGATATGTCCCTGAAAAATCGCGGCGCAATTTACATCCCCTTTGCGCAGGCGATTCCTAAGGTTCCTGTTATCGACCGCGATGCCTGCATTAAATTTAAAACAGGCAAATGCGGCATTTGCTCCAAGGTCTGCCCCTGCGAAGCGATTGACTATGAGCAAAAGGATGAATTTATCAATGAAAAATATGGCGCCATTGTGCTCGCAACGGGTTTTGAGATGATTGACCTCTCCAAGTTCAGTGACCTGGGCTGGGGTGAGAGCAAGGATGTTATCTCCTCGCTGCAGCTGGAGCGCCTGACGAATGCGGCAGGTCCCACTGAGGGCCATCTCGTATGCCCCTCTACTGGCAAGGAGCCTAAGTCCGTCGTGATTGTCTCCTGCGTTGGCTCCCGTGATACTACGGAGCGGGGCAAAACCTACTGCAGTAAAATCTGCTGCATGTACAATGCAAAGCACGCGATGTACATTCGCGAAAAATATCCCAATGTTGACGTTACTGTTTTCTATATCGATGTGCGTACTCCAGGCAAGGGCTTTGACGAGTTCTATCGCCGCGCCGTGGAGGAATATGGCGTGCATTATGTGCACGGCCAGGTCGGCAAGGTTGTCGTAGATGGCGAGGGCAAGCTGACTGTTTTTGCAAGCGATATCAATAGCGGCAAGCACCTTATGCTCTTCCCCGATTTAGTTGTTTTGGCGGGAGCAGTGAAGCCGTCTCCCGATGCGCGCAAGCTCGCTACCATGCTCACGGCTAGCATCGATAATGACGACTTCTACGTTGAGGCGCATCCCAAGCTGCGCCCTGTGGAGAGCCCCACGGCAGGTATCTTCCTCTCCGGCATGTGCCAGGGACCCAAGGATATCCCAGAGACTGTTTCCCAAGCGGGTGCGGCCGCAGCGAAGGTTATTGGCCTCTTAGCCAAGGATCACCTCGCAACGAACCCCTGCACCGCGCAGTGCCACGAAAATATCTGCAGCGGTTGCAAAACCTGCGCGCATGTGTGCCCCTATGGCGCTATTTCCTACGAAACTAAGCAAATTATTACCCTTACAGGTACGCGCGAAAATCGCACTGTGGCCGTTGTTAACGAGGCTCTGTGCCAAGGCTGCGGCGCCTGCACAGTAGCGTGTCCGAGTACGGCAATGGACCTGAAGGGCTTTACGAATGAACAAATTCTGGCAGAGGTGGATGCATTATGTTAAATACTAATACCAACACCAATGAAGATAAATATGAACCGAAAATTGTAGCCTTCTGCTGTAATTGGTGCAGCTATGCCGGTGCGGATGGCGCAGGCACGGCGCGCAAAAATTATCCGGCTAATATTAAAATCATCAAGGTACCCTGCTCCTGCAGAGTGAACCCGCTCTTTATCCTGCGTGCCTTCGCACGTGGTGCGGATGGCGTGATTCTCTGCGGCTGCCACCCGGGTGACTGTCACTATACGACGGGCAATTACTTTACCCGCCGCCGCATGACACTTCTACTCGGCATGCTCGAATATCTAGGCGTAGCGGGCGACCGATTCCGCGTGGAATGGGTAAGTGCGGCCGAGGGCGCACGCTTTGCGCAGGTAATGAATGATTTTGCGGAGCATATTGCTGCGCTGGGAGAAAATGTAAAGTTGAGGGATTTGCGATGCGCGAAATAAAAAAGCTGATGCAGGCGAAGGCTGTCGAGCTTTTGGCAAATGGCACCGTGGATAGGGTGCTGGCATGGCGCCCGGGCGAGTTCTTTTACGATAATGCGCCCGCTTTTTTTGCCAAGGCTGAGGAGTGCAGCGAGCTTGTGTATGACGAGTTTTGCCCTGCTAATTTATGTAAATATCTGATGCAGACCAGTCGCAAGGGCCTGAAAACTGCCGTTTTCCTCAAGCCCTGCGATACCTATGGTGTGAACCAGCTCCTGAAAGACAATCGCATTCAGCGCGAGCTGGTGCATGCGATTGGGTCGCCCTGCAGCGGCATGCTTGATATTAAAAAGATCAAGGCTGCCGGTGCGAAGGCCATCCTGAAGGTCGAGACCCAAGGTGACGAGGTTATTGTAACTACCGCTCTGGGCGAGCTGAAGCTGCAAAAGCAGGATGTTCTACTCGATAAATGTCTGATGTGCAAGGGTAATGAGTACAAGATTGCGGATGAGGAGCTGGGCGAGAAGCTGGAGACGCCGCATTTCGAGGGTGATAAATTCGCCGGCGTGAAGGCGATTGAGGCGATGAGCCCCGAGGAGCGCTTTGTCTTCTGGCAGCAGGAGCTGAGCAAATGCATTCGCTGCAATGCCTGCCGCGATATTTGCCCCGCGTGCACCTGCGAGCAGTGCATCTTCGACCATCCGGGTTCTCCGGTAGCAGGCAAGGCCTATGCTGATCCTGTTGAGGAGCAGCTCTTCCACATCATTCGCGCCTACCATGTGGCAGGGCGCTGTGTGGGCTGCGGCGAGTGTGCGCGCGTGTGCCCGCAGGGTGTGAAGCTAGGCCTTTTGAATATGAAATTTATGAAGGATATCAATACCTTCTTTGGTCCCTTCCAGGCAGGTGCTGACGCGACGACGCCCGCACCCCAGGTGGACTATAAACAAAGCGATAGCGAAGTAGAAATTGCTCTCGGAGCATATAGGAAAGGAGGCAAATAAATGAGCGTGATGTATAAAATTAGCAAGGAAAATTTGCCCCGCCTGTATGCGGCATTAGCCGCCGAGGCTAAGCTGCTCCTGCCCTGCGTGAATAAAGCAGGTAAGGTGGATTTCGCAGTCTATAGCGATGGTGCAGCTGTAGCTCTTGATGCGCTATTGACCTCCCGCTCTGCGAAGGATGTCTTCTTCCCGCAGGTGGAAAATCTCGTAAAATTCCAGACCGAGGGCAAGAACCTTTCCATTGAGCAGATTCTGCCGAGTGAGGAAAATGTGATTGTTATGGGCGTGCGTGCCTGCGATGCGCGCAGCTTCGATATTCTGGACCGCGTATTTTTGAAGGAGCCTGTGGACTCCTATTATAAAGCACGCCGCGAGCACACGCTGCTCATCGGCATGGGCTGCAGTGCGCCTGAGGAGACCTGCTTCTGCAGCTCCTTTGGCATTGATGCGACTAGTCCTGAGACGGATGTGCGGACCTGGCTCGTCGAGGGCGAGCTTTACTGGCAGGCTGTAACGGCTAAGGGTGAGGCTTTAACGAGCAAGCTGAGTGACTTGCTTGAGGAAGCAGGCGAGAGTAAGGCTGTGGAGGCACAGGCTGAGCAGACGAAAAAGATTCTCAGCGTGCTGCCGCTGGCTAATTATAAATTTGACGCGAAGCTGCCCTCTAACGAGCTGAAGGTGTTCAAGAGCGCAGTTTGGGAGAAGCTCGCGCCGAGCTGCCTTTCCTGCTGCACCTGCACCTACGTGTGCCCAACCTGCCATTGCTATGATATTCGCGATTACCAGGTGGCTGAGGGCAAGACGGAGCGCTTCCGGTGCTGGGATAGCTGCATGGCAAGCGATTTCACGAAGATGGCGCACGGCAATCCGCGCAAGAGCCGTCTGGAGCGCTTCCGCCAGCGCTATATGCATAAGCTAGTGTATTTTCCGGAAAATAATGAGGGCGTTTTTGCCTGCGTGGGCTGCGGTCGCTGCCTCGCGAAGTGCCCTGTAAATTTGAATATTGTCAAGGTGGCCAAGGCGCTGGAAAAGGCTGAGGATTTGCAAGGCTTGGAGGTGAAGCAGGATGTGTAATTGTCGCGATACGTTGATTCCCGTACTGGGCGTGATTACGGATATCTGCGAGGAGACTGCGGATGTGAAGACCTTCCGTGTGGAGCGTCCTGAGGGGGGCAAGCTTTTTGAGCATATGCCCGGCCAATGTGCGATTTTATCGGTACCCGGCAAGGGTGAGGCGATTTTCTCCATTACTTCTTCGCCGACGAATGAAAAATATATGGAGTTTAGTATTAAGCGCTGTGGCTCGATTACTGATTTTCTGCATTTTGATGTGGAGGTAGGGCAACAGATCGCGGTGCGCGGGCCCTATGGCAATCATTTCCCGGTTGAGGATAAGCTCAAGGGCAAGGATCTGCTCTTTATCGCAGGTGGTATTGGCCTTGCGCCGCTGCGCAGCGTGCTGAATTATATGCTGGATAAGCGTGCGGACTACGGCAGTATTGATGTGGTGTACGGCGCGCGCAGCAAAGAGGATTTTGTGCGCTATGAGGAGCTGACTGAGGTGTGGCCTAAGCAGCCCGATACGCGCGTGCATTTGACGATTGACGGTCCCCAGGAGGGCTGGGAGGGTAATGTAGGCTTTGTGCCTGCGTTCCTGGAGGCGTTGAAGTTTACGCCAGATAAGACGGTTTTACTGTGCGGTCCGCCGATTATGATTAAGCTGTGTCTGGCAGCGTTGATTAAGATGGGCTTTACGAAGGAGCAGGTTTATACGACGCTGGAGCTGCGCATGAAGTGCGGTGTTGGTAAGTGTGGGCGCTGCAATATTGGCAAAAAATATGTCTGCAAGGATGGACCGGTATTTACGTGCGATCAACTTGATACTATGCCTGATGAATATTAAAAGTGAAGACGGAATAGACAATTTGCAATCAACGCTCACCGAAATTTCTTAACGCTCATTTCGTTGGGAACAATTACGAAGCTTCGGGGTACCATCTTGTTCGCAAAGATCGCAAGTGTCGGGAGCCACTCGCTTCTATTGTTCCAACAACTCATTCGCTAAAATTTCGATGTTCGCTTTTTGATTTGCAAATTGCTATTCCTTGCTTTATTCCGCGCTGATTGTAGATTTTTATGAGCTATAATTCTTATATAGAGAGGAGCAATCCGAAATATGGAAGAAATGGTAACAGTATACCTTTTGGGTAAAAAATATTCTGTGCCCGCAACGTTGACCATCATGGACGCCATGGAATACGCAGGCTTTAAGCTGATTCGCGGTTGCGGCTGCCGCAGTGGCTTCTGCGGTGCCTGCGCCGTAATCTATCGCATTAAGGGCACCACCGAGCTCAAGGTTGTGCTCTCCTGCCAAACTAAGGTGGAGGAAGGCATGTGCGTCGGCAAAATCGACTCCTTCCCCATCAATAAACGCACCTTTAACATCGAGGAAATCAAAGCTACCGACAATATCGTCGGCCAGCTCTATCCTGAAATCTATAGCTGCATCGGCTGCAATGCCTGCACCAAGGGCTGCCCGCAGGGACTGAACGTTATGCAATACATCGCTTACGCGCAGCGTGGCGAATACGAAAAGGCTGCGCACGCTTCCTTTGACTGCGTGGGCTGCAATATCTGCGCTTCCCGCTGCCCGGCCCAAATCAGCCATAGTGCTGTGGGCCTCTTGTGCCGCCGCCTCACCGGCAAGTATATCGCTCCGAAGTGCGAGCACCTCGCGCAGCGTGTAGCTGAAATCGAGAATGGTGACTACGTAACCCTGCTCGAAAAGCTGAAAAATATGCCCCTTGACGAAATCAAGGAGCTCTATAATAAACGCGAGATTGAGAAGTAGGAGGCTGGGAAGATGAGCGCATTTACTGAAGATATGTTAAAATCCATGGCTAAAGTAGAAGCAACCAGAGCGCAGCGCCTGCATGCTACGATTGAGCGTTTTTCCGCTGAGGAAAAGGAGGAGCTCCTGAAGGAGTTCCACCCCGACTATAGTGCCAAGGGCTTCAAGGTGCTGGAGGTAGGCCCCAATAAGGGCGATAAGGTACCCGTGGAGCTGGCGCAGCTCCTCGAGGGCAAGAGCCGTCTCGAGGGCGTGGAGCTCGATTTGAACCGCATTGACTACGATGTGGACGTGCTTGTTATCGGTGGCGGTGGCGCCGGTGCTAGCGCTGCACTCGAGGCTCATAATGGGGGCGCGAGCGTGCTCGTAGTGACGAAGCTGCGCATGGGCGATGCCAATACCATGATGGCTGAGGGCGGCATTCAGGCTGCCGATAAGGGTAATGATTCCCCTGCGACCCACTATCTGGACGCTTTTGGCGGCGGTCACTATAAAAATATTCCTGAGCTTTTAGAGGAGCTCGTTACTAATGGCCCCTTGGCGATTGACTGGCTGAGCAAGCTCGGCGTCATGTTCGACAAGGAGACCGATGGCACCATGGTTACGACGCATGGCGGCGGTACGAGCCGTAAGCGTATGCATGCCTGCGCCGACTATACTGGTGCAGAAATCATGCGCGTGCTGCGCGATGAAGTGGTGAACCGCGGCATCCCTGTGCTTGAGTTCAGCCCTGCGATTGAGCTGTTGCTTGACGAGGAGGGCAAGTGTGCTGGCGCGGTACTGCTCGACTACGATAGCAATGAGTATAAGGTAGTTCGCGCGAAATCCGTCATTATGGCGACTGGTGGCGCAGGTCGCCTGCATTACCAGGGTTTCCCGACATCCAACCACTATGGCGCTACGGCCGATGGCCTCGTTATGGCATATCGTGCAGGCGCACCGCTGATTTATGCTGATGCAATTCAGTACCATCCTACGGGCGTGGCTTATCCTGCGCAAATTTATGGTGCGCTGGTAACGGAAAAGGTGCGCTCCATTGGTGCGCAATTAGTTAATGCTGAGGGCGAAATCTTTATGCATCCGCTGGAGACGCGCGATGTGGCGGCTGCCTCCATTATTCGCGAATGCACCGCGCGTGGCAAGGGCGTGAAGGCTCTCGACGGTGTAGCGCTGTGGCTCGATACGCCGCTGATTGAAATGCTGCATGGCGAGGGCACGATTGCTAAACGCATTCCTGGCATGCTGCGCATGTATGCAAAATTTGGTATTGACCTGCGCAAGGAGCCGATTCTTATCTATCCGACGCTGCACTACCAAAACGGTGGCATCCTCATTGACAAGGATGCGCAAAGCAAGCTGCCTGGCCTCTATGTAGCCGGTGAGGCAGTGGGCGGCATCCACGGCACCAATCGCTTGATGGGCAATAGCCTGCTTGATATTATCGTCTTCGGTCGCATTGCCGGCAAGCAGGCTGCAGCGAGCGCGAAGACAACCAAGCTCGGCAAGCTGAGTCTGGAGCATGTGAAGGCCTACGCAGCGGCAGAGCACGAGGCGGGTGTGAGTGGCGAGCTTTCTCCGAAGCTGCTGCCGGTGTACACGCATGGTCGCGATGCACGCTAAGAAGTGCTGTCTGCTCGTTGTAGGTAGAGCTTAAGCTTAGCTGTTTTGAAAATTTTATAAAGCTATGCAAACGCTGTAGTGCTTAAAGTGCTACAGCGTTTATTTATCTCCCTCTTCCTAAGTTCACGTAAACGCTGTATAATATAATAAAAAATAAAAAAGGAAGTGAAGCTCGTGAGAAAAATTTTTGCATTTATTCTTTCCCTCATTTTCTGCTTCAGTGTGCTCACTGGTTGCGGTACATCAAACAAAAAGACCGATGCTGATGCTACTAACAAAAAGGTTACGGTGACCTTGAACGGCGGCACAGAAAAGCAACAGCAAGTGCTTAACCAAGGGCAAAATAAAGCTGCCAATGTTAAGGCCAATAGTGGCAAGCTAAAGATTAGCGAAGGCGCTGCTTATACCGATAAGGAGCATGTAGCTGCCTATATTAACGAATTTGCGAAGCTGCCGCATAATTATATTACCAAAAATCAGGCCAAAAAATTAGGCTGGCAGACTAAGGGGACGCTTGATAAGGTTGCTCCCGGTAAATCCATTGGTGGCGATCGCTATGGTAATTATGAGGGCAAGCTGCCCAAGAAAAATGGGCGTACCTGGACAGAATGTGACATCGATTATGTCAAGGGTAATCGCAATGCTAAGCGCATCGTCTTTTCAAATGATGGTCTCATTTATTATACCGGGGATCATTATAAGAGCTTTACGAAGCTGTATTAACGGGAGGACTATACGATGAAAAAAATAGTTTTAGAATTGGAAAAAATGCGTAGCCTGCCCGCGCTACATCAACACCTGCATATAGCACTGGCTCTGCCAGAATATTACGGCTCTAATCTAGACGCACTTTACGATTGCTTGACCGATATTACAGAACCTACGGAGCTCGTTGTACCGCAAAAGGTGGCTGCTGATGAGTATCTGGGCTGGTACGGCAAGCAGTTTCTGCAGGTTTTGCAGGATGCTACGGAGCAAAATGCAGCCTTAAAGCTTAGCCTGGTTTAAGAGCATATATTATGCTAAGAGCGCATCTTAGATTGTGAGTATAGTGCGCTAAAATAGTCACTAATGGAGCTGTGATAATTATGTTCATGAGTAAAAAAATAGTGCGAGGCTTGCTCTTGCCACTGCTCCTTTTGGTGGCTTGGTATCTGGTAACACAAAAGGAAATTTTTAGTCCCTATCTTTTGCCAAAGCCTGCGGAGGTGTGGGACTCTCTCGGAGAGCTTTGCGCTAGTGGCGTGCTAGCGAAGCATTTGTCTGTGAGCTTGCGCCGCGTATTTATCGGCTTTAGCTTGAGCTGCTGCTTAGCTGTCCCCTTGGGAATCTTGTGTGGGCAAAGTAGAAAATTTGATGCCTATTGTTGGCTACTCTTAGAGTTTCTGCGCCATGTGCCGCCTCTTGCGGCAGTGCCGCTCATTATCCTCTGGGCTGGCATAGGCGAGGCTTCGAAGTTGACGATTATTGTACTGGCTTCCTTCTTCCCTCTGTTTTTGAATACCTATAGTGGCATTCATAACTGCGATGTGAAGCTTTTAGAGGTGGGGCGTTCGCTGGGCTTTACGCTACGAGAGCAAATTATCCATATTCGCATTCCGGCAGCGCTGGAGCAAATTGTCGTGGGCATGCAGCTGGCGCTAGGCTATAGCTGGCGCGCGCTGATTGGAGCAGAGCTGATTGCAGCGTCGGCAGGTATCGGTTATTTGATTCTCGATGCGGAGGAGATGTCACGCCCCGATATCGTTATTGTGGGCATGCTGGCCATCGGTATTATTGGCACAGCTATTGACTATGTTTTTTTAATTATCATTCGCCGTTTATTCCCTTGGCATCAGGGCTTGCAAAGGTAGGTGGGCAGCATGGAGAACTGGAGCCTGCGCGTGCAGGGCATCTGCAAGCGCTATGGCGCTAAGCAGGCGTTAGCGCCTACAACGGAAGAGTTTAAGGAGCATAGCTTTACCTGTATTGTGGGACGGAGCGGCTGTGGCAAAACGACTCTCTTGCGCCTGCTGTGCGGTCTGGAGTCAAGTGATGCGGGAAGCATAGAGCTGCCTGCTACAAAGCGCATTGCTCCTGTATTTCAGGAGCCAAGGCTAATGTCCTGGCTGAATGTAGCGGATAATATAGTTTTCGCTGCACGTCACGAAAAAGGCTTGGATAAAGGGTGTCTGCCTGAGCTATTGCGTTTACTGGAGCTTGAAGGTACGGAGCAGCTCTATCCTAATCAGCTTTCGGGTGGTATGGCGCAGCGTGTGTCGCTGGGACGTACGCTATTTTATAATCCCGATATTATCCTTATGGATGAGCCCTTTAGCGCGCTGGATTATTTTACGCGCCAGGGCTTGCAGAAGACACTATTAAGGCTCTTTGCCGAGGAGCGCAAAACAATAATTTTTGTGACCCATGATGTGGAAGAAGCCTTGCTTTTAGCTGACAGAATCATTATAATGGATAATGGTAGGGTGCGTGATTCCCTGCCTATTGAGTTGTCTCGGCCGCGGCAGACAGCTAGTAATGAATTTCAATTGCTGCGGCAGAAAATATTGCAAGCACTGTAAGCAAATAGCTGCGGCTGCAGGTTAAGAAAGGAGTTCATGATTATGAACAAAAAGCTTATTGCCTTAGGCTTAAGTATGTTAACAGCATTTACGCTTCTCGCTGGCTGTGGTGGCGAGAAAAAGGAAGCGGCTAAGCCCGCTAAAAATGATTTAAAGGTGACCTATGTCAAGTCTCCTTTGAATATTCCCAGCATTGTGGACAAGCATAATCAGACCTTGGTGAAGGAATTTGGCAAGGATAAGATTACTGTAACCTTCCCGGAAATTAATTCCGGCGCCAAGCAGACGGAGGCACTTGCTAGTGGCAGTCTCGACGTTTGCAGCGCTCTCGGTGGGACTAGTGCTATTTTAGCAGCCTCCAATGGCGTGGATGTGAAGGTTGTGGGTATCTATAGCCGTGCTCCCAAGGCTTTCAATATTATGGTGAAGGACCCTGCCATTAAAACTGCTGCTGATTTAAAGGGCAAAAAGGTAGCAGGCCCGAAGGGTACTATCCTGCACCAGATTCTCGTAGCAGCACTGGATAAGGCAAATCTGAAGCCGGACGCTGTAAACTTCGTTTCCCTAGGTATTCCTGCTGGCGTGAATGCGCTGATGAGTGGCGAGGTGGACGCAGCGCTTGTAGCAGGCGCTGACGTACTGCGTGCGCAGAAGGCGGGTGCGCGTGTGCTCTGCAATGGCGAGGGCCTCGTTGATGCGACCATCGTTATTGGTGTCAGTGGTAAGCTTTTAAAGGAGCATCCGGAAATCGTGAAAAAATATCTTGCTGTACATCAGCAAAATATTGACTTCATGAATAAGGAGCAGGACAAAGCCTTTGGCTTTACGGCTCAGGAAACTGGCTTGAAGCTTGATGAAGTCAAGATTATGGCGCCTTGGTATGACTTCACGACGAAAATTACCGACAAGGATATCAAAGACCTCGAGGATACGCAGGAATTCCTGCTGAAGATGGGCATGCAAAAGAAAAAAATCGATATCAAGAGTATGCTTGCTGAGGTTAAATAATAAAGAAATGCGGCCCGCGTTACTGCGGGCCCTTCTTTTGGGTTTATAAATTGTGCTTTTATGTGTTGCGGCCTTGCTAAAAGGTGCAATTTATAAGCCTAAAAACACGTTAAGGAGAAGTAAAATGATTTTAAGTGCAGAAAATTTATCATATAGCTATGGCGCAAGGACGCTCTTTGAAAATGTAACCTTCAATGTCGAGGAAGGGGATAAATATGGTATTATCGGTGTCAATGGCACGGGTAAAAGTACGCTGCTACGCATGATTGCAGAGCGCTATTCGGGCGAGAAGGGCAAGCTGACTATTCCTGGCAATGTTGTGATGGAGTATCTGCCGCAGGATCCGCCCTACGACCCCGAGGCTACTGTTCTAGAGCAAATTTTTAAAGGTGACTCACCTCTAATGGTGCTGCTGCGTGAATATGAGTTGGCCGTGGAAAATGCTGCTGCCGATAGCGAAAATGTTGCAGCGCAGAAGCGTCTCATGGAACTCCAGCAGCAGCTGGATGAAAAATTCGCCTGGCAGCTGGAGAGTGAGGCGAAGGCTGTACTGACGCAGCTGGGGATCACCCGTCTACAGCAAAAAATGGGCGAGCTCAGCGGTGGCCAGCGTAAGCGCGTTGCCCTAGCGGGTGTGCTCGTGCGTCCGAGCGACCTGCTTATCCTTGACGAGCCCACGAACCACATGGATAATGCCACGGTTGCCTGGCTGGAGCAGCAGCTCCTAAAGCGCAAGGGCGCGCTGCTCATGGTAACGCATGATCGCTATTTCTTCGATAGAGTGGTCAATCGTACGCTGGAAATCGATGGTGGTAAGGGCTATGTTTACGTGGGTAACTATAGCCTCTTTCTCGAGAAGCGCGAGGAACGCCGCATTGCTGAGGCGAGTGCTGCGCAAAAGCTCCGCAATATCTATCGCCGTGAGCTGGCGTGGATAAGTCGTGGAGCGGAAGCACGCCGCACGAAAAAGAAGGACCGTGTGGAGCGTTTTGCCAAAATCGAGGCCGAGGTGAAGAATGTCAAGAGCGAGGCTAATCTGGAGCTGAGTTCCGTGTCCAGTCGCTTGGGCAAGACGATTATCGAGCTGGAAAATATCTCCATGAAGTACGATGGCATCGATTATATCAAAGACTTCAGCTATATCCTCTTGCGTAATGATAGGGTGGGCATAGTAGGTCCTAATGGTGCGGGCAAGTCCACGCTGATGGATATTATCGCAGGTCGTTGTGTGCCTACCGGCGGCACCATGACAGTGGGGCAGACTGTAAACATAGGCTATTTTGCGCAGCATAGCGAGTTCAGCGACGTTAATATGCGTGTTTTGGAGTATATTAAGGAGGCTAATAATTATATCGAAACTGCGGATGGACAGCGCATCAGCGCAGCACAGATGCTGGAGCGCTTTCTCTTCCCGCCCGAGCTGCAATGGGTGCCTGTGAATAAGCTGAGCGGCGGCGAGCAGCGCCGTCTCTACCTCCTGCGTGTGCTGATGACGGCGCCGAATGTGCTGCTGCTGGACGAGCCTACGAATGACCTTGATATCCCTACGCTCTCCGTGCTGGAGGATTATCTCGACAGCTTTGCAGGTGCAGTGATTGCCGTATCCCATGATCGCTATTTTCTGGACCGCTTTGCGCAGCGAATTTTTGCCTTAGAGGCTAATGGGCATATCGAGCCCTACATGGGTGGCTATAGCGATTATGAGAAAGCTTTAGCAGAAAAACAGCCTCAAAATCAAGTGGAAAACAAAAATAATTTTTCTGCAAAGCTTAAAAAGAGTGGAGTTAGTGAGGACTGCAATGCTAAAAAAGGCGCCCCCAATGGTGCAGAAGCTGAAAATAGTGAGGCGAAGCTAGAGCCTACTAAGCGTAAATTAACCTATGGTGAGCGCATTGAGCTGGGCAAGCTGGAGCAGGAGCTGGCGCGCAGTGAGGCGGAGCTTAAAATGCTGGCTATGGAAATGAATAGCTGCGGCAGTAACTATGGCAAGCTAGCAGAGCTGACGAAACGGCAGGAGGCAGTGCAGGCCGAGCTGGAGCGCATGGAAGAACGCTGGCTGGAGCTGAGCGAGCTGGCCGAAGAGTAGAGCATAAGATTTAAGTATAATTTATTTCGAAGCTTTGGGTGTTGAGAGCCTCCCTTTTCAAAGTGAGGTGCCGAGCTTGCGAGGCGGAGGAATTTTTAATTGATTATTAAAGCTTTAAATTTAAACTATCGTGATAAGCTGCAGCGCCTCTTGAGCGTTATGCTACCCATCATTGCGACACAAATAGCCATCATGGGGATGAACTTTTTCGATGCCAGTATGTCGGGACAGGCTGGTGATGTGGACTTAGCGGGAGCAGCTATTGGGGGCAATATCTGGATGCCTATCCAGACAGGTATCTGCGGTGTCCTGATGGCTGCAATGCCCCTTGTCGCAAATCTACTTGGCGCAGGTGAGAAGGACAAAATTACCACTGTGGTGCGTCATGGCATCTTTCTAGCTTTAGCTTTTGCAGTGCTGGTGCTGGGCTGTGGGGTGGCCTTCCTGCCACATTTTCTGCAAAATATGGGGCTTGCGCCCGAGGTTTATCATGTGGCGCTGTGGTACCTAGCTGGCCTGGGCTTAGGGGTTGTACCCTTCTTTATGATTCTGCCCCTGCGCAGCTTAGTCGATACCTTGGGCTATACACATCTTACCATGCGCATTTATTTACTGGCATTGCCGATTAACGGCCTCCTGAATTATGTGCTGATTTTTGGTAAGCTGGGCTTGCCTCGCTTGGGGGGCATTGGCGCAGGCGTGGCGTCAGGGCTAACCTTTTGGCTGTTGCTCTGCATTTTTGCCTACGTAGTTACGCGCTTGGAGCCCTTTAAAAGCTATGAGGTGTTAGGGCTTGTGCGACCTACCTATGCTTGGCTTAAAGAGTATTTGCGCATAGGTGTGCCCATGGGAGTTTCCATTTTCATGGAGACGAGCATTTTTGGCGTAGTAGCGCTTTTTATAGCGAAATTTGGCACGGAGACCATTGCTGCGCATCAGGCGGCCTTGAATTTTTCTTCACTGATTTATATGATGCCCTTGAGCTTTTCACTGGCGTTGACCATTGTGGTGGGCGTGGAATACGGTGCAAAAAATTATCAGGGCGCGCGGGACTACGTTACCATTGGCTTACAGACTAGCCTTGGCATAGCAGGCTTCTATATGTTTGCTGAGTACCTGCTGCGGGAGCAGATTGCCTTAATTTACACGGCTAATCCTGATGTAGTAGAGCTTGTAAAAATTTTCCTACTCTATGCGATTGGTTGGCAGCTGGGTGACGCTGTAGCTGCCCCAATCCAGGGAATTTTGCGCGGCTACAAGGATGTGGATGCCACCTTCTGGGCCAGTATGCTAGCCTATTGGGGTATTTGTCTGCCTCTGGGTCTTTTCCTTGACTATCAGGTGGGGCATGGAGCCTTCGCTTATTGGCAGAGTCTTGATATTGGTGTTATCAGTAGCGCAATCCTCTTGAGCTTACGCTTAATTTGGCTGCAGAGAAAAATTAAGCGAGAGGAAGCAGTAGATAATTAATTTAGACTTGCGCAAGGCTATACTTATAAGCTTACAAGCTAGTGCGCGTAGTGCTACTAAGCTTAAAATAAAAAATAAAGAGCGGGTGCGAACCGACTAGGGAAATCGGTGCACCCGCTAAATTTTTACCTATTTTATTATTTGTAAGCTTATACTTACAGGCCTGCCTGCTCAATGCCGCTGAAGAGGAAGCCTAAATGATTTGTAGAGTTCAAGAGCACAGTACGCCATACCCCATCATTGCACTCCAATACGTTGATGCAGGTATTATCCTGCTTGATTTGCCAGAAGTGCTCCATGCCAAGACCCAGCACATCGCAGATAATCGCTTTATTAACTGCATCGTGCGCAGCTACAAGTACTGTTTTGCCTTCATATTTCACTGCATATTCATCGAAGGCAGCACGCACGCGCTTGCGCACATCCTCTAGGCTTTCGCCGCCGCCGGGCATTTGCACCTTTTCAGGGGCAGTGTGCCAGAGCTTAAACTCCACAGGATATGCTTTGGCAATATCGCCTGCCAGCACGCCCTCCCAGCTGCCGTGGTTAATTTCCAGTAGTCTGTCGTCAGTGGCAACGGTTAAATTGTGCAGGTCGGCGCAGAATTTACAGGTTTGGTAGGAACGCTGTAGAGGGCTGGAGATTGCGAGGTCGATAGGTATGTTGCGCAAGCCCTCAGCTAACATATGTCCCTGCTTGAGACCACGCTCACTCAGCGGCGTGTCCTCCTGACCCTGGTAGCGTCCTTCAATATTCCAAGTGGTTTCACCATGGCGAACTAAAATTATTCTCGTCATCTTAACCCTCACAATTAATCAGTTTTACATCCAGAATGCCGTCTACGCCGCGCAGCTGCAGCATGATGTCATTGGGAATATCATCGCCAACGGCGATGGCCATAATATTGGTGTCGGACTTCGGCGTGCTGCCAACCTGCATGCTGTTGATGTTGATGCCTGCTTTACCAAGAATAGTTGCCATTTGGCCAATCATATTCGGTCTGTTAACATGCGGTGCGAGCAGCAGGTAGCCCTCGGGTTTAAAGTCGATGTAATATTTATCAATTTGCACGATTTTCGGGGTTTTGCCATCGAAGAGAGTACCTTCAATTTTATGGGAGTTTTTCGCAGTCTCAATGCGTACATTAATAGCTGTGCTGAAATAACCTGGCTTATTAGCCTTAACCTCTTTGACCTCGATGTTGCGTTTTTTTGCAATGCCAGGAGCATTGACATAATTGACACTTTCTTGCAGAATGGGGTTCAAAAGGCCCTTGAGCACGGCGGTGGTCAGGGCTTGGGTTTCAGTTTCAGCCAGTACGCCAGTATATTCTACTTCAACCTTGGTGATGGGGCCATCTGCAAGGTAAATGCCTACGGTGCCCATGCGTTCAGCCAGACCAAAGTAGGGTTTGATAACGTCAGCAACATTTTTCGGAATGGGGGCCATGTTGACTGCAGTCATTACGGGACGACCTTCGAGAGCATCGATAACGCCGTAAGCAACATCAACTGCTACGCCGATTTGTGCTTCCTCAGTGGAGGCGCCCAGGTGCGGAGTTTGCACAACATTGAAGAGGCCTAGGAAGGGATTGTTTTCCTTAGTCAGAGGTTCGCTGGGATATACGTCGATGGCAGCACCGGCGATTTTACCGGATTTGATACCGTCAGCGATAGCTTGGTGATCACTGCAGCCGCCGCGCGCGCAGTTAACGATGCGCACGCCGTCCTTCATTTTGGCGATGGTTTCGGCGTTAATCATGTGCTCGGTTTCTTTGGTGAGCGGGGTGTGGATGGTGATATAGTCGGAGCGCTTCAGCAGGGTGTCAAGGTCTACGAGCTCAACGCCAACCTGGCGAGCACGCTCTTCAGTGATATAGGGATCATAGCCGATGGTAATCATTTCCATGCCTTGCATGCGTTTGGCAACGCGGCTACCGATGCGGCCCACGCCGATGATACCAAGGGTGCGGCCCTGTACCTGAATGCCGGTGAAGGATTTGCGGTCCCATCTACCTTCCTGGATGGATTGGTGAGCTTGGGGGATGTGGCGGGTCATGGCCATGAGCATAGCAACGGTGTGCTCGGTTGCGGCCATGGTGTTGCCTTCAGGAGTGTTGAGGACGACGATGCCCTTTGCAGTAGCGGCGGGAATATCGATGTTGTCGACGCCTACGCCGGCACGGCCGATGACCTTCAGACGGGTGGAGGCTTCGATGACTTCTTTAGTGACGCGGGTGAGGGAGCGGGTGACGAGGGCATCGTAGTTGTTGATGACTTTGATGAGCTCGGCGGGCTCCATGTTGGGCATTACGTCGACGTCGAAGTGCTCGCGCAGCAGGGCTACGCCTTTTTCGCTAATATCATTACTTACAAATACTTTCATTTTGTGTACTTCCTTTCAGATTTTGTTTATATATCTTAATATCAATCTTCTTCTTTGTCACCAAAGAAGAAGCAAGAAAGTGCGCGCTTTTGAAAAGCGCGGGAAACGTCGCTTTTTTTGCTCGCCCAAAAAAGCTCCGCACAAAAAGGGCTTTGCCATATCCACTTGGGTTAGTAATTTTTAGCTAAAGAAACTACTTCTAGTTCCCAAAAGTTCTCGCTTCCAGGGATATTTACATGCGACGTTCTAGGGCTTTAGCGGTCTACCGCAAAGTGCTGGCTTTAGGATAGACTTGCTTGAAGATACTTCTGGAGCAAAATGCCCGGAAATGAGCAAATTATAATATCTCGGAAGGAATTGAGATTTTAGCGAATGATGGAGTCGCTTCCAAGAAGCAAGTCCGTAGGACGATGCTGATTGGACAATGTGATCTATGCGATAGGGGCCCAAGAAGCAAGCTCGTAGAGCGAAGCTGATTGGTCTGCCCCGAACCGCTCGTTAAGAAATCTCAGTTGACTGAAGAGATATATAATTGCGAATTTCTTTATTCATGCTCTGCTTGATATTTTTTCATAAACTCTGCAAGCGCTACGCAGGCCTCCATAGGTACTGCGTTATAGGCAGAAGCGCGGCAGCCACCGACGAGGCGATGTCCACCGATGCCCACAAAGCCTGCAGCTTTGCCCTTAGCTACAAAATCCTTCTCCATTTCGGGTGTAGCTAGATTGAAGGTGATGTTCATCAGACTGCGTGCTTCCTTAGCAGCATGGCCCTTGTAGAAGCCGTTGCTGTTGTCGATAACATCATAAATAACCTTGGCTTTAGCCTCGTTATTCTTTGCAATCGCCTCTACGCCACCCTGTTTTTTAATCCAGTGTAGGGTTTTATTTACCATATAAATGGCAAAAACAGGCGGGGTGTTATAGAGGGAATCATTATCCGCAAAAGTTTTATACTTCAGCATGGTAGGCAGGTCCTCGCGTGCTGTTGCCAGGAAGCTTTTCTTAGCAATGACGATAACCACGCCTGCAGGGCCGAGGTTTTTCTGCGCACCTGCGTAGATGAGGTCGAAGTCGGCTACATTAACCTTGCGGGATAAAATATCGCTGGACATGTCACAGATTACAGGCACATCAAATTTCGGGAAGGTTTTGTACTCTGTGCCGTAAATCGTATTGTTAGCGGTAATGTGAACATAGGAGGTGTCGGGCTTAAGTGTGAACTCCGTGGGAATATAGCTATGATTTTTATCAGCACTGGAGGCTGCTTCATAGGCTTCACCATAATATTTAGCCTCAGCCATAGCTTTTTTGGACCAGACGCCTGTGTTAACATAGGCGCCATATTTTTTTGTCAAAAAGTTTGCTGCTGTCATCAGGAACTGGGTACTGCCGCCACCCTGAATAAACATTATTTCATAGTCCTCAGGAATTTCCATCAGCTCGCGCAGCAGCGCTTTCGTTTCGGCGTGCATAGCTGCATAGTCGGCACTACGATGGCTCATCTCGATGATGCTCATGCCGGTGTTAGCGTAGTTTAGAAATTCGGCCTGGGCTTCTTGCAGCACCTCTAAGGGCATCGCCGAAGGGCCGGCGTTAAAGTTATAGGCTCTTTTCATGTTTGTTTCTCCTTTTTGAAACGTCAGATAAGGCATCATCTGCTACCTTCTCTTTCGTCTGTGAAAAATTTAGTATCAAATAATAAGAGGAGAAGCCAATCCCTTTGGGACGAGCTTCTCCTTAGTCTCGCGGTACCACCCAAATTGCCTTGGCCAGGAAGCTCGCAAAAATAAAAAAGCTCCCATCCCACATGGGACGAGAACTGCTCGCGGTGCCACCCAATTTGCCAAAGGCCAACTTTCTTTCGCTGTATCGGGCGAACCCGTCGGATTCTTCATTCGCCGCTCCAGAGCGGAACAGATATGCCTTACTACTGTCTT
>JAXEPX010000115.1:0-12697 GCA_034117325.1 Phascolarctobacterium sp. | reverse complement strand
TAAATTATGCGCAATACGCAGTGCTTCAGGCCAATTTTCCTCGCGTACAAAAGCCTCTACCACAGGTAGCTCGTTCGCTGCCGCCAGCTTCTTCAAAAAGCGCACATAGAGCTCCTCACTATCCATAAAGCGCTCCTCCAGAGCTTCGTCAATATTGATTGCAATATAATTATCTAATTCTCGTAACTGCATCCATCCACCTTCTTTTTCTACTAACCACTAATCTAGTAAGCATCCTTCAATATTAATCTGTTCAAAAACAAGTTAATTACGCATTACTAACCTCAATGCGAAAAATACATAATCGAAAGAGCGCAGACCAGAACGGCTTTCGGGTAAATTAGTACCTCTCTGTGGAACTATACCTCTCTAGCAAAGGATACTAACGACCGCCCGTGAACAACCGCGACAGCGCAAACCTAACAATTAAACCTTTCTACAAATAGACGTATAACTCGGGCGTACGAGTAGAAAACGGAATCTGGCAAGCTCGGCAGATTATGTGTTTTTGCATCCACATTACCGAATATCATATCCGCAATCTTAATCAATGAATATACTCACTCATCATCCGCGCCAGCAGCTTCATCTGCACCGGCTTCACCATATAATTGTTCATCCCCGCCTGCATAGCCGCCTCAACATCCTCGCTCCCGCTATTACCAGTCAGCGCCAATACTGGCACCGTCTCCGCATCAGCGCGAGCAAGCGCCCGCAGCTCACGAGTCGCCTCACAGCCATCCAATTCAGGCATCTGAACATCCATTAATACCATATCTACACTACCGACAGCTGAGCTTTTGAAGGCCTCCACAGCCTCACGTCCATTAGCAGCTGTCAAAACCTTTAATCCGTTCATCGTAAGTAGCTCCGTAATAATCTCCATACTGATATCATTATCATCAGCTACTAATACAGTACGACCTGCAAAATCCTTTAGCTTAGGGGCATCCTTATGCTTTGCTTTAAGCTGCTCAGGAGCAAGCTGGAAGGGCAAAGAAATGATTACACAGGTTCCAACATCCACCTGACTACTTATCGTAATCGTCCCATCCAAGCGATCTACCAAACTCTTGACAATGGCCATTCCTAAACCTGTACCTACAACCTTAGGCACACCAAAACGACTATCACGTTCAAATGGCGTATAAATCTTCTCAAGAAATTTTTCACTCATGCCACAGCCAGTATCCTGAACAACAAAGCTAAACAAAGCTCTCTGCTCATTAATATTCTTCTCACGTCGAACAGTAAAGGAGATTTTACCACCAGCTTGAGTATACTTTACTGCATTAGAAAGCACATTATTTAAAATCTGGTGTAAACCCTGCAAATCCCCATTAACCTCAATGGGCTCTAGCATAATCTCCTGAGTAAAAAATTTATGCTCAAGCTCCGACTGAGCTCCAAACATGTCCGCTATTTCCTTAGACACAGCTGCCATATCAAAATTTTCCTGCAAATGCTCCACCTTACCATTGTCAAGGCGTGCCATCTCCAGAATATCATTAATCAACATTAAAAGCTGCTTACCAGAGGATTTGATTTTCTGAACATAATCCTCTACGAGCACTTGATCATCCTTATGGAGCTCAGCAAGCTCCGCCATACCAATAATTCCATTTAAGGGTGCACGCATATCGTGACTCATAGCAGAAAAGAACATATTACGAGACTTAGTATTCTCTCGCGCTACCTTGAGAGCTCGCTCCGTCACCTTCATATGCTCTAGCTCCTTCAGCTTTTCTGCATCCACCTCACGAAAAAAGAAAATAGCATCATCGGGTCCTAGCTGTTCATCCCAAAGTAAATGTACATAAACCCATTTATATTCATTACCAAAGCGTTGTCGGAACTCTCCACCAAAATCATAAATTTTTCGTTTAATCAATTCTTTAATATTGTCCAGCGAAAATGTCTCTGCAAATTCCTGAGCTGCATCATGCTCTACCAGCGGCACCAGCTGCGCCAATAGCTCAGTATATACTCCCTGCTCCTTAGGAACAAAACCCATATTCTTACTATCGGACAATTCACCCTTTAGCATTTCGTACTGCCCCGTACGCAGATTAACTCTGAAAACAGCGAGAAATGATTTGCTCATGACCTGCACTACCTCGTTAATGCTTTGAACCTGTTTATTTAAAACATGCTCACGCATACCTAGCAGTACAACCATCATCGCAAAAACGCCCAAGATTACGATAAACCATTGCAGCAAATTCTGATAATCGCCTAGTAAAAAATCGTAAGGAATAGTAACGACGCTAATCCAACCCCTATCAGAAACAGTATAATAAACACCGCGCTTCTTTCCCTCAAGGTCAATAATGTAGCCATCACTATTACCACGGCGCAGCTCGCTAAAAATTTGGTCCACATACGGCTGCTGCTTCTCCAAGCTCAGATTACGGTCATTGATGGCAAACATAATATTGCCATTGGGATCACATAAATAGTAATAGCTCTGTGGTGGCAAGCGATTATCAGCCAGTAAAGCATTAAGCTGCTCAGGGTAAAGATTCATCGCTAGCACATCATTAGTAGTGCCAATGCGCACCGCCATTGTCAGTACGTATTCAGCCTTAGGTCCCGTTTGATAAAGGTTAGTATAAGCTACATCACCCTTACGCGATAAAGCCGCTTGATACCATTTCACATTATTCAGTCCATGCACGCCACGCTCAGGGCGACTACAAATTAAACGACCATTTATTACGGCACACATATCAAAACGAGCCACTTCAGTATTATTCTGCATATAATCCGTAAAATGGATTAAAGCCTGCTCAATTTCTGCATCCGTCCAATCATTTTTCAATCTAAGCATGGAGCCCATATTTTGAGCAACAGAGCGTAACAGTATTTCCTGCGATTTAATACGTGAGGTCTCTCTAGTTGCAAAGCGTGCAGCTATTTCTTCGCCCATAATATGCGAATTCTCAAGAATCTTCTCGCGCATTACATGCAGACTCCCCATAGCAACTACAAGAAAAAAGATAAAAATAGCGATACTAAACAGAGAAATCTTGAAGCGTCTATTCAGGAGCTTTAAATCCATAAGTATATCTCTCCTTAAAGTATAAAATCGAAAAGTCTTGCTACATAGCTAACTTTAGTTACACTCTTACATGTTAATTATACTCTAGAAAAAAATCCCATACAAGTATAAAATAAAGGCTGAGCACAGAGTACCAGACTTTATTTATTGACTATATTAAGCTTTAAGCCTTGGGGCCTGCATTCAAGATATCCTCTGTAATTAAGCCGTGGAATTTAGCTACATTACTTCCGAACAAAGCAGCTAGCTTATGCAACTCTGCATCATAGGCAGCCTTATTCTCCCAGGTATTACGCGGGTTAAGAATTTCGCTAGGCACACCCTCACAAGCTTTAGGAATTGCAAGATTGAATACGGGGAAATTTTCCCACTCTACATTGTCTAATTCTCCATCCAAAACAGCATTAACTAGGCGCCGCGTATGTGCTAGGCGAATACGATGCCCCTGACCATAAGGTCCTGCACTCCAACCAGTATTAACAAGATATACCTTAGCACCATACTTATTAATACGCTCACCCAACATTTTCGCGTATGTTAAGGGCGGCAATGGAAGGAACGGCTCACCAAAGCCAATCGAAAAAGTAGCCTGAGGCTCCACAATACCATCCTCAGTGCCAGCAACCTTACTCGTATAGCCTGATAAATAATGATACATCGCCTGCTCAGTCGTAAGCTTCGCCACAGGTGGCAATACGCCAAAAGCATCTGCAGTCAAGAAAATTATGGTTTTCGGATGTGATGCTACACTGGGCAACAATGCGTTGTCGATATTTTCTAAAGTATAGGCAGCGCGAGTATTCTCCGTCAACATAATATCATCGTAATCGGGCACGCCATTCTCATCCAAAATGACATTTTCCAAAACAGTATTTTCCCGAATAGCATGGAAAATCTGAGGCTCCGTGTATTCGCTCAAATGCACACACTTGGCATAGCAGCCGCCCTCAATATTGAAGATACCATCCTTGCTCCAGCCATGCTCGTCGTCACCCACGAGAGCACGTGTACCATCTGCCGAAAGCGTAGTTTTCCCGGTACCACTTAAGCCAAAGAAAAGAGCACTATCACCCTTAGGACCAACATTAGCGGAGCAATGCATGGAAAAAACATCATGCATGGGCAAAAGATAATTCATAACAGTGAAGATACCCTTCTTCATTTCCCCGGCATATTGGCCACCGCCGATAAGAACTACCTTTTCTGTCAGGTTCAAAATGACAAACATATCCGAATAAACGCCATCCGCCTTACCCTCAGCATGCACTCCAGGCATGCATAAAACTGTATAGCCCTCAGCGTCATCTGGAACAGCTTCATTGCTAATGAAAAGATTGCGTACAAAAAGCTGATGCCAAGCCAGCTCATTAACGAAATGCACGGGCAGACGATAGCGTGGATCTGCACCCGCATAAACATCAGTTACATACATTTTATGCGTAGCTGCATAATCCAGCATTTTTTTATATAATTTCGCAAAGGTCTCAGGTGTGCAACGCTGATTATTATCCCAACAAAGAACATCATGCGTATTTTCATCGTCAACAAAAAATTTATCCTTGGGAGATCGTCCTGTATGCTTGCCCGTTACAGCACGCAATGCACCATTGCTAGCCAAAACGCCTTCATGGTTAGCCAATGCTTCCTGTACTAACTCAGCTTCGTTCAAATCAAAAACCGGCAGTTGTACAGCTGCATCTATTTCCTTGCGTAATCTCGTCAATGCCATACTTATCACTCCACTCATGTAGCTTTTCTAGAGACTTTAGTAGATTGGCTTCGCATATTTCTACCCGCTTTACAATTAGCAAAGCTTCACTCTGCAAATCACAAAGCTTATAGTTTACTCTATATTCTAATTTTACATCTTATGGATAAATTATACAATGCACATTAAATTTCTATAGCATAGCCCAGTTAGCCTAAATTTTAGCTTATATGTTACACCCTGTTTAAGCCCTATATTAGCTATTATTTCTAGCAAAAAGAGTCGCTGCCCTCTAAGCAACGACTCTTTCAATATCGCTCTAAAATTTTAAAAATGGTTAAGAAGCTATTCGCACCATTGTACAATGCGAAACCACAGCCAAGCACAGAGGGAACCACTAAAGTCAAGCAAAACATCCATAACCTTACCCTCACGCCCTAAGCTGAAAAGCTGAATGTATTCATCAAGAACAGCAATTAGCAGGCAAAAAAGCAGGATATAGCCGGTCGAGGCATGATTACTCACGCGAAAATCCGCAAAGGTTTTGCACCAGAGCAAGCCCAAAATCGCAAACTCCATAAAATGCGCTAGCTTACGAATTAAGTGCTCCAGATTGCTCGGCGCAACCGTGCCAGTGAGCTCGGTCAGCTTCAAAACAAGTCCAGCTGCCCAGCCGCTCAGGTGCCCTGATTCCACTGCAGGCAGGCTTGAGTTATACCATATCAGACACATCATTGCTAAAGCTAAAAGCAGCCATAAATACTTCATACTTCACCTTCTATAGGTTAAGCGAAGAGCCTCAGCTACCATTTAGAGGTTGCGTGTTAGGCACTCCATAACCATCATATTGCTTACTACACCAATACCTCCTGGAACAGGGGTAAAAGCGCTTGCCTTTGCCTCAACAGCAGGGTCCACATCACCCATCAGCTTGCCATCAACAGAGTTAATACCTACGTCGACAATTACTACTCCATCCTTAACCATTTCAGGTTTAACAAAGCAGGCCTTGCCCACGGCAGCCACAATAACGTCTGCAGTGCGTAAAAGCTCAGGCAGATTGCTTGTATGGGAATGACACACAGTCACCGTAGCATTTTTACCAAGCAGTAGCACGGACACAGGCTTACCAACCACATTGCTACGACCAATAACTACAATATTTTTGCCATCAAGCTCAATGCCATAGTGCTCCAGTGTCGCCATGCAAGCACGAGGCGTGCAGGCAGCCCACTTGCTGCGCCCCATGAAGACATCACCACTGTTTTGCGGATTCAGGCAATCAACATCCTTATTCGGAGATACAGCAGCGCCTACCGCATCGCCATTAATATGCTTCGGCATGGGCATCATGGGCAGAATACCCGTCACATAACGGTTACGATTCAGCTTTTTGATAACGCTGATAACCTCTTCCTCAGGTGCATCACCAGGCAGCTCGATAACCTTCGCACTACCACCAAGACTTTCGATTAACTTCACCAACCTGCCCTTGTATACATGACTAGCAGGGTCGTCCCCTACTACAACAATAGCCAATGTAACCACTAAGCCGCACTGCTTTGCTGCAGTAATTTTTTCTGTAATGGCCTCGCGATAAACATCTGCAACAGGCTTGCCCCTCATTAAAATAGTTTCCATCACAATTCACCTCAAAAACTCACAAGGTATAAAATATATATTATTTAAAATCTAAGCTATACAGAGAGCACAGCACTAGCTGGACTCTCTGTTAGCTAAAGTATTAGAATAAACCGCTGATAACGCCTTCATCACTAACGTCAATCTTCTCAGCAGCAGGAACCTTCGGGAGACCGGGCATGGTCATAATATCACCGGTCAGCACTACTACGAAGCCTGCCCCTGCAGCAATACGGCAGTTTTTAATAGTGATTTCAAAGCCACTCGGACGGCCAAGAAGTGCAGGGTCATCAGAGAAAGAGTATTGGGTCTTAGCCATGCAGATAGGTAGGCTGCCATAGCCCATATCTTCGAATTCCTTCAGCGCTTTATCAGCCTCTTTAGTATAGTTGACACCGTCAGCACCATAAATTTCTTTTGCTATGGTCTCAATCTTAGCCTTCAACGACATCTCCAGCTCATAAATCGGATGGAAAGCAGCCTTGCCGCTTTCAGCCAGAGCTACTACCTCTTCAGCCAGCTCGATGCCACCTTCGCCGCCTTTAGCGAAGACATCGGAGAGGGCTACGTTTACACCGTGCTTAGCACAATGCTCACGAACTGCTTCCAGCTCTTCAGCAGTATCCTGTGCGAAGATGTTAATAGCAACAACTGCAGGCACACCGAACTTCTTAACGTTTTCGATATGTTTCTCCAAGTTGCACAGACCAGCCTTCACAGCCTCCACATTCGGAGTTTTCAGGTCAGTCTTAGGCACACCACCATGCATCTTCAGCGCACGTACGGTAGCAACGATAACTACTGCATCAGGCTTAAGGCCAGCATAACGGCATTTGATATCAAAGAATTTTTCTGCGCCCAAGTCAGCACCAAAGCCTGCCTCAGTAATGGTATAATCAGCTAGCTTCATGCAGGTTTTCGTAGCCATAACGCTATTGCAGCCATGGGCAATATTTGCAAACGGACCACCATGAATAATAGCGGGAACATTCTCCAGAGTTTGTACCAGGTTCGGCTTAATTGCATCCTTCAAGAGAGCTGCCATAGCACCATGAGCCTTGATTTGACCTGCAGTTACAGGGTTACCAGCATAATCATAAGCAACGATAATCTTGCTCAGACGCTCCTTCAGGTCGTGCAAGCTATTAGCCAAGCAGAGGATAGCCATAACCTCGGAAGCAACGGTAATATCGAAGCCATCCTGACGAGGCACGCCATGAGCCTTACCACCAAGACCTACGACAATATTACGCAGCTCACGGTCATTCATATCTACTACACGTTTCCATACAATGCGGCGCGGATCGATATTCAAAGCATTGCCCTGTTGAATATGGTTATCAAGCATTGCAGAAAGCAGCATATGTGCACTTGTAATAGCATGGAAATCGCCTGTGAAGTGCAGGTTGATGTCTTCCATAGGTACTACCTGAGAGTAACCGCCACCAGCAGCACCACCCTTAATACCCATGCAGGGTCCGAGGGAGGGCTCACGCAACGCTACAATAACCTTCTTGCCAATTTTATGCAAGCCCTGAGCCAGGCCTACAGTAGTGGTGGATTTGCCTTCGCCAGCAGGAGTCGGAGTAATAGCAGTAACCAGAATGAGCTTTCCGGCAGGCTTATCCTCCACACGACGAATTAAATCCATAGATAATTTAGCCTTATAGCGACCATATAATTCAATATCATCCTCGCTGATGCCCAATTTAGCAGCAACATCAGTGATTTTTTGCATCTTCGCCTGTTGGGCAATTTCAATATCAGATAACATGATATACCTCCTTAAATTTTCTTTACAACCTGTATTTTTTCTATATGAGTTTACAAACTGGGGTATCTTATACAATTCTGCTTGAGGTATAATTTTTCCTGCTAATCACTTAAAATAATTATAATTATTTTATTAAGCAGCTAGTTAAACCATAGCTCTACAATTGTGCCTTCCTCAACCTCTGCACCAGGAGCTGGCTTCTGTTGATAAGCCCTACCGCTTCCGTAAGGCTTAAAACGCAAATGCCCCTGCTGTAAAAGCTCCGCAGCATTACGCATATCTAGCCCTTTAAAATCTGGCAGCTTAATTTTTCCATTCTGCAAAAGCAAAATCTGGGGCATTGGCTTAGCTTTCGTGTTTGCTTCAATTTGAGCGGCTGTATTTGCCATTTCCTCAAAGGAGGGTAGCCCTTCACTGCTTGAAGGCATGATACCCTTTGCAACAAGTATTTGCTGTAAGGTATCTCGAAAAATAGGTGCGCTGACCTGCGAACCATAGAAGGCTCCCTGCGGTGTATCCAACATAACAAGCATTGCATATTTAGGCTTATCTGCAGGAACAAAGCCAACAAAAGAAGCGATATATTGTCCAGCAGCGTAGCCTCCGCCTTCAGCAAGCTTTTCTGCAGTACCTGTTTTCCCGGCAATACGATAGCCTTTAATAGCTGCTGTTTTGCCGCCACCTTCGCTAACTACTTTTTCCATCATAGCACGCATCTGCGCTGCTACCTCAGGTGTAATTACATTGCGAACAACCTCTTTTTTCCCTTCCTTAAGAATCGTCCCATCCGGAGCAACGATTTTCTTTATGATATAGGGCTTAAGCAGCTCGCCACCATTAGCAATAGCACAAATCGCTCGCAAAACCTGTATAGGAGTTACTGCAATACCCTGTCCAATAGCCATTGTCGCAATATCCGGTTCATACATCATTTTCGGATCATAAAGAATACCATGCTCCTCACCAGGTAAATCAATACCCGTGGGCTTGCCAAAGCCGAATTTTTTTGCATAACCGATTAATCTCTCGGCCCCTAGCTGCATACCTAGCTGAACCATACCTGTATTGATGGAAAACTTAATAATCGTGGAAAATGGCACCATACCCATACCTTCGCCATCCCAATTATGGATAACACGGTCAGCTATGCGAATGCTACCTGCGTCATTAAATAAGGTATTAGGATTTATTATGCCTTCAGTTAAACCCATACAACCTACAATAGGCTTAAAAACAGAACCAGGCTCGTATATCATAGACACAGCCTTATTATTCCAAGATTCTTCGCTATATTTGCCAAAATTATTAGGATCAAAGGTAGGTCTCGACGCCATACCAAGAATCTCTCCGGTATAGGGATCCATAATGATAGCAGCGGCACCTTTAGCATGCGTGCGAGCTATAGCATCATCCATAGCATCCTCAAGCACATACTGCATTTTACTATCAAGAGTAAGATAAACGGTAGGCAGCTGCTCCTGCTTTTGTCCATCCTGCTTCTGATTCTCGTTGACAAAGGTCCCCAAAATTCTACGACCTTTACCATCAACCATCAAGGAATAGCTGCTATCCTTACCTTTTAACACATCGTTTAACTGATATTCTAGACCACTTAGACCTTTATCCTCTGTGCCAACAAAGCCTAGAACCTGTGCTGCAACTCTTTTTTTAGTGTAATAGCGTTTACTTTCTTGAACAAAGCCAAAGCCACGTAGCTTATTATCATCAATAATCTTATTTACTAAGGCTACCTCCTTCGGCTCCATAAAACGCTTTAACCAAACAAAGCGTCTTCCACTCGTAAAATCCTTATAAAGCTCTTCCTTACTTATATTGAGCACAGGAGCCAATAGCTCCGATGCCAAAGCACGTTTATCCTCTACCTGAACCTGCTTACCAGCAGTTTGAGGCGGCACCATATCTACAGGATCAACGTATAGGGAGCCTACCATAATGCTTACAGCTAGCTCCTCTCCCTCTCTATCCACAATGCGACCGCGAGGATTCTTCTTAGTGCCTTCTCTTAATAATTGCCCTTCACTGATTTTACGAAATTCTCCACCTCTATAAAACTGGAAATAGCCTACAAAGCCAATTACGCCAACGAGTACAAGCCCTATTAAAAAGCATAATCCAGCAAACCTGGCCTTAGCATCATCAAGAGAAAATCTTCTCACTGATTCCACCTCTCGTTTCGAATCATCCGCAAATCATTTCTACGTTCATCGGAGCTTTGTGAAGCTTGCTCTGCAAGCTTATTCTCCTCATCGTAAATGGACAGCATTAAGCCTATTGCTGCCATATTTGTCAACATTGCACTACCACCATAGCTAATAAATGCTAAAGGTACACCTATAACTGGAAAAATGCCACATACCATAGCCATATTAGCAATGGACTGACCTACAACTAAAATCGTTATACCTGAACTAAGCAGAAAGGCCTGATGATTTCTCGTATTAAAAACTATAAATGCAAACGCAAACCACAGTAATGCAAATAGCAGCAGTAGAATAACTACACCAATAAAACCATTTTCTTGACAATACATTGCGAAAGCAAAGTCAGTATGAGCCTCTGGTAAAAAGAAAAATTTTCCTGCCCCATGACCCCAAGGCATGCCGGTTAGACCGCCACTACCAATAGCAATTTGCGACTGGACAATTTGATAACCTTTATCCGCTTGGTCGGACCAAGGATCCAGCCAGACCTTAAGTCTGTCAAGACGATAAGACTTGCATATAGCTAAATATCCTGCAAGGACTAAGCCACCACAGCCAACTGCAAACATATCCCTTCGGGAAATGCCTGACATAAATAACATTGCCAGCATTAAGCCAAAGATAATTGCAGCTGTTCCCAAATCAGGCTGCTTATATACCAAGCCAGCATAAATAACCGTCACCCCTAGTAAAAAGGAATACTTCTTAATTGAAAATATACTAAACCTTTCACCCTTGCTTAAAATTCTTCCAAAAACCTTCGCTGAAAGCATCACTACTACTAGCTTAGCAAATTCTGAAGGCTGCAGAGTAATGCCAGCTATGCCTATCCAGCGTTTTGCACCATTAATTTCTACACCTTTAAACTTGACAGCAATAAGCATTGCTAATACTAAGAACACTATCCCGACTATCCATTCTTTGGAAAGCAGCCTTTTGTAGCCTATACAACGAACAAAAAACATAAACAATAAACTAGCTATAGTTATACCTAAATACCTGAGAAAATAATAAATTCCCAAGCTATTTTCATTCTGTGCTCTAACAAAGCTAGCACTAAATACATTAATGCAGCCAATGCACAGTAAACAGAACATGACACCTAAGATCATGTAGCTTGGCTTTTTAAATAATTTAAACAATACGTTCTTCATCGCTGACATAATATTTCCCAGTAACCACTCAAATACATGACGAAATGGAGTAAAAATATGTTGTAGTAAAATTAAAATACAACTTCACAGAAATTTATTGGTTGACCCAAAGCGCTAAATTTTTGTTCATATTCAGTCTGTACAGGATTATCATACTCACTATGATGCAAATCGTAGCTCAAAGCAATAATCTCTAACCCAAACTCCTTGAACTCCTCCACAGAGAAATCAAAAAGCCCCCTATTATCTGTTTTAAAGCGCAAATGACCACCCTTACCCAAAAGCTCAGCATATTTAGCCAAAAAATTGCGATGTGTCAGACGACGTTTGGCGTGACGTGCTTTAGGCCAGGGATCACTAAAGTTCAGATAAAGCTCCTTGATTTCACCAGGTTCAAACCAATCTAAAAGATTTTCTGCATTAGCACAGATAATGCGTACATTGTCCAGCTTTTTATCCTTAGCAGCTTTAGCCGGAAAATAAGCAATATCATGCTGAGTCTCAATTCCTATAAACGCTTTGTCCGGATTTAATTCGGCCATCCCTATTGTAAAGCGACCCTTACCACAGCCAATCTCTAAACACAGCCTTTTCCCGGGAAAGATCTCCTGCCAATGACCTTTAAACTTTTCAATATCATGCATAAATACATATTCATCTGCTACATCCTTCATAGCTTCTTCAATCCAAGGTTTCTTTCTTAAACGCATGCTTCTACCTCACAAAAAATATAGTTTATCAATTATATATTATACAACCAAACTGTAGCTAACGCACGAAAAGTTTTTAAAAATTATCTCTATCCGCTTAGCTGAAATCATTTTTACGTATTTTTGTAGAGAATTTTCTGATTTTATGCAAAATTTTCTTGATTTGTTCTTAGGAAGAGGTTATAATACTTCCAGATACTACTAGCAGCTGCCATTGACTATTCAATACAAGGAGTGATTCATTATGATGTTAATAGGTAAAATACACAGCTTTAACTCCCGTAAGGGCTTTGGTTTTATTCGCTTAAAAAGCGGAGCCGATGTTTTTGTTCATTATAGTGTTATTCAAGGCCATGGTTATCGCACTCTCTATGAAGGTCAAGAGGTTTGTTATCAAATTATCCGCGGCAAGCACGGACTAACAGCA
>JAXEPX010000114.1:0-52486 GCA_034117325.1 Phascolarctobacterium sp. | reverse complement strand
CGCAAAGACTATTTTTGATTATGGATTAACAGCAGTGGGGACGGTTATTATTAGTCCACTGCTACTATATATTGCCTATAGGATTAAAAAAGAGGATCCTGGTCCGGTATTTTTTGCCCATTGGCGTATTGGTAAGGATGGTAAGCCTTTTCCTTGCTACAAATTTCGCAGTATGGTGGTAAATTCTCAAGAGATGCTGACGCAATATCTGGCAGAAAATCCAGCGGCGCGTGAGGAATGGGAACGCGATTTCAAGCTGAAGGATGATCCTCGCGTTACTCCTATTGGTAAGACCCTGCGGCGGACAAGCTTGGACGAGCTGCCGCAGATTTTCAATGTCCTGCGGGGGGAGATGAGCCTAGTAGGCCCGCGCCCAGTGCTGCAAGAGGAGCTGGACAAGTATTATGGCGAGACGGCTAAGCTGTACTGCACTGTGAAGCCTGGAATTACGGGTCTGTGGCAGGTGAGCGGCAGAAGTGACTTAGGCTATGATGAGAGAGTGGCGCTAGATGCTGCGTATATAAGGAATCGTAGCTTCTGGGGTGACGTGGTTATCCTTTGGAAAACTATTGGTGTTGTGTTGATGAAAAAGGGTGCGTATTGATGGAGAAGCCCATACGAGTTCTACAAATTATGGGAATAGTGGAAAGTGGTGGTGTCGAAGCTGTCATTAGAAACTATTATCGCAATATAGATAAAAGTAAGGTACAGTTTGATTTTGTTATGCATAGAGGGGGGAATCCTGACTATATTGCAGATGTCAAAAGTATGGGTGCTAGAATTTATGAGATTACGCCATACTCGAAGAATATATTTGCCTTTACGTATGAGATTTATAATATCGTAAAAAACGGACATTACGATATTGTGCACTCTAATATGAACTCATTGAGTGGATTTCCCCTTTTTGCTGCTTGGTTAGCAGGTGCTAGAGTGCGTATTCTTCATAATCATACGACTGATACTAAGGCAGAAGGTCTTAGAACATACATAAAGAGAATTCTGCGCCCATTTGCAAGAATGTTCGCTAATCAATATTGGGCTTGTAGCAAGCTTGCTGGAGCATGGATGTATGGTAAAGATGCTGTGGAGAGTGGCAAGGTAACGATTATTAATAATGCTATTGATTTGTCCAAGTTTGCTTTTAATCAAGTAACTAGGGACAGGTTGCGTAATGAGCTAGACTTAGAGGGAAAATTCGTTTTAGGTCATGTAGGGCGCTTTATGAAGCAGAAGAATCACGACTTCCTTATTGATATTTTTGCTGAAGTTTTAAAGCAAAAGCCTGAAGCAGTACTTTTGCTGGTTGGTGAAGGTCCTTTGAAAAAGGAGATAGAGTATAAAGTTGCAAGACTAGGAATCAGTGAGAAAGTTAAATTCTTAGGAGTCAGAAGTGATGTCGCTGATTTGTATAATGCGATGGATGCGTTTGTCTTGCCGTCTTTTTACGAAGGTCTGCCTGTAGTAGGTGTAGAGGTACAAGCAAATGGTTTACCTTTTATTTGCTCTGATCAGGTGACTAAGGAAATAATGATATCAGAGAATATAAGCTTAATTCCATTAAGTATAGGTGATAAATATTGGGCTAACATTGTAGTGTTGTCTAGCCGTACCAACATAGATGTTGCTAGGGTATCTTTAAGACAGGCTGGTTATAATATACTTTATGAGGCTGAAAGACTCGAAAAATTATATACAAAATGTTAAATATCTCTAATATGGAGGTCGAAATTGAAACCTAAGGTAACTATACTTATGGCTATTTATAAACCAAATATAGACTGGTTAATACAGCAATTAGACTCACTGAATAACCAGACCTATACTAATATTGATTTAATAGTTTGGAATGACTTTCCAGAAGATAAAACGGATTACAACTCTATATATAGTAAGTATATAACTAAGTTTCCTTTTGAAATACATACCGGTGTAAAGAATGAAGGTTCTAATATAGCGTTCCAGAAACTCACTTTGTTAGCACAATCGGATTATGTAGCTTATTGTGATCAAGACGATATTTGGCTACCAGATAAAATAAAAGTGTTAGTTAAATTGGCTGAGAGCACACAATCATGCTTTGTATGTAGTGATATGTATATAGTTGACAAATATGGGGAAAAAATAGCTAATTCTATAACAAAAGTAAGACCACATCATATATTTTATAATGGTAAAGATCAATTCGAGTACTTATGTTCTAGAAATTTTGCTGTTGGTTGCACTACCCTTGTTAAGACCAGCCTGGCAAAAAAATCTGTTCCTTTTCCGAAAGAATTTGTTCATGATTGGTGGTTGGCTTTAAATGCTAGTTTATATGGGAAAATTTTTATATATAATAAGCCGCTTATCAATTATCGTATACATGGAAATAACCAAACTGGAGTTATGACTGGAGTCTATGATAAATATGATTATTTAGAACATAGAATACAACCAGTTGTAGCGTGCAGCGAAGTGTTAAATAATAATTTTGCTAATTCACCTAAAGGTGATTACGTTAGAAGTTTTAAAAAATTTGCATTAGCAAGAAGAGAATATTATTTATATCATAGATTAAATGATTTAAAAACTATGTTTAAGTATAGGTATATGAATCCATCAGTTGTTTTTTTTGAGATATTGTTGCCTATTATGCCTAATATTATATTTAAATTTATAATCTCAAATGTAAAAAAAGGTAAATTCTGAGAGGTGAAGGATATGAAAGGTATTATTCTTGCCGGCGGTTCGGGTACACGCCTTTATCCGCTGACGATGGTTACAAGTAAACAATTATTACCGATTTATGATAAGCCGATGATTTATTATCCGCTGTCCGTGCTGATGCTAGCAGGCATTCGCGAGATTTTAATCATCTCCACGCCGCACGACTTGCCGAACTTCGAGAGACTTTTGGGTGATGGCAGCCGTTATGGCTTAAAGCTTAGCTACAAGGTGCAGCCTTCTCCCGATGGTTTGGCGCAGGCTTTTATCCTGGGCGAGGAGTTCATTGCTGGCGATAGCTGTGCTATGGTTTTAGGGGATAATATTTTCTATGGCGCCGGCTTGACTGCACACCTGCAAAAGGCCGCAAAAAATGACAAGGGTGCTACTGTATTTGGCTATTATGTAGATGACCCAGAGCGTTTTGGTGTTGTAGAATTTGATGCTAATGGTAAGGCTGTTTCCTTGGAGGAAAAGCCTGCTCAGCCGAAGAGCAATTATGCGGTAACTGGTTTATATTTTTACGATAATAAGGTTTGCGAATATGCGAAGAGCCTGAAGCCTTCTGCTCGTGGTGAGTTAGAAATCACTGATTTGAATAAAATTTACCTAGCTAATGATGCGTTGTCAGTAGTTACTTTGGGCAGAGGATATGCTTGGCTGGATACTGGCACTGTCGATAGCTTGAATGAGGCGGCAGAGTTTGTCAAAGCTGTACAAAATCGTGCTGGTATTCCTGTCGCTGTTTTAGAGGAGATTGCCTACAACAATGGCTGGATTGATAAGGAGCATTTGCTGAACAGCGCTAAGGCCTATGGCAAAGCTCCCTATGGTCAGTACCTGCAAAAGGTCGCTGATGGTAAGATCATCAAGGAATATTGAGGTGTAGAATAAATGAAGTTTACAAAGACAAAGCTTGAAGGCGTAGTTATTATTGAGCCTGATGTTTTTGGTGATCATAGAGGCTTTTTTATGGAAAGCTGGAGCCAGAAGAAAATGGAGGAAGCAGGCCTTTTTTATAATTTCGTGCAAGATAATCACTCCATGAGTGCTGTAAAGGGAACTTTACGTGGTATCCATTTCCAAAAAGGTGATAAAGCACAGGCTAAATTGGTGCGTTGCGTTAAAGGCGCTGTTTTGGACGTGGCAGTGGATTTGCGCCATGAGAGCCCGACCTACAAGCAATGGGTTGCGGTAGAGCTGAGTGCAGAAAATAAAAAGCAGCTTCTCATTCCGCGTGGCTTCGGACATGGCTTTGTGACGCTGACTGATGATGTGGAATTCCTGTATAAGGCGGACAATTATTACGCTCCTGAGGCTGACGGCGGCATTCGCTGGAATGATCCCGAAATCGGCGTGGAGTGGGGTGTAGAGAATCCCGTACTCTCTGCAAAGGACGAGCAGAATCCGCTTTTGAAGGACGCAGGACTCATTTTTTGATAGAGGTGTAAAATGACTATTATCGTTACCGGTGGCGCCGGTTTTATCGGCTCCAATTTTATCTTTCATATGCTGGCGAAGTACCCTGAGTATCGCATTATTTGCTTGGATAAGCTGACCTATGCAGGTAATTTATCTACCTTGGAAAGCGTTATGGATAATCCTAATTTCCGCTTCGTGAAGGCTGATATTTGTGATAGAGAGGCTGTTTATAAGCTGTTTGAAGAGGAGCATCCTGATATCGTGGTGAACTTCGCAGCGGAAAGCCATGTGGACCGCTCTATTGAGAATCCTGGTATTTTCCTCGAAACCAATATCATGGGCACCGCGACGCTGATGGATGCTTGCCGCAAATATGGCATTACGCGTTATCATCAGGTGTCTACGGATGAGGTATATGGTGATTTGCCGCTGGATAGACCTGACCTTTTCTTTACGGAAGAAACCCTGATTCACACTAGCAGCCCCTATTCTTCTTCTAAAGCTGGAGCAGATTTGCTAGTCATGGCGTACCACCGTACTTATGGCTTGCCTGTAACTATTTCACGCTGCAGCAATAACTATGGTCCGTATCATTTCCCTGAGAAGTTAATCCCGCTGATGATTGCCAATGCGCTGGCTGACAAGCCGTTGCCTGTCTATGGCGAAGGCCTGAATGTGCGCGACTGGCTGTATGTGGAGGACCACTGCAAAGCGATTGACTTGATTATCCACAAAGGCAAAGTGGGCGAGGTATACAATATTGGTGGTCATAATGAGATGCGCAATATTGATATCGTGAAGCTCATTTGCAAGGAACTGGGCAAGCCCGAGAGTTTGATTACGCATGTTACTGATCGCAAGGGGCATGATATGCGTTATGCTATTGACCCGACGAAGATTCATAATGAACTGGGCTGGCTGCCGGAGACGAAATTTGCCGACGGCATTAAGAAGACGATTAAGTGGTATTTGGATAACCAGAAATGGTGGAAGGATATCATTAGCGGCGAGTACCAGCAGTATTACGAAAAGATGTATGGAAATAGGTGAGTTAGCGTGAAGGTATTTGTTACTGGTGTGGGCGGACAGCTGGGCTACGACGTGATGAACGAGCTGACTAAGCGCGGACATGAGGCCGTAGGAAGCGATATTGTGCCTGCAGAGAAGATTAATTTGCCCTATGAATATCATGAGCTGGACATCACGAAAAAAGCTGCTGTGGAGACCGCTATCGTCGAGATTAAGCCGGATGCAGTTATCCATTGCGCTGCCTGGACGGCTGTAGATGCGGCAGAGGACGAGGATAAGCAGGCTCTGGTGCAGGCGATTAATGTGGATGGCACACGCTATATTGCGGAGGCGTGCAAAAATATCGGTGTGAAAATGATGTACATCAGCACGGATTATGTCTTCGACGGACAAGGCACAGAGCCATGGCAACCGGATTGTAAGGATTATGCACCTCTGAATGTTTATGGAAAGACAAAGCTGGCTGGTGAACTGGCTGTGGCAGAGCTCTTAGAGAAATACTTCATTGTGCGCATTGCTTGGGTTTTTGGTCAAAATGGCAATAACTTTATCAAGACCATGCTAAATGTGGGCAAGAAGTTTGACACCTTGAGAGTTGTGAACGACCAGATTGGCACCCCGACTTATACCTATGATTTAGCAAGGCTGTTAGTTGATATGATTGAGACCGAGAAATATGGCTATTACCATGCTACGAATGAAGGGGGCTACATCTCTTGGTATGATTTCGCCTGCGAGATTTGCCGTCAGGCAGGATATACGACGAAGGTTGTGCCTGTGACGACAGCAGAGTATGGCCTGAGCAAGGCACAAAGGCCGTTTAATAGTCGGCTTGATAAGAGCAAGCTAGCGGAGAATGGGTTTGAGCCACTGCCTGATTGGCGTGATGCGGTGAGAAGGTATTTGGAGGGGCTTTGTGACATGTTAGCCAAATCTTGCATTAAGGTATCAGTTATTGTTCCAGTATACAATGCAGCTGAATACTTGCGAGAATGCGTTGATAGCATAATTCAGCAGACTTACAAAAATATCGAAGTTATTCTCATTGATGATGGTTCATCTGATAATAGTGGAGCAATTTGCGATGAATATGCTGAAAATGATGAGCGTGTAAAAGTTATCCATAATACAAATCATGGTGTAAGTCATGCGAGAAATTGTGGCATAGAAGTAGCGACAGGTGAATGTTTGTGCTTTGTAGATAGTGACGATTATGTGAATAAAAGTTTTATAGAAAAATTAGTAGCACCGATTAAACATGAAAAATACGAATTAGTAGTATGTCGGCATTTTTCTATTGATAAAATGAATAATAACCTTGAACATACTACAGAGCTTGAGCATTGTAGTGGTTTTTTAAAAGAAGACTATTGGTTAATAGCTGATTTTCTTGGTGGACCTATTGAAAAACTCTATGACAGAGAATTACTTATTAAAAATCAGATTAATTTTGATGAGAAACAAGCTTACTCTGAGGATAGGGTTTTTAATACAAAATATTATGAGCTGGTAAATAAATACTACTTTGTTAATGAGGCGCTCTATTACATTGTAGATAGGAATCCTAATAGCCTTAGTAAGGCCACTAGCCTTAAGGCATTTGATAGTGCCATTTCTGAGGTAATACTAACGTGCAATTCTCTCAAAAATAATGGCTACAATAACTACCAAGATGTGGTCTATAGTCTAATTATGGGAGTTACAATGCATTTCGTGCCGTGTAGTAGCAGTGATTATGGATATGAAATTTATAAATCAAGGGTTAAGAAAATAAAAGATTTAGTTGACGTACCTGTAAGAAAGCGTTCTGTAAAAAGCAGGTTAGGGTTTTGGTTGTTAAAACATGGCTTTTACAGGATGATATGTATGTATACGGCTTTGAAAAGAATATTAATAAGCGTTATATAGGATAGGATATGAGTTCATTAAGAGACATATTGGGCTGAAGGAAAAAATTAAAAGATTATTGTTTGCAGAGAGTAAGTAGTTTTATTGTTATAGAAAGGCTGTGTATTGATTGAACAACAGATTGAGGGATGCATTGTTTTTTTGCATTGTAGCATTCGTGATTTTTAATAACATACCTAAGCCTATGTAGATGAGTTTTCTGGGCGGACCATTAGGAAATAAATTGTCATTCTATCCGTTGATATTTGGCATCATTTATACTGTATATGCAAATTATAAGAATAAAGCTTTTTTTGCACACAAGAGAGAAGTATGTTTTTACACAGCAAGCCTTTTAGGTATTTTACTAATATCATTATTATGGGGATTAGTGGAATATCCTTTTTATAGTGAAATAATTGATGGCCCAGCAGGGCAAATTGATAGATTGCCGAAGGTTTTAGGTTTTTTAAATGCTCATGGTATAGGTATAGAAGAAAAGCAGTTATTACAAATATGGTTGTTGTTGAGACCTATTAAAGGTCTTATCGTAGACATTTTCTATACATCTGGAGCCTCTTATCTTATCTATTTATGGTATAGACAAGATTGGAATAGAGGGTTTATAGTTGCGTACTATGGAATTATAGCCTCTTTAGTCATTGTAATTGTTTATTGTATAGTGGAAGTTTTTTATCTAGCACATAATCCTATAGCTGCTGATGCCTTGAAGACTATCAATCCTTATATCCATATAATTAAAACAAATCATAATTGGTGGCCACCTCTTCTTTGGAAGGGACAGCTAAGAGCAGTATTTCCTGAACCCTCACACATAGGTAATTATTTAGCCTTTTGCTTGCCTTTTCTTTGGTACAGAATTATAAAATACAACGCAAGATTAAAGGAACTGTTATTACTATTGGCCTTTGTATTTATCATATTCTTGTCCAAGGCGCGAACTGCAACAGCAATGTTTCTTGGATTAAATATAGTCATGGCTAGTATTTATATTATTGCTTACAAAGCTAAATATTTGTCTAGCTTAATTAAGATAATTGGCGTAAGTGTGATAGGTTTTTGGTTAGCAGTAGCATTTATTTCTAATTTTATGATTACGAAAAATAACTTTCTAAGCAACATTGGATTGCAAGAAAAATGATGGTAAATAGTAATCTTTCTAAAACTAATAATATTAAGTCCACCCAAAGCATGGAAACCTATATTTCTGATAATATAACTTCTCTTGCTACCTCGAACAAGAGAAGTAATGGTGCTAGATATGCTTCTATTAAGGCTGGCATAAGAACTGGGTTACAGAGCCCATTCTTAGGCGTAGGTCAGGGATTAGGTACTGCATATATTGCTAAAAACTTTACATCAGAAGAACGCAAGAATGGTGAAGTAAAAATGTGGCTTACTAATCAACAGAAGCAGGGAATCATGAAAGCTCCAATAGGTGCTATGAACGAATATGTTCAGCGTTTTGCGGAAAACGGTTGCATAGGTCTCACTGTTTTTCTGACTCCTTTTATTTTTGTATTGTATAGGGCAGTAAAGATACTATTAAAATCTAATGGTCAGAGTTTAGAGCTAATCACCTTGCTTTCTGCTCTAGTAGGCTGTTTGGTGGCTGGTATGAATGGATCGCTAAACTTGATGTTTACTGTTTGGGTAGTACTGGGATTATTATATGCGGCAATACTTGTTAATGAAAATACTGGGAGTATAAATGAACGAGCGTAAGTTAGGAATATTAATCAGCTATCTGAATATCGTTCTGCATGCAGTGATAGGTTTCGCTTACGTTCCCATACTCTTGCATTACATTGGCAAAAGCGAGTATGGCCTCTACCAGCTCATAGGATCCTTTATCGCATATTTCTCCATTATGGACTTCGGTTTGACGGCTGCGGTAGTACGCTTTTATACGAAATATAAAGCTTTGGATGACAAGGTTAATATGGAGAATATCCTAGCGCTAGCCATGCGGGCGTATGCTGTGATCACTGGTATTATGTTTGTGGTAGGAGTAGGCTTTTACTTTTATCTGCCAACTATATTCGCACAAAGCATGACGACAAAGGAAATAGCGTCGGCTAAGCAACTTTTTATGTTGCTTCTGTTTAACATCGTAATTACTATCTCCACGATGATATTCCGTGCCGTTATTAATGCGCATGAGCGTTTTCTCTTCCTGAAAGGATTGGAGACGGTGCAACTTGTTTTGCAACCAGTATTGGTGGTTTTAGTTCTGCAGCAGCTGCCCAGTGCCATGGCGGTAGCAGGTGTGCAGACCGTGCTGAATGTTGTGCTGATTGGCGCGCGAATTTACTACTGCTTTAAGAAGTTAAAGATCACTATACGCTATCACTACTGGGATGCTGAGCTATTTAGCGATTTTAAAAAGTTAGCGCTGAGCGTTTTTGCTGTGACTTTGATTGACCAGATTTTCTTTAAGACAAATCAAGTTATTCTCGGTATCGTTAGCGGGACAGAAGCAGTAGCGGTATATTCAGTCGCATCACTCATTTATTTGAATTATATGAGTCTATCAACGGCTATCAGTGGTGTGTATCTGACCCATATTACCGAGCTAGTAGCGCAACAGGCTCCTGTAAGCAAGTTGAGTGACTTGTTCATCCGTATAGGACGCTTGCAGTACTTCTTACTAGCACTAGTAGCAAGTGGCTTTATCATTTTTGGTAAACAGTTTGTTACTATGTGGGCTGGTGAAAGCTTTAGCGATGCGTATGTTATAACTTTGCTGATTATTCTTCCCTTCACTGTAGATTTGATTCAGAATATTGGCCTATCTATAATGCAGGCCCAGAATAGATATGATTTTCGAGCTAAAGTATATTGCGCAATGGGAATATTTAATTTAGTTTTAGCTATTCCTTTAGCTTTGAAATACGGTGGCATCGGCTGTGCTTTTGCTACAGGTTTAGCCATGTTCATCGGTAATGGGCTCATTATGAACTGGTATTATAGTAAAATTACTGGGCTTGACATAGGTCGATTCTGGAGTGAGATTGGCAAGATTAGTGTAGCTGTGCTTGTGTTGACTGGAGCAGGCTATATGGGAAATATGCTAATCAGTGCGCCTGGGAAAATAGCTTTCATAGGGAAGATTATAGTTTATACCGTGATTTATAGTATGGTGATTTATAAGATATGCATGAATGAAGAAGAGAGGAATAAGGTAGATGGACTCTTGAGGAAAGTAGGTATAGAATAATAAAAAATCCCCGCCTTTTGAGTGGGGATGATATGATATAAGGAGTACATTATCATGACACAACGTATAACTAAAGCCGTCATCCCCGCTGCAGGCCTTGGCACTAGATTCTTGCCCGCTACGAAGGCCTGCCCAAAGGAGATGCTGCCCATCGTAGATAAACCCACAATTCAATACATCGTTGAGGAAGCTATTGCTAGCGGCATTATGGATATCCTTATTGTCAGTGGTCGTGCTAAGCGTGCTATCGAGGACCACTTTGACCGCTCCCCTGAGCTGGAGGAGAATCTGGCAGAGCATGGCAAGGAAGAGCTGCTGAAGATGGTGCAGGGGATTGGCAATATTAATATCCACTTCATCCGTCAGAAGGAGCCGCTGGGACTGGGTCATGCTATTCTTTGTGCGAAGCGCTTTATAGGCTATGAGCCCTTTGCTGTGCTGCTGGGGGATGATGTTGTCTATAATGACGAATATCCCTGCCTGAAGCAGCTTATTGATGTGCACGAAAAAACGGGTGGCAGTGTGCTGGGCTGCCAGTTGGTGCCGCAGGAGAAGGTGTCCTCTTATGGCATTGTAGCTAGTGAGCCTACTGATAATGAGCGACTTTTCAAAGTGAAGGATATGATTGAGAAGCCGTCTATTGAGGAAGCGCCGAGTAGATTAGCCGTGTTGGGACGCTATGTAATTACGCCTGAGATATTCCGCATTTTGGATCATATTGAGCCCGGTCGTGGGGGCGAGCTGCAGCTGACGGATGCACTGCGAGTGCTGGCGCTGCAGCAGGATATGTATGCCTATAATTTCATGGGCAGACGCTATGATGTGGGCGATAAACAGGGCTATCTGGAGGCCCAGGTTGAGTTTGCCCTGCGTAGGGAGGACCTGGCAGGACGCTTCAGGGAGTACCTGAAGACGGTAGTTAAATAAAGAAGTAAGGGCAGAGGTTATTCTGCCCTTTTTCTTATGACTAAAATATCGCGAGAAAATAAGTAGTCTTCTGGGTAAATAAAAATCCCCGATTGGATAAAGCGGGGATTTTTGGTAGATTTGGCGTTATTGAATAGCGAGCTCCTTCATCAGAGCCTCACGGTAGGAGGCATCAGTGAGTGCGCGTTTGGCGTCTTCATCGCGGCCGGAGCTATAAAGCTTATTTAAGAGCTCAATAATTTTATTCTGACCACGTGCTTCCGCCTTGTCGTTTAATACTTGTAGATAATCATACATAGATACCTGACCTCCTTTTTCATAGCTTATAAGTTTTTCATATTTAGCGTCTTGCGTTAGATACTTCATTAAGCGCAGTGTTTCTTCGGGATAATCAAGAAGCTTAGTGCTAGGGTTATAGTCCCTAGTTTCGTTTATTTGCGCAAAGTAATCTACAATCGCTCCGAAATCACTTGTAAATTTTTTTGCATCTACTATGGACATGTGAGCTAAATCAAATAGGTTAATTTTGTAATCATTGAAGAATGGCTTGAGAGCATCTGGAACGTGCATCAAGTCGGATAATGCCTGGTTATTTTCCCATGAGTCAGCTCCGTAGTATAGCACTAGTGTGATTACAGGATAATAATTATCAACCTTGTCATTAATTTGCTTCTTGTACTCTGCACCGTCATAAGCAATGACACGCAGGGGCATGGATTTGTCCTTGCTGGATTGGTTTTCGATGCCAATGCAGGCAATGTTAATCTTGTTGTTTTGCCAAATCATAGAGACATCTCTTTCGAGAGATCTGAAATTTCCTTTATCCTCATAGCTAGAGATAGCGAAGGATAATTTTAGCTCTTCTGGTTTAATCACTGGTTCTCCATTGAAGAGAAAGCCATTGACGATATCGGCAAAAACGACAGGTTTTGCCTCAAGAATCTTTTGGGTAACATCCTTTTCTGCCATATGATTTACCTCCTATTGCAGCAAAAGATACATTCTCCCTTTAACTTCATCTTAGCACAAGGCGTGAAGCTAGTCAACGAGAAAAATTTGCGAAAAAAGGAAAAAATAAACCATGGTTGTTATTAAATTTATACATGTAAATAAACTGTGAGCTCAGTAGACATGTGAAGCTTTACTTTTCACCTGTCTAGTATAGGATATCACGGAAAACAAAAATAATCAAGAGAATATTCAGAAAATTACATCACAATAAGAGGGTTGTACTCTGTAGATTTGGTGTAGAGTGAGAAAATCATTACGTTAAGAAGTATTGCAGGTGTAGGGATATTTGTGCTAGAATTTAATTAGTGGAGGTGAATTACATGGATTTTCAAGATGATATAACATTTATAGTATTAAATTACAATATATTCAAAGAAACTATAGAATGCGTTGAATCAATAAAGAATAATATTGACACCTCAAAATATCATATTATAATTGTTGACAATTGCTCTCCTAATGGAGTAGGTCATGACTTGGAAGAGAAGTATAAGGATGATCAGAAGGTATTTGTTCACATTACAAATAATAACCTAGGCTTTGCTAAAGGTAATAACATTGGAATTGAAATTGCTAGAAAATTATATAATCCTAAATTCGTGTGTTGTTTAAATAATGACACTGTCTTTATACAAAATAATTATATTTCTATATTAAATAGACTGTATAAAGAACATAAATATGCGGTTGTTGCACCTAAAGTGTATTTGCGAGATGGAACTGTTCAACCGCTCTATGGATATTTAAAGTCAAAAAGTTATTATAAAAAAGAAGTTATGAGATCAAGAGGTATCGGGTTACAAGGTCTATATCAACGCTTCAAAAACGTATTAAAGAGATGTTCTGTAGTTAAATATGTATACACCTATCTAAAAAATAAAAGGCCTAGTTTGAATCCTAATTGTCCCTATAAGAACATTCTCCTCCATGGGTGTTGCCTGATATTTACGCCTGCGTTTTTTGAAAAGTTATCAGGATTTAATAATAAAACATTTATGTATATTGAAGAAGAATTATTATACGTTTCTTTAATGCGAAATGGCCTTGAGAACTACTATTGTCCAGATTTAGTAATAAAACATTTGGAGGATATCTCAACCGATAGCATTATAAAATCAAACTCTGAAAAACAAAAATTTATACATAAAAATAGAGCTGACTCATTAAAAGTTTTGATTAATGAATTAGAAAGTTAAAGCGAAAGATGGTTGCCCAGATTTTCTATGGACAAGATAACTTTTGTTAGTCCTCAAATGTAACGCTTTTTTTACTGTAAGCGGGGCAGTATTGTTAGGAAAATATGTATATTTATTTAAGAAGACTAATGTGCTAAAGTTTGGTTTATTTATTATTTAGGAGCTTTTCTATGACTCACAAAATACGTGACACCTTGTTTTTCCTTATCTGCTTCACCCTCATGTTCAATAACATCCCTAAGTATCTTCGAATCCCATTTATAGGTGGGCCATTGGGGGATAAGCTAGTGTTTTATCCATTAGTAGCTGGGATGATTTATACGATTTATTGTCAGTGGAAAAAGAAGGATATTTTAGTAAATAAAAAATGGGCAGCACTTTTTGTCGGTGTATATGTGGGCTTTACGTTGCTTTCTACAGTTTTAGGTGTAATTAATTACCCTTATTATGAGCTAGTTATGCAGGGGCCTCAGGACCAGATAGAAAAGCTGCCAAGAGTATTAAACTTTTTGCAAGCTCATGGGATAAATGTATCCTTTAAAGCATTACTGAGCTTTTGGATGGTTGCCAGGCCTGTCAAAAATGTGCTAATGGATGCTTTTTATAATTTTGGCACTGCCTATATGCTTTATTGCTGGTATAGGAGCGACTGGCAGCGTGGTTTAAAAGTGTTAATAGGTGGCATGACTGCGTCCTTATTAATCGCCTGCGGTTTTAGCGTTATCGAAACTATCTACCTTGCAGGTAGTACCTGGGCGCGGGAAGTGCTGGTGCACATTACTCCGTTCTTCCTAAGCATCAATGAGCGCAATAGTGCCTATGGTTGGCCTGCTTTGCTATTGGAGCTGCCCCAGCTTAGGTCCGTCTTTGCAGAGCCCTCCTTCTTTGGATTATATGCGGCCTTTGCTCTGCCATTTTTATGGTATGTGTTACTGGGTGAGGTAAAGCGTAAGCCTTTCTTCATAGTGTTAACAACGAGCTTTACCTTCTTTACCTTTTTAACGAAGGCGAGAACCAGTGTTGCGTTGCTGCTAGGGGAATTGCTACTTTTAGGGTTATGTATACTTTTTTATCATCGTAAAAATACTCTTAAAGGCGGAGCTTGGGTTTTAACCTGTACTATGCTAGCCTTTCTGTGCTCCGTGTATTTTGTGGAGAATATCATGATCAAGGAGACACATGTCTTTGTGCGGCCTAGAGCAGATATGAGTACGCAGGTAAATGTGGCAAAGGCTAAGAGTAGCTCCTTAAGCTTGAAGCAGTTAACGAATTACCTAGATGATAATGTAGTCTCTATAGCCTCTGCTGATAGGCGAAGTAATGTGCCTCGCTATGCCTATATTAAAGCAGCCTGCCGAGTCGGTGCTGAGCATCCTGTTTTCGGAGTGGGTAAAGGGCTTACAGCAGGTTATATGATGCACAAATTTACGGCAGCTGAGCTTGAAGACCATGAGGTACAGCAAAGATTGCTGCGGATTAAGCAACTTGGCGTTCTTGGAGCCCCCATCCCCATTGTTTGTGAATACGCAGCAAAATTTGCGGAGTTTGGCATAGTTGGTTTAGTATTATCCCTCGTGCCTATTGCCTATGCCATATATAGAGCCCTGCGTAAGCTGAAGCTAGCTGGCGAGGAGCAGGGGATTATTGCGCTCTTAATTGCGCTAATGGGAATTTTGGCAGGCGGTATGAGTACGGTATTTTCTGCTAATCATTGTTTGTGGATTGTCTTAGGCTTGCTCTATGCTGCCACAGAAACAAATAAGAATAAAAGTGAGGCCCTAGAATTATGAAAGTAGGCATCATCACCTTTCATCAGGCCATTAATTACGGTGCTGTGCTCCAAACCTATGCGCTGTGCAAAGCTTTAGAGAAGCTGGGCGTGCAGGCGGAGATTATCAATTATCGTTCGCAAAAGCTGGAGTCAGATTATAAGCTCGTGCAGACCTCGGATGGCGTCAGAGCCATGCTGAGGACGCTTTTTACAGCACCTTTATTTCAGCAAAAAAAGAGAAAATTTCAGAGCTTTGAAAAGCAATATTTACCAGTGAGTGCTCCGGCATATACTACTGCCCAATTGCAAAAATTAGCCTCTACCTATGATTACGTAATTACAGGTAGTGACCAGGTCTGGAATTGGCAAATTACGCAGCAGGATATGCGCTATCTGCTGGATTTTGTAGCACCGGAGAAGAGGATATCCTATGCGGCTAGCTTCGGTAGGGCGGAGCTGCCTGAGGCACTGCGAGGTCAATATCAAGAGCTGCTCAGTAATTATGCGGCCTTAAGCGTACGCGAGGTGCAGGGGCAAAAAATCCTTAGAGAGCTGCTGGGCTGCGAAGCGGAGGTTACGCTGGATCCCACGTTATTACTCAAGCAGGAGGACTGGCAGAATCTCCTGCAGCACAGGGATGAGAAAAAATATATTGTTATTTATAATGTGCGCATGGCACCTAAGCTCATAGACATGGCTAAAAAATTGCAGAGGGAAACAGGCTTAGAAATAATTAATCTTAACCCCAGAGCTAGGGCAGTCTATGGCAATAGGGTGGGCTATTGCGCAGATCCTGCAGATTTTGTATATTATCTGCTACAAGCTGAATATGTGCTGACAACCTCCTTCCATGGCACAATTTTTGCCATTAATTTCAATAAAAGGTTCCTGGTAGAATTGGATAATGCTAAGGATGGGGGCGTGAACTCCCGCATTGAGAGCATCCTGAAAATATTGGGACTAGAGCAGAGAGTTGTTCGCGATTATCGACTGGAAGAGCTGTATGCGCCCATAGATTTTACCAATGCTAATGCTAGACTGGCAGTGGAGCGGGCAAGGTCTAGAGCATTTTTAGAAAGAGCGCTGATGCAGCATGAGTAGAACAAGCATCTTTCTTAAAAACTCTGCCAGCACTGCTTTAATGAATGCCGTGACCATGGTGGCGGGCTTTATTGTGCCGCGCATCATCATGACCACCTATGGCTCCGAGATTAATGGACTTATCTCCTCTATCTCTCAATTTATAGCTTATTTCAATCTGCTCGAAGCAGGCATTGCAGGCGCTGTAACCTGGGCTCTTTATAAGCCTTTAGCGGAACGCAATATCCCGCTTATTAACGGCATACTTGTAGCTACGAAAAATTTTTATAATAGAGCAGGCTATATCTTCGTGGCTCTGACCCTGGGCTTAGCTCCGCTTTATCCTGCGCTAGTGGCGGTGGAGTCGCTCAATACTGTTGAGGTGGCTTTGCTCGTGGCTATTCTGGGTGTTTCTGGAGCACTGGAGTTTTTTACGTTAGCGAAGTATCGAGCCCTGTTAACGGCTGACCAGAAGACCTATGTCATCTCCTTAGCCTCGACGATTGCGATAATTCTTAATACACTTATTATCGCTAGCCTGGCCTATTTTGCCATTAATATTGTGATTATTCGCGGAGTGGCCCTCTTAGCAGTGTTTTTGCGGACTGCACTCCTTTATGGATATGTGCGGCAGCATTATAGGTACCTTGATTATAGCGTTGCGCCGGCAGCTGAGCAGCTCCATAAGCATTGGGATGCCATGTATCTGCAAATTTTAGGCGTTGTCCAAAATGGCGGTCCCATCGTTCTAGCGACACTGTTTACGAATTTAAAGCTGGTTAGCGTGTATGCGGTGTATAATTTAATTCTCAGCGGGCTCAATTCCCTTTTGGGTATCTTTATCAGTGGCTTGGCAGCTTCCTTTGGCGATTTAATTGCTCGAGGGGAGCGTGAGACGCTAAAAAAAGCCTATAATGAGTTTGAGCTGAGCTATTATTTATTGATTACCGTGGCCTATGCAGTGGCTTTTATCACCATCATGCCCTTTGTGCAAATCTATACTCAGAATGTGCATGATATTGACTATAATATGCCGCTTTTAGGCTTTCTTATGGTACTTAATGGTTTGCTCTATAATATTAAAACACCTCAGGGAATGCTAGTTATTTCTGCAGGCTGGTATCGGGAAACGAGAAATCAGTCCACGCTTCAGGCTGGTATTTTACTCTTAGGCGGCATGCTTCTGGGAGCTAAATTTGGCCTCTATGGCATTGTCTGGGGGAGCATTCTTTCGAATCTTTATCGTGATATCGATTTAGCGATTTTTATCCCTCGACGTTTATTACAGATTAGCCCACGCACAACCTTTCTGCGCTTAGGGCTATTACTTGTGATTTTACTAACTATTTATGTGCCCTGCCAGTATCTTGAGGTAGAAATAGGAAATCTCTTTAGCTGGTGTCTCTATGCAGGGGCAGTTCTGTGCTATGCTACTGCAATAGCATTAGGATATGCGTATTTCTGGCAAAGAGAGACTTTAAGCTTGATTATCACAAGACTTTTACGACTAAGGAAGTAGTAAGATGGAAAAAGTAGTACTTTTTCAAAATGAGCAGGATTGCTGTGGCTGCAGTGCCTGCATGAATATTTGTCCCAAGCAGGCTATAACTATGCAGCCAGATGCTTTAGGCTTTGTTTATCCGCAAATCGATGCTACTAAATGCATTCAATGTGGCCTTTGTCAAAGGGTATGTGCCTTTAAGAAGGATTATGACCGAACGGAAAATTTGGGCGAGCCTTTGGCCTATGCTGCGCGCCATCGAGATATACTGGAGCTGAAGCGCAGTCAAAGTGGAGCAATGTTCATAGCTTTATCGGATTATGTGTTTGCTTTAGGTGGCTCTGTTTATGGTGCTGGTTATACGGAGCATTTTCGTGTTGTGCATAAGCGCGCCATCACTAAGGAGGAGCGGGATGAATTTAGGGGTAGTAAATATGTTCAAAGTGATTTGAGTAATATTTTTGCTCAGGTAAAGCAGGATTTACAGTCAGGCTTGACAGTTCTTTTTACAGGAACTCCCTGTCAGGTAGCCGGGCTAAGGTCCTTCCTACAGCTAGCTCATGCTGATATGGAAAAGCTTATTTTAGTGGATATGGTCTGCCATGGTGTGCCCAGTCCCTTTTATTGGCGCGATTATCTGGCTTATTTAGAAGCACGTCAGGGAAGCAAAATCGTTACGGTTAAGTTTAGGGATAAGGCAAGCTTCGGCTGGAATACAGGTACTGCTACATATCGCTATGCTCAGGATAGTACGGTTTACACCTATGGAAATAGCTTTTATCAGGAGCTGCTGTTTAGGCACTCCTGTAGTGCTTGCCCCTTTGCCAATACAGTGAGACCTGGCGATATCACCATAGGCGATTTCTGGGGCTGGGAAAAGGCGGTGCCGAATTTTTATCCTGATAATAAGGGAACATCCTTGGTGCTCGTTAATACATACAAGGGCAAAGAGATTTTTGCTGCCATCCAAGATAGTATACATTGTGTGCAAGCTGAGTTAGAGCTCTGTTTGCAGCCTAATCTGCGCCAGCCTACTGCAAGGCATCCCTTGAGTGCTGCCTTTGCTGAGGATTATGAGCAGCATGGCTATGCTTACGTAGCTGAAAAATATGGCGATTGGGGCTGGAAGTGTAGGCTGAAGGATAAGCTGCGAAATATCAAGAATAATAACTATGCTCTTACCCTGTTGTGGAAGGGCGTAAAAATCATCCTAAAAAGATAGGGCAGGATTACTCCTGCCCTTTTCGCATATCTCTATTCATTTTACTCTAAACACTACCGCATAGAGCACAGGGAGTACTACCAGCGTTAGCAAGGTGGCTCCCATCAGACCGCAGGCGATGGCCACTGCCATAGCGTTCCAGAACTGGCTGGCGAACATGGGGATGAGGCCCAGAATCGTCGTGAAGGCGGCGAGCATAATGGGGCGGAAGCGCACGATGGCTGATTCTATAATCGCAGCACTGGGCGACATACCTGCGTCCAGATGTTGCTGAATCTGGTCCACGATGACCATGCTATTGCGGATAATCGTGCCCGTGAGCGCCAGAATGCCTAGCTCCGCCATGAAGCCCAGCGTGGAGTTGAAGAGTAGTAGCCCGAAAATAACGCCAATAATGCCCATGGGTGCCGTGAGCATGATGACGATGAGCTTTCTGATATCCTGCAGCTGCAGCATGATGAGAAGCATAATCAGCACGACCATCAGGGGCACGGGCTTCATCAGATAATTGAAGGTCTTCTTGCTATCCTCCAGCGAGCCACCGATTTCAATACTCATACCGGCGGGCAAATTCTGGCGCAGCTCTGCCAGCTGGTCATAGAGCTCCTGCGTCACGTCGTTTCCCGTCACGCCCTCTACGAGGCCACCATTAACCGTAATCGTGGGGCGCAGATTGCGACGCCAAATCATATTATCCTCGTTCGTATATTCCACACGCGCGAGCTGGGACAGGGGCACAGCACCGTGACTTGTAGGGATGGCGATATTTTCCAGCTGACCAATAGCAGTACGCTCAGTCGGAGTGAGACGGAAGACGATGCCAATCTCCTGATCCCCTTCTAGATACGTAGCCGCCGTATAGCCGCTAACCTGGGCCTGCAGCGCTGTGGCAACCGTTTGGCGGGTAATGCCCTGCTGCAAAAGCTTATCATTATCAACCGTAAGCTTTACTGCATTCGTCTGCTCGAGCCAGTCTAGGCGTGTCATCGTAACATAGGGATGCGCTGCCATGACCTCGCGCACCTTTTGCGCGTACTCCTTCACCTGGGTAGCATTATTGCCACTGACGCGCAGCATCACAGGATAGGGAGCAGGCGGACCGAGCGGAATGCTGCGGGAGTAGGTGATTGCCTCGGGCAGCTGGCTTGCAGCGAGCTCATTAATACGCTTTTCTAAGCGTTTGCGGGCTTCCACATCCTTCGCTACTACCACTAGCTGCGCATAATTATCGCGCGGTTGGACGGGGTCGATAACGAGGACGAAGCGGGGCGCACTCTTGCCCACATAAGTTGAAACATGGTCGAGGTCCTGATCATTTTTAATTAAATTCGTCAGCTTCTGCGCTGCCTGGTCCGTAGCCTTAATGGAGCTACCCTCCGGCAGGTTAAGCTCGACGAGAATCTCAGGACGCACGCTGGCCGGGAAAAATTCCTGACTAACGAAGCGTAGCATATAAGTGGAAAGCGCGAGTAGTGCTACCGTAGCGCCGATAATGAGAGCTCTGTGCGCGAGCGACCACTGTAAAAGCCTTCGGAATTCGCGATAGAAAAAGCTGTCGTAGCTATCGGCCTTGATCACCGTGGGGCGAATCCACTCATAGCCTAGCACGGGTGCCAAGGTGGCCGACACGAGCCAGCTTAAAAGCAGCGTTACACTCATTACGGGGAAAAGGCTATAGGCGAACTCCGACGCCGCAGCATCAGAAAAGGCGATGGGCATAAAGCCAAGACAGGTGATGACCGTGCCTGTGAGTAGGGGCTTGCCGCAGGTGCGGAAGGCGTAGGAGGCTGCCTCCTTGCGCTCCATACCTTCGCTCATTTTGACCTCCATGAGTTCCACCACCACAATGGCGTCATCTACGAGCATGCCGAGCGAGATAACGAGCGCGCCCAACGAGACCTTATGCAGGTCGATACCTAGGGCAAACATGGCTGCAAAGGAGCCTAGGAGAATCAGAGGAATGCAGCAGGAAATGACATAGCCGCTGCGTCGCCCCAGACTAAAGAGGCTCACCGCCAATACAATGATAATGGCCTCATAAAGGCTTTGACTAAACTCACTAATGGAGCTTTTAACTACCTCGGGCTGATTAGCTACCTGATGTAGCTCGAGGCCTAGTGGAAGCTCTTTTTTTATTTTTTCTATTTCTCGGGCAAGATTTTCGCCCAGCTGAATATTATTGCCGCCATCCTCCATGGAGAGGGCAATGCCCACGGCGGGCTGACCGTTAAAATACATCAGCGATTCGGGCGGATCGGCATAGCCGCGGCTAATTTTCGCAATATCGCTGAGGCGAAAGACTCTGCCATTAGCGTTAATAGGCAGGGAGGACAGCTGCTCTACGCTATCGGGCGAGCCCGTAAGCCGCAGATAAGTGTTAGCCGTATCCGTCTCCACCATGCCGGAGGGAGTCATAGCAGTTTGGGCTTTGATCATACTGGCGATAGTGTTTAAATCAAGTCCTAGGCGCGAGAGCTTGTCCGTTTCCATTTCGACAAAGATTTTCTCCGGCTGCACGCCGACCAGCTCCACCTTTTTTACATCGGGCAGAGCATAGAAAGCGAGCTTAATTTTTTCCGCGTACTGACGCATATCCTCATAGCTAAAGCCATTGGCAGTACCCGTCAGGGCATAGATATTACCATAAACATCGTCAAAGCGGTCATTATAATAGGGACCATAGGTGCCAGTGGGTAGCTTGCTAGCCGCATCGTTGACGATATTGCGCAGCTCCAGCCAGCGCTGACGCACGAGATTACCCGTAACCTCATCCTTTAGCGCCACCGTGATGACGCAGACGCCGGGCCTAGAGTAGCTGGTAATCTTATCAATTTGCGGCAGGTTCTGCACCTCTTTTTCAATCGTATTCGTCAGGTGCTGCTCCACCTCCTTGGCGTTGGCACCGGGCCAGGCAGCGGAGATAACCATCTGCTTGACGGCAAAGGAGGGGTCCTCACTGCGCCCGAGTGCTTTAAAGGCATAGAGGCCCATGACGAGCACGAGAAAGGCGAGAAAATAAACAAGCTGCTTATGCGCAATGGACCAGGCAGCCCAGTTTGTGCTGCTGTTTTGGTTTGGACGAGAGGAGCTGTGCTTTGAAGCTGCACTTTGTTCCTTTTGCGAGGTTTCGGAGCCTTGTTGCTTTTTATCCCAGTTAAGCATCCTTACTCACCGCCTTTAGTAGCGTTAGCATCTCTAGGTGCGTCCTCTAGACGAACCTCCTGATTAGGTGTGAGCTTCGTTAGACCTGCAGTGATAACTCTGTCGCCATTTTTGAGACCCTGGGTAATAATGACATTGTTACCATTGTAGCCTGCGATTGTGACATCAACGAGCTGCGCTTTGTTTTCTTGGACAAGCCAGACCTGAGTTTTGTTATTTACCTGATAGAGAGCAGCAGTGGGCAGCACGAAGTGTGCGCTTTGTGACACAATGCTTTCTTTGAGCAGCTCCACCTTCGCCGTCATGCCGAGCTTCGCTGCCTGAGGCAAATCAGGCACAGCCACGCAGACCTTATAGGTACGGGTGATACTGTCGGCCATGGGGGCGATTTCACGCACTTGGCCAGTGGCAGTGACGCCGGCGAGAGCCCAAAAGCTAATCTTTGCTTGTTGACCTACGCGTACTGGAGCGCCCTCGGGTACGTTAATCTGCACCTCACGTTCGCCTGCGCGTACTACTGTGGCCATGGGAGTGCCGGCGGCAACAATTTGCCCCGCCTCGCCATTAATGGCGCTGATGACGCCATCTACGTCGCTTACAAGCTGGGTATAGCCGAGCTGATGCGTGCTAATATTAGCTTGGGCCTGGGCTTGACGCAGCGTGGCGCTTGCAGCCTCGAGCTGGGTGTTATATTGGTCGCGGATTGCCTCACTGACGGCACCCTGGGAATATAAGGTGTTGTAGCGCTGGGCATTGTCCGCTGCGAGCTTAAAATTAGCTTGCGCGCTAGCGAGCTGGGCTGTACTGGACTCAACGCTTTGATTTACGTCCTTGGGGTCGAGCGTAAGCAGCACTTGCCCTGCGGTAACGCGGTCGCCGACATTAACGAGGCGTGCGTTGATTTTGCCTGCTACCTGAAAGGCGAGCTGGCTTTCGTAGCGTCCGCGCACCTCACCAGGATAAATGCTGGCAGTGGCGCCTGCCATTTCGCCTACGGTGATAGTACGCACGAGGGGAATGCTTTTCACCACTGGGGGCTGTTTTGTAATCTGACTATATAGGGTATAGCTGCCGAGGAGAATAAGGCAGGCTGCTCCTGCATAAAGGAGCTTTTTTTGGTTAGTAGGATTAGTCCAGAAGGTATGCATTAAAGGCTCACCACCTTGCTTGAAGTTTACGTTTGTATGAAAAACAAAGCCGCCAAAAATATTTAATCGTTCAATTAAATTATATGCGCAAAGCTTTGAAAGCGTCAAGCGACATGTTTGTGAATTCTACAGCAGATTTTTATGGCTAAATCTAGGTAAAATCAGGGCTTAGCGTATTCCCTAGGAGAAGAAAATATGGTATAATATTTGCTTGTCAAAAATGTGAAGTTGTGAAAATGCTGTTAAATTTTTGGAAAGTGTAGGTGAGGAAATGGAAAGCTTTATGCTGGCCGTTGCCTGCTATGGCATCGGTATTTTGACGTTGTTCTTTCCCCATGGCCTGCAGCGTGCTGCCCATTGGCTCAGCAATATCGCTGCTTTAATCGGCAGCGGTCTGGTGGGCTATCAAGCGGCGCTGGTATTGGCCGGAGCCACAGTGGAACCCTTGAGCTGGGGCTCTTATTCATTGTCCTGCGATAGCTGGAGTGCCATCTTTTTGCTGCTGACCGGTATCGCTGGCGTAATTACAAGCCTGTATGCTTTAGGCTATGCCCAGAGCTATGAGGGCAGCCGCCTGCGTCTGTTGGGCGGTATGTGGAATCTGTTTATTATGTCCATGGTGCTGGTGCTGCTGGCCGGTGATGGCTTCAGCTTCCTGCTCTTCTGGGAAATCATGGCCGTAGCCTCCTTTATGCTGGTTAACCATGAATCCGAGAAGCGTGCGACCTGGACGGCTGCGTACCAATATCTGGTTATGACCTCAGTAGGTACGGCAGCGATTATGATTGCTTTCTTGCTGACTGGCTCTGCTAGTGCGAACTTCAGCTTTGCTGCTATGGCGCAGAATAAGCTGGTGGGCAACTGGCAGCACGCCGTGTTTGCTACTGCGTTTATCGGCTTTGCGCTGAAGGCAGGCCTCGTACCCCTGCATGTATGGTTGCCCAATGCCCATCCTGCAGCTCCGAGCCATGTTTCTGCGCTGATGAGTGGCGTCATGCTGAAGATTGCGCTCTATGGCTTTGGTCGCTTCATGTTCAGCTTCCTGCCGACCTGGAACTACTGGTGGTGCATCATTGTCATGGTGGTGGGCGCAGTGAGCGCCTTTCTGGGCGTGCTCTATGCACAGATGGAAACCGATATTAAACGCGTGCTTGCATATTCCTCCGTGGAAAATATGGGCGTAATTTTCGCGGCCTTTGGCTGCGGTATGCTGCTGAAGGTGCTGGCCGGTGGCAACTGGTATGTGCTGGGCTTCGTGGCTGCTTTAGTGCATGCCTTTAACCATAGCATTATGAAGGTGCTGATGTTCATGAGTGCCGGTAGTATTATGCATGGTACCGGTAGCAAAAATCTGGAGCTCTTTGGTGGCCTGGCTAAGAAGATGCCTTATACAGCGCTCTTTACTCTTATCGGCTCCTTAGCACTGGCTGCGATTCCGCTGACCAATGGCTTCACTGGCGAATGGCTGGTGCTGCAGAGCTTCATCACCACTGTTACGATGAATACAGCGCAGGCAACTCGTCTGTGGGTAGCACTGTGCTTCATTCTCCTGGGCTTTACAGGAGCACTGGCGCTGGGTTGCTTTGTCCGCTTCTATGGCATTGCCTTCCTGGGCCGTGCGCGTAGCGAGCTGGTGGAGCATGCACATGAGTCCGATTGCTTTATGTTGACGGCGATGGGCCTGTCCTCCGTGCTGGTTATTGCTTGCGGTCTTTACCCTGTGCCCGTGGTGCAAACTATTTGCAGTGCTTTGGGCGTAAGTGGTGAGTTTGCCGCGCGTGAGCTGATGCTGACCTGGGCAGGTACGGGCACGCTGGCTGTGTTTAACCCGATTCTGCTTTTAATTCTCATCGCTATTATTGGCGTTGTAATTTATCTGAGCGTGGCTAATGTTTTCGTCGAAGAAAATGTGACCTGGAACTGTGGTACCTATCCTACAGAGCGTCAGCAATACTCCGCTACAGGCTTTAGTAAGCCCGTACGCCGTGCCTTTGACTATATGCTGAAGCCGAAGCGTCAGGTGACCTACATGCGCAAGGATCACGCATATTTTGGTCGCCAGCTCTCCTATAAGCTGGAGATTCCTGATATGGTTACCGAAAAGCTCTACCAACCGCTGCAGAAGCGTTTTGTAGGCATTTCCGCGCTGCTGCGTCGTTTGCAGCAGGGCAGTGTCCGTCTCTATGTATCCTATGTTATGGCGGCTATGGTGTTAGTTTTAGTATGGGGGGCGCTTTATAAATGATGAATTTAATGAATGATTTACAAAGCCTCGCCCTGTGCCTGGTGCAGGCAGTGATTTTATTAATTATTGCGCCTGTGATTACCGGCATTGTTAAAAAGGTTAAGGCCAATTTGCAAAATCGCATTGGCTCCAGCATTTTCCAAGAATATTACGATATTAAAAAATGGTGGGGTAAGCCGACCATGGTTACTCCCTATACCAGCGCGCTCTTTAAAATGGCGCCCTGCGTGTACTTCGTTACGACCTTAGCAGCGGCGTGCATGCTGCCGAATTTCCTCGGAGGCAAGGCTGGCTTTGGTGATGTTTTCGTTTTCGTCTACATCATGGCTTTAGGTCGCTTCTTCATGGCTGTATCCTCCATGGATGCGGCAACTGCCTTCGGTGGCATGGGTGGCAGCCGTGAGGTTTACATTGCAGCCTTTGTAGAGCCGGTGATTATGCTGGCAATTCTCTCCAATGTGCTGCACACCGGTAGCACGACTTTGGGCGGCATGGCACTGCGCTTTGATGAAGTGAACCTGACGGTAGCAGGCGTGTTGACCTGTATCGCGTTCTTCCTCGTAATGCTGGCAGAAAATAGCCGCATTCCTGTGGATAACCCCGATACTCACTTGGAGCTGACGATGATTCACGAATGCATGACGCTGGAGTATTCCGGTCGTCTCTTGGCGCTGATTCACTGGGCAAGCCAGCTGAAGCTCCTCATTTTCCTGCTGCTTTTCTCCATGCTTTATTTGCCGCTGAACCTGCCGGTAGTACTGAAGGTGCTGCTGAGTGCTGTGGCTGTGGGCGTGGTTGAAACTTTGAATAATAAAATGCGTCTGTTTAAGGTGCGTGTGTATCTGGCAGCCGCTGCTTTGATGCTGCTTTTGGCGATTGTGGCTCAGTAAGGAGGTAGACGATGGAATATTTAGTAGTTAGTTTAATGTTTATCGTCTTCCTGCAGACGAGATTTATGGAGCTGCGCCGTGCGACGCTGTGCCTGGCTGTGCAGTCTGCTTTAATCGCTGCAGCCTGCCTCGTGATTGGCCTCAGCCATGGCGGCGGCCTGCATGGTTGGCTGCCGGGCCTCTTGACCATTGCGGTTAAGGTGCTCTTCATTCCCTACGCTATTTTGAAAACGGTTAAGGGTCTGCGTGATGAACGCGAGATTGTCAGCGATATCAATGTCAATTACTCCACGGCTGTTGCTGCCTGCAGCCTAGCACTGGGCTATATGGTCATCGATGGCCTGCTGCCCCAGGCAGAGGAGGCTAGGGATATTCTCGCAACCTCTATGTTCATGATTATGACTGGCTTGACCCTCATTGTTATGCGTAGTCGCGCAATTATGCAAATGATTGGCTTGATTACCATGGAAAATGGTATCTATCTCTTAGGCCTGATCATGACCGAGGGCCTGCCCTTGATTATCGAGCTGGGTATTTTCCTCGATGTGCTGATTGCAGTAGTAATTCTAGTAATTTTGACCTCCCGTCTGCGTCTGTCCTTCAGAACGACGGATACAAATGTTTTGGATAAGCTGAAAGGTTAGGTGGAAGATGTTAGAATATATTTTATTACTCTTATGCCTGCCGCCTGTGTGCGCACTTTTAGCTTTGACAGGCAAATTTTCTAATAATGTGTTGCATTGGCTACACCGTCTGACAGCGACTGCTGTGGGCGTGAGTGTGGGCCTGATGGCTTCCAAATTTAATCCGGCACAGCCCTACGTGGACGACTATTTCTATGTGGATGCCCTGAGTCTGTGGGTGGTGCTGATTATCACTACTCTCTATGTAGCAGCGAGCTGGACGGCGCGCAGCTACCTGACCCGTGAGGAGCGCTGTGGTGTGCTGAAGGGCGAGCAGCTGCAGACTGGTCGTTATTTTGCCTTAATGCAGTTCTTCTGCTGGACGATGTTCATCGTGCTTTTAGTCAAGAATCTGGGCTTGATGTGGGTTGCTATTGAGGCTACGACCTTGATTTCCGCCCTCTTGATTTCATTCAAGTTTACCCGTGCTGCGCTGGAGGCTACCTGGAAATACATCATGGTTTGCACCGTAGGCATTTGCTTGGCGCTGTTGGGTACACTGGTGCTCTATTATGCGCAAATCGCAGCTCTGGGCAGTGAGAATGCGTTGAGCTGGGTTTATCTGCATGCGCATGCTACGCAGCTCGACCCGAGCTTGACGAAGCTGGCACTGCTTTTTCTCGTAATCGGCTACGGCACTAAGGCTGGCATGGCTCCCATGCACACCTGGCTGCCCGATGCTTATGCCGAGGCTCCTTCCCTGACTAGTGGTATGCTCAGTGGCGCGCTCTGCAGCTGCGCAATTTACGTATTGCTGCGCAATCTCGTGATCCTGCTGCCAACTGCAGGCGTGGAGATGATGAGCAGTATGCTGCTCTTCTTTGCTGTACTGACGGTAGCAGTGGCTGTGCCCTTCGTAGTTGTACAGCGCGATGTAAAGCGTATTCTGGCTTATTCCTCCATGGAAAATATCGGCATTATGGTCGCTGGTATTGCGGCTTTCTCCGCTCTGTCCATCAAGGCTGTGATGCTGCATATGTATAGCCATGCGATGATTAAATTCGTGCTCTTCTATATTGCTGGTACCATTATTCAGGAGTACCAGACCCGTAATATGATGCGTATTCATGGCATGATTAAGGCTGTGCCGCATACGGCAACCTTCTGGTTGACTGGTATGCTGGGCATTCTGGGCCTGCCGCCGATGGGTCTGTTCTTCAGTAAATTTTACATTATGTCCGCTCTGTTTAAAGAGGGTCATTGGGTAGCAGGCAGCTTGCTCATCGTGCTCCTGGCAGGCGTGCTCATCGGTATTCTGTACCATGGCATGCGTATGCTTTGCGACACGGCAAATGTGAAGCGTCAGCCCCTGGGTGACCTGCTGGGCGTAATTGATGTGCCGGTGCTGGCGGCACTGCTGTTCTTCACCTGCCTTGTGGGTGCAAGCTTTCAAAATTTCCCCTGGCTCAACAATCTGTTGAACCATGCTGTGCGTGTAATAGGAGGCTGATGCTATGCTGGTAAAACCCGAAAATTTGCGTGGTGCTGCTAATATCTGCAGCGATGGGGGCAAGCGCCCTCTGGCAGCTATGTTTGGCGCTGACGAAACGCTGCGCGGCGGTGGCTATGCCATTTATTGCTTGTTTTATAACGCGGATAAGCGTGATTTAGATGTTTTAAAGGCGGAGTTCCCTGCTGAGGGGCCGCTGAATTATCCCTGCCTCACGACCTTGCTGCCTGCTGCAGCTTGGTATGAGCGCGAGCTGCACGATATGTTCGGCTTTATGCCCGAGGGTCATCCCGACCTGCGTCCGCTGGTGCTGCACGATTCCTTTCCAGAGGACTTCCATCCTCTGCGCAAGGATGTGCCCGTAGACTGCCAATGTCATGGCCATCGCGAGTACGAGATGATGACCTCCCAAGGCGAGGGCCTCTTTGAGGTACCTGTTGGACCTATTCATGCTGGTATTATTGAGCCCGGTCATTTCCGCTTCAGCCAGGCAGGCGAAGCTATGCTGCAGCTGGATGCGAAGCTGTTCTTTACGCATCGCGGCATTGAGAAGGCTTTGGAAGGCAAGACTCCGCTTGAGGCTATGCCGATTATTGAGCGCATTTGTGGCGCGTGCAGCGTGGCTAATACGCTGAGCTTCTGCCAGGCGGTGGAAAAGCTTAGTGACGCCGAGGTGCCGTACCGCGCTTGGCTCATTCGTACGCTGGCATTGGAGATGGAGCGTCTCTATAACCATGTGGGTGATACGGGCAATATCTGCGCTGGTGTGGGCTTTTCCCCGATTATCAGCCAGGGTGCGCGCATGAAGGAATATCTGCAGCAGCTGAATGAGCTGATTAGCGGCAATCGTTTCCTGCGTGGCCTCGTGATTCCCGGCGGCGTAACGATGGATATCGAGGAGAAGCAGTGCGAGGAAATTCTCGATGTGTTGAAAGAAGTGGAGAAGGTCTATGCCGACATGGTGCATATCATGTGGGAGCAGGCTAATTTTGTGAACCGTATTTGTTCTACTGGTATCGTTCGCGAGAATACGGCCTTTGACCTTGCGATGGTCGGCGTGGGCGCACGTGCGAGCGGTGTAGCGCGTGATAGTCGCAAGGATATGGGCTTTGGCATTTATGATGAGCTTGACTTCGACGTTGTGACTGAGACGAGTGGTGACGTAGAAGCGCGCATTAAGGTGCGCGTAGGCGAGGTGCGCGAGAGCCTGAAGCTGGTGCGCCAAGTTATTAGCAAGCTGCGTCGTAATGCGGAGGTTGTGCTGAAGGTTGACTTGGGCGAGCTACGTACGCTCAAGGGCAGCTGGGGCATTAGTGAGTCTCCGCGCGGTGATAATATTCACTGGCTGATGCTGGACGCAGAGGGTCGTATTGACCGCAGTTTTATCCGCAGTGCTTCATATCCGAACTGGCCGGCGCTGACGGTTGCGGTGCATGGTGATATTATCCCTGACTTCCCGCTGATTAACAAGAGCTTTGAGTTGTGCTATGCATGTATTGATCGTTAAGGAGGTGGCAACATGTTAAAGCTATTGGAAGCAATTTTAGCTGGCAAGATTGCCACGGAGGATATCGATACTACTGGTCACAAGCGTATGCGTGGTGAGCTGGTTTGCAATGGCGATTGCAATGGCTGTGGTGCTTGCGCAGCAGCGTGTCCTGTGGGGGCGCTGAGTGTGGCTGGTGGCAAGCCGAGCATTGATTATAAAAAATGTCTCTTCTGCGGTAAGTGTGTGGAGGCGTGTGGAGCAAAGGCTCTGACTCATAGCAATAAGGAGTCTTTGGCTGAGCTTCTCGTTGATAGTCAGGTGCAGGTAAGTAATGCGGTGACGGCGAAGCTGGGGCGTAGTTTGCATGTGCGCCATGTGGATGCGGGCAGCTGCAATGCCTGTGATTTTGAGATGGGCGCTACGAGTAATCCTGTGTATGATTTGCATCGTTATGGTATTGCGTTTGTGGCTTCTCCTCGTCATGCGGATATGATTATGGTGACGGGTGTGGTAACGCGTAATCTGGAGCAGGCACTGCGCATGACGTATGCGGCTATGCCTGAGCCTCGCCTGGTGATGGCGTGCGGTGCATGTGCTGCAGGTGGTGCTACGTATGGCTCTACGTATGCGATTGTGGGCAAGGCTGCGGATGTGGTGCCGGTGGATATTGCGGTGCCGGGGTGTCCTCCGAGACCTTCGGCTATGGTTGTTGCGCTGTGTGCGGCAGCTGATATGTTGAAAGAACGCGTATAATACGCCATCTGCTTCAGCGCGACTCCTAGGAGTATTAATTATACGCCGTCGTCGCCGCGCCTCGCATCTAGCGCATTCTCCGCGTTCTTAAAAGTTGATATAAAAAATCAAGCCTCCGCTTAATGCGGAGGCTTTTTTGCTAGCTTGTTCGCAAATTATATATCTCTTCAGTCAACTGAGATTCATTACGAGATATTATAATTTGCTCAATTAAAAGGAAGCTGGCACGGGAGACGGTTAAGGAATTATTTACTTACTCAACGACTCTAAATACGAGTCCAGTGCTTCCATTAGGTAGGCGGTCTCGGCGCGTTGGTCGAAGTTGCCGATTTGGCGAATTTGACCTTGGGTAAGGAAGAAGAACATGATGATGCCCTCGAGGGTGAAGGCTACATGGGTCGGTTTAATATTAGTTTTTATTTCGCCGCAGGCAATGGCTTCGTTGACAAGCTCACTCATGAATTGGTGAATTTTGTAAAGGCGATTTTTGACGTAGTTTTCGAACATGGGCTGGGGGCTTAACAGCTCGCGATAGATGAGATGAAACTTGTAGGGCGCATCCAGCTGCATTTCGGCAATATTGTCCACGTATTTGCGCAGTTTAACAAGAGGTGAGTCTGGCAGTGCTCTAATTTTATCCTGCAGCTTGAGAAATTTATCGGCCTCAGTGTAGAGAACCTCCTGATAGAGGTTCTTTTTGCCACCGAAGTAATAGGAAATAAGAGCGCTATTAACACCGCTCATGGCGGCAATTTGTTTGATGGAGACAGCGCTAAAGTTTTCTTGACTAAAGAGCATGGTAGCTGCTTTGAGAATTTTATCCGCACTGCTGGCGGTGTTATTAGTGGTGTTTTCCTTTTCGTGCATAACCTATCCCTCACTTAGCTGCGAGTTTTCTTAAAATATATTATACACTATTTTGACCTTAATGTAACTAGATGCTAGAGCTTTGGAGACTTTTTTGTAAGATATTTCTGTAAGCTTACGTATAGTTACTTGTTTTAGGGTGGAATATTGTAGAGTATTTGTAAAATTATTTTGGAGTATGTTTTGGTGTTGCGTGAATTAGTGCACTAAGTCTTGGCTTATGATATAATAGAGCAAGAGCTTTCTAGGACGCCTGCTTGCTTGTGCAGTGGGCTAAGCCTTGGAACGTGGATAGGAGGGCTCTGTTAGAGGTGAGGTCTTATGGAGGCTAAGCAGGATGAGCGCCAGCGCGAGCAAGAGAGAAGGTATACTGGTGGGGATTTATACCATCGGGTGAAGCCGCCTTGGTATGTACAGGTGATTTTGGCCTTCTATGGCTTTTTATGGTTAAATATGATTTTTATCACGGGCCTTAATAGTCTGCGCTTGGGCTATATTGATTATGATAGTGGTAGTATTTTTCTGGCGATGACGCTGGGGTTGAAATTAATTTTTTGGTATATGGATAAGTATTATGGAGGGGAATAAATGGAGCTTTGGGATATTTATGATAGCAAGAAGCAGTTGACTGGGCGCACGATGAAGCGTAATGATTGGTGTCTGAAGGATGGAGAGTATCATCTGACGGTGCTGGGCGTGGTGCAGCATACGGATGGGCGTTTTTTGATTACGCGTCGCGTGCTGACGAAGGCGTGGGCTGCTGGTTGGTGGGAGGTGCCGGGTGGTGCTGCTATGGCGGGCGAGAGCTCCCGTGAGGCGGTGAACCGTGAGGTGCTGGAGGAGACCGGTCTGGATGTGTCCGGTGTTGAGGCGGAGCCGCTAGTGACCTATCATCGTGAAAATCCTGGGGAAGGGGATAATTATTTTGTGGATTGCTATCGCTTTACGTTGCCGTTTGTAGAGAGCGATGTGAAGATTCGCCAAGATGAGGCGCTGGAGTGGAAGCTGGCTAGTGTAAAGGAAATTGAGGAGCTGGCTAAGCAGGGAATCTTTTTGCACTACGATAGTATTAAGAAGATATTTTACTAATTATTATTATATTTGCAATTAGTTATCAAACATTTTGTACGTAATAACATTCGTAATTAGTTATCAAACATTTTGTACGTAATAACATTCGCAATTAGTTATTAAACATTTTGTACGTAATAACATTCGCAATTAGTTATCAAACGCTCAGTGCGTCTTTTGGACGCTCATTTCGTTGGGTTCAATAACGAAATCTCGCCAAACTCGCTGTCGCTCAAACAGTGTCTCGATTTCTATTGAACCATCAACTCATTCGCTAAAAGCCGCAATCATTCGCTTATTGATTAACTAATTGCTCATTTTATCATCGAGTACTTATTTATTTGCGGTAATTTTTCTTGTAAATGAGCGTGCGTTGTGGTAAAATAATACAGTGAATGTTTATTTTTTAGTTATTTAAAATTGATATGTTTATCAATACAGGTTTGGAGGAATTAAAGTATGTCAGGACATTCTAAATGGGCAAACATTAAACATAAAAAGGGTAAAGCAGACGCTCTGCGCGGCAAGATTACCACTAAAATCTCCCGCGAGATTACTATCGCAGTTCGTATGGGCGGCGCTGACCCGACTGGTAATATGAAACTGAAGCTGGCTCTGTCCAAGGCTAAAGCTAACAACATTCCTAAGGACAACATTCAACGTGCTATCCAAAAGGGTGCAGGTGCTCTGGAAGGCCAAAGCTTTGAAGAGATTACCTACGAAGGTTATGGTCCTGCAGGCGTAGCTATGATGGTTAGCTGCCTGACCGATAACCGTAACCGTACTGCTGCAGACGTGCGTCACGTATTCAGCAAATACGGCGGCAACCTGGGTGCAACCGGCTGCGTAGGCTACATGTTCCAACAAAAGGGTGTATTCGCAGTTAGCAAGGAAACCGGCGTAGAAGAGGACGACCTGATGATGATCGCTCTGGAAGCTGGTGCTGAAGATATTAAAAACGAAGAAGAAGGCTTCGAAATCGTAACTGCTCCGGAAGCTTTTGATGCTGTAGAAAAAGCTTTGGCTGACGCAGGCATTGAAGTTGAAATGGCTGAAATCACCATGATTCCCGACACCATGGCTGCTCTGACTGATGAAGATGCAGAAAGAGTACAAAAGATGCTGGACGTGCTGGAGGATCTGGACGACGTTCAAGACGTTTACCACAACGCTGACTTGCCGGAAGACGACGAGGAATAATATTTTGACGTATAAAGCAGGCAAGGTTTTGTCTGCTTTTCGTTTTATATGAGGTTTTTTAGATGCTGGTTTTAGGAATAGACCCTGGCACGGCCATCTGTGGCTATGGGGTGGTGGATATGACGGGCAATCGCCTGCGTCCTGTATTTTATGGCTCCATTCTCACGGATAAGGATATGTTGCCGGAGCTGCGCTTGAAAAAAATATATGACGATATTAGCGATATTATCGAGCATTTTCATCCCGATTTTATGAGTATTGAAAAGCTCTTTTTCAATCGCAATGTCACCACGGCTATTCCTGTAGGCCAGGCGCGCGGGGTGGCTCTCTTAGCGGCAGCTAATAAAGGATTGCCGGTGATGGAATTCACACCGATGCAGATTAAGCTCAGTGTCGTGGGCTCTGGCAGTGCGACGAAGGAGCAGGTGATTTATATGGTCATGCATCTGCTGAATATTCGCGAGAAGATTAAGCCCGATGATACGGCGGATGCGCTAGCAGCAGCGATTTGCGGACTCAATACGGCGTCGACACGCCGCTGGCAGGAGGGAAGATAATGATTGGCTCTTTAAAGGGCAGTGTGGGCTATCTGGGCCTGGACTACTGCTTAATCGAAACGACGGGTGGCGTGGGCTACCGTGTCTTTATGCCCTCTGCCCATCTGGCACAGCTGGCGCTGGGCGCGCAGGTACGCGTTTTGGTACACACGGCGGTGCGTGAGGATGCGATTTTATTATATGGCTTTTTGAGTCAGGAGTATTATGATCTCTTTGAGCTCTTGCTCGGTGTGAGCGGTGTCGGACCGAAGATGGCGCTGGGTATTTTGTCCGCGGTGAAGCCTGAGAGCTTCTATCTCGCAGTGCAGAGCCGTGATATCAAGACGCTGACGAAGCTGCCGGGTATTGGCAAAAAGACAGCGGAGCGCATGCTGCTCGAGCTGAAGGATAAGGTGGGCGCTATTACGGGCGAGGCCAGCAGCGATTTCGTAGAAACTGCGGCTGCAGGCGGCAGTGGTTCTGTGGCAGAGGCTATGGAAGCGTTGCAGTCCCTGGGCTATAGTAATAGCGAAATAATGCCAGTACTGAAGCAGATTCCCGATGCGGATAAGCTGCCGAGCGAGGAGCTTTTGCGCCAGGCGCTGAAGCTATTTGCGAAAAGATAAAGTATTGTTGAATGTAAAGTAGCACCTCTCTGCCTCGCAAGCTAGGCACCCTTCAAAGGGGAGCTTTCCATCAAGCTGAATTTAGGAGAGAGGCTCCCCTTGACGCTAAGACCCACGTTGTCACAAGCGTAGCGCAGTGAGAACGTGCTGGTCGAGCTAATCCCTTTAGGGGCAAAGGGGAGCTGGCAGCGAGTTTATGAGCTGACTGAGAGGTTTACTGAAGGGAGCAGTAAATTGGACTTTGATGATAGAATTATTGCCGGGGCGGAGCAGGAAGCCGATGGCTGGCAATACAGCCTGCGTCCGCGGCTTTTAAATGAATATATTGGCCAAAGCCAGGTGAAGGATAATCTGTCCATCTTCATCAAGGCTGCGGCAGCGCGCCACGAAGCGCTGGACCACGTGCTGCTCTTTGGCCCGCCGGGCTTGGGCAAGACTACACTGGCTAATATTATCGCCAATGAGCTGAACGTGAATATTCGCGTGACCAGTGGCCCAGCGATTGAGCGTCAGGGTGATTTGGCGGCGATTCTCACTAATTTAGGCGAGAATGATGTACTTTTTATTGACGAAATTCATCGCTTATCCAAGACCGTGGAGGAGATTCTTTACTCCGCGATGGAGGATTTTGCGTTAGATATTATTATCGGCAAGGGGCCTGCTGCCCGCAGTGTGCGCCTCGATTTACCGAAGTTTACGCTGATTGGTGCGACTACGCGTCTGGGTGCGATTGCTGCGCCGTTGCGCGACCGCTTCGGCGTGCAGTGCCGTCTCGAATTCTACAAGCCGGAGGAGCTGCAGTTCATTATTACCCGTGCTGCTGATATTCTCGGCGTGAAGATTGATGCTGATGGTGCCAATGAGATTGCTCGTCGTAGTCGGGGAACGCCCCGTATCGCAAATCGCCTCCTGAAGCGGGTGCGCGATTTTGCGCAGGTGCTGGGCGTGGAGACGATTAATCGCCAGCTGGCGGATGAGGCACTGGCGAAGCTTGAGGTGGATAGCTATGGCCTCGACCGCAGCGATAGACGCATTTTGAACACGATTGTCAAGACCTTCGGCGGTGGCCCGGTGGGTATAGAGACGATTGCGGCGGCTGTAAGCGAGGAGTCAGGTACGATTGAGGATGTTATCGAGCCGTATCTGATTCAGCTGGGGATGCTGCAACGTACTCCGCGTGGTAGACGCGCTACGCGTGAGGCTTATCGCTATCTGGGCGTGCCCATGCCGGAATAAGGAGGCAGCGAGATGAAGCTATTATTGCATGCCTGCTGCGGACCCTGTGCTTGCTATCCGACGGAGAAGCTGAGTGCGGACGGTGTGGATTTTACGATTCTCTATTTTAATCCCAATATTCATCCGTATAAGGAGTTCAAGCACCGCTTGGCGACGCTGCGAGAGTTTTGCGAAAAGAAAGAGTATGATTTAGTTATTAATAAGAGCTATCCGGTTGAGGAATGCATTGGCGGGATGCTGCACGAGTACGAGGTGAATTCGGTTCGCTGTGCGTTCTGCTATCGGATGCGCCTCAGGTATGCGGCGCAGTTCGCGAAGGAGCATGGCTATGATGCCTTTAGCACGACGCTGCTCGTGAGTCCGTATCAGAAGCATGAGCTGATTAAGCGCGAGGCGCAGGCTGCTGCGGAGGAGTTCGGGGTGCCATTTTTCTATGAGGATTGGCGCACGGGCTACCAGCGCGGTGTGGATATCAGCCTGGAGCTGGGGCTGTATCGCCAGCAGTATTGTGGCTGTGTGTTCAGCGAGCGCGATAGGTATGAGATTAGGAAGAAGAGTAAGGGCGAGGCGCCGCAGGGTGAGTTTGTGGTAGTGAGCAAGCACATTAAGATGGTGAATACAGAAAGCAGTAATTAGTTATCAGGCGCTCACTGCAGCTTTTTAAACGCTCATTTCGTTGGAAACAATTACGAAATCTCGCCAAACTCGCTGGCGCTCAAACATGTCTCGATTTCTATTGTTTCAGCAACTCATTCGCTAAAAGCTGCAATGTTCGCTTGTCTGATAAGCTAATTACACGCTTTTAGTAATAAATACATTATTTTAGTCTGACTGAGGAATTTTTATTATGCTAAAAAAATTCTTAATAACTCTGCTGATCGCCCTAGGCTATCTCTTTGGCGCTTTTGGAGGCACTCGCTCGGGTGCAGTGGCAAATGTCGCTGAGGCGGCGGAGCTGGTGCGCGTGGCTCTGGTTGCAGGGCAGGCAACGGCAGAGGTCAGCTGTGACAGTGAATTTGAGGTGCAGAGCGGTGCGCTTAAGACCGTGCTGCCCAAGGGAAAATATTTTTTACATATTGTCGATGATAGCTTAGTTTTGGACAAGGCTGGTGCTTCTGATGCTCAACAATTTACCTTCACTAGCACGCTTTACCTCAACGCTCTTGAGGGCAAAGCATTGCCGAAGGTTAACCAACGCAGCTACAGAGGCTATCTACGTGCATTAGCTACAAAAAGCAAGCTGCTCGTGATTAACTATATTGACATCGAGGATTATCTAGCTAGCGTCTTGCCCGCCAAGACTATGGTCGTGTGGCCCGATGAGGGCATCAAGGCGCAGGCTGTGGCTGCGCGCAGCTATGTGCTGCATGCGTGCAGAGCTAATAGTAATCAGCAATACGACCTCCTTGCAATGGATAAGGAGCTGCCCTACGAGGGTACAGGTCCGCGCATCGAGAAGGCTGGCGTAACGAAGCTGCTGAAGGCTACTAGTGGGCAGTATTTAGTTGATAGCTATGGAGCGCCCATTAACGCAGTTACTACCTCCTCCAGTGGTGGACGCACTGAGTCTGCGGCTAATGCCTGGGGTAGGGAGGTGAGCTATCTTGCTTCCGTCGAGGATTATGATAGCGATAGCCCTGATTATACCTGGGAATATCGTGCAACACCGGTGCTTCTAGAGGGTCAGCTGGCGCAGCGTGGCTATACTGTGGGTAAGCTTAATAGTGTGCGCTTGTCGCCACTCAATGAGCCTGATGCTGATAGAACGCCCACGGGACGCGTGCGTTATGTTATCATCACCGGCGCTAATGGTAGTGCTAAGCTGAGTGCTGAGGAGCTTGCCGAAATTATCGGTTTGAAGAGTACGCTTTTTGACATCGAGACTGGTACGCCTCCACCCGAGACTCTTAAGGTTCCTATTGAGGATCGTTATGGCTTTGAGGTGGGCAGTAAGGATATCGATATTAAGCTTAAAGAGGACGAGCGCCCAGTGTGGAGCAAGCTGCTGAAAAGCTACCATATGCTGAGCGGTGGCAAGGAAGAAAAGCTGATTTTCCATGGTAGGGGCAAGGGCTCCGGCCTTGGCCTGAGTGCCTGGGGGGCACGCGGTATGTGTATTGCTAATGAAAAAATCAGCTATCGCGAGATTCTTGCGCATTACTACCCGGGGACACGTTTAGTAAATTAGTTAGTAAAATTCTTTCCGTTAGCTACGCTGATACCTCCTTCTGAGATGGAGGACAAAAGCAAGCTTTGGCAAAATGAGTGAGAGAATTTTTAGTTATAAAATATTTTTACGAAAGAAGATATACTATGTTAGTTACAGATTTTGATTATGAGCTGCCGAAGGAGCTCATCGCGCAGCATCCCATGGAGCCGCGGGATCACTCCCGCTTGCTCGTGGTGGACAAAAATACTGGTGCTATCGAGCATAAGCATTTTTATGATTTAATCGACTATCTCGAGCCTGGTGACGTGCTGGTTTTCAACGATACTCGCGTTATTCCCGCGCGTTTGCATGGCTTCAAGGACACGGGTGCGCATGTGGAGGTTTTCCTCCTCACCCGCAAGGATGCTACCGATTGGGAGGTGCTCGTACGTCCCGGCAAGAAGCTGCAGGTAGGCGCGAAAATCAACTTCAGCGAGGAGCTTTCCTGCGAGGTTATTGATCACACTGATTTCGGTGGTCGTGTCGTGCGCTTTCATTATGACGGCATTTTTGAGGAAATTCTCGATCGCTTAGGCGAGACGCCGCTACCGCCCTATATTACGGCACCGCTCGAGGATAAGGAGCGCTACCAGACAGTTTATAGCCGTGAGCGTGGCAGTGCTGCCGCTCCTACTGCAGGCTTGCACTTTACCAAGGAGCTGCTGCAAAAAATTAAGGATAAGGGCTGCGAGGAGGTCTTCGTTACGCTGCATGTGGGTTTGGGTACGTTCCGCCCTGTGAGCGAGGAAAAAATCGAGGACCACAAGATGCATAAGGAGTTCTACACTGTGAGCCAGGAGGCTGCGGATGCTGTGAATAGGGCGAAGGCCGAGGGTCGTCGCATTATCGCGGTTGGCACCACCTCCGTGCGCACGCTGGAGGCAGCCTGCGTTGATGGCAAGCTCGTGGCCGGTGGTAATTGGACGAACATTTTCATCTTCCCGGGCTATAAGTATCAGCTGGTGGATGCGCTGGTGACTAATTTCCATTTGCCGCAGAGCACGCTTTTAATGCTCGTGAGTGCGCTCAGTACGCGCGAGATTATGCTTGCAACGTATAAGGTCGCAGTGGAGGAGAAATATAGGTTCTTCTCGTTCGGCGATGCAATGTTTATAAAGGATAAATAGGAGGCTATATGCAACACGCAGTAACCTACGAATTAATTAAAGAATGTAGCCGCAGCGGCGCGCGTTTAGGCCGTCTGCACACGCCCCACGGCACCTTTGAAACGCCGATGTTCATGCCCGTAGGCACCCAGGCCACCGTCAAGACGCTCTCTCCCGAGGAGCTCTACGATATGGGTAGCCAGGTGATTTTGTCCAATACATATCACTTGTTCCTGCGCCCGGGCCATGAGCTTGTGCAAAAGGCTGGTGGTTTGCACAAATTTATGAATTACAAACGCGGTATGCTTACCGATAGTGGCGGCTTCCAGGTCTTCAGCCTGGGCGCAATGCGCAAGATCACCGAGGAGGGTGTTATGTTCCGCTCCCATATCGATGGCAGCAAGCAGTTCCTCTCTCCCGAGGTTTCCACGCACGTGCAGGAAGCACTGGGTGCGGATATTGCGATGGCCTTTGACGAGTGCATTCCGTATCCCTCTGATTTTGAATATACGAAGCGTTCCACGCTGCGCACGAGCCGCTGGGCAAAGCGTTGCCAGGAGGCGCACACGCGTGAGGATCAGTCCCTTTTTGGTATTGTGCAGGGTGGTATGTACCCCGAGCTGCGCAAAATGAGTGCGGAGCAGCTAGTGGAGATGGACTTCGCTGGTTATGGTATCGGCGGCCTTTCCGTAGGCGAGCCGAAGCCCATGATGTACGATATCCTGGGCCAGACCACGCCGCATCTGCCGAAAAATAAAGCACGCTATCTAATGGGCGTGGGCACGCCGGACTGCATCGTCGAGGCTGTAAATTTGGGAGTTGATATGTTCGACTGCGTTTTCCCGACCCGTGTAGCGCGTAATGGTATGGCCATGACCCACACTGGTCGTCTCGTCGTACGCAATGCGACCTATGCCGAGGACTTCCGTCCGATTGAGGATGGCTGCCAATGCTACGCTTGCCGCAACTATAGCCGTGCCTACATTCGCCATTTATTCAAGGCAGAGGAGATTTTTGGCATGCGCTTGCTTTCCATTCATAACCTTTATTTCCTCTTAAACTTCGCGCGCGAGGTGCGCCAAGCCATCGCTGAGGATAGATTCCCTGAATTTAGAGAAAGTTTTTTAGAAAACTATCGCGGCTAAGAGGATTTTACGGTATAATGTAGAATGTATAAGTATTCTACGATTTATTTGGAGGTGTAGGTATGCAAGGTGGAGATACAATGGCATTGATTAATTCCATCATGCCGTTTTTCTTAATGGGTGGTATTTTTTATTTCATGCTGTGGCGTCCCCAAAAGCAACAGCAGAAAAAACGCACCGAGCTTTTAAATAGCCTGAAGGAGGGCGACGAAATCGTTACCATCGGCGGTATTTATGGCAAAATCACTGCGATTAGTGAAAAGCGCGTGAAGGTGCTTGTTGCTGAGGGCGTGGAGATTGAAATGGCGCGTAATGCTGTAAGCGGTCATCAGGACCCGAGCAAAAACGCTTAAGCAATGCTAGAGCAAGCAACGAAAATTGAGCTGCGTAAAGCCTTATTACAAAAGAGAGCACATTTGACCAAGGAGCAGGTCCAGTCTAGTAGTGAGCTTGTGACCCGCCAGCTTCTGGCCTATGATTCCCCTGCGCGGGAGGCCTTTGCCAAAGCGCAGTGTGTCATGGGCTTTTTGGCATTTGGCAAGGAGCTGAGTGTGGATGCTATCCTAGCGGAAGCACTGGCGCAGGGCAAGCTTGTCTGCGTACCCTTTATCACGTCGGCGACGGAGTTTGTGGCAGTGCGGCTGTGCAGCTTCGACAACTTCGCACTGGATCGCTATGGCATTCGCACGGTGCAGCCGCCGCTCGAAATTATCGAGCCGCAGGCAATAGACTTCGTGCTGGTGCCTGGTGTGGCCTTTGGACGTGATGGTAGTCGCATGGGCATGGGTGCGGGCTATTATGACCGCTTTTTGCCACAGCTGCGTGAGCAGACGGTGACTGTGGGCGTGGCCTATGCTGCGCTGCTGCAGGAGCATTTGCCCTGTGATGAGCATGATCAAAAAATGCAGCTTTTAGTAAGTGAGAGTGGCGTTCTTACCTGCAGGTAAAGCACCACTTTAGCTGATATATTTAAAGCCAATTTTAAGGAGGAAATTATTTTGCGTTGGAATGAGTTGGGGAAATTTCTGGTAATTGCGCTGGCAATTATCGGCGGTTTCTGCGTTTACATCTCCCCCCTGGCCAACTCTATTAAACAGGGTTTGGACTTGCAGGGTGGTACCCACGTAGTACTGCAGGCAGTGGATACACCGGAGCTGAAGGTGGATGAGGACGCTGTTAACCGCAGCGTGCGTATTATCGAGCGCCGCGTTAACGAGCTGGGCCTGACCGAGCCTGTGATTCAGCGTCAGGGCAAGGACCGCATCATCGTTGAGCTGCCGGGCGTAAAGGATCCGGAAAAAGCTATCGCTATGCTGGGTCGTACTGCTATGCTGCAGTTCAAGGATATTAATGGCAAGGTTGTCCTCACCGGTAAGGATCTGAAGGACGCACGTGCCCAGGTATCCCAGGGTAATCAGGCTGTTGTAGGTCTGGAATTTAGTGATGAGGGTGGCAAAAAATTTGCTGACCTGACTGCACGTAATATTGGCAAGCAAATTGCTATTGTGCTAGATGGCGAGGTGCTCACTGCACCCGTAGTTCAAGAAGCCATCACTGGCGGCAGAGCACAAATCAGTGGCTCCCGCACTGTGGAGGAGGCTGAGCATTTGGCCATTCTGCTGCGCAGCGGCAGCTTGCCTGTAAAGATTGAGGTTTTGGAAAACCGTACTGTAGGTCCTACCTTAGGTCAGGACTCCAAGGATAAGAGTGTCAAGGCATTCTTAATCGGTATCGCCGGTGTCTTCGTCTTCATGCTGCTCTTCTACCGTTTGTCCGGTATTGTAGCTGATATCGCGCTGCTGCTTTATGTAATGCTGCTATTGCTAGTAATGCGTTACCTCGGTGCAACGCTGACCCTGCCTGGTATCGCAGGTATCATCCTGTCTATTGGTATGGCAGTAGACGCAAACGTGCTGATTTTCGAACGCTTTAAAGAAGAAGTGAAGAAGGGTAAGACTTTGCGCAGTGCTATGGACTCCGGTTTCAGCCGCGCTATTATTACCATTCTCGACTCAAATATCACCACCCTGATGGCAGCCGCAGTGCTGTTCTATCTGGGTACCGGTCCCATCAAGGGCTTTGCTGTAACACTGGCACTGGGCACCTTGCTCAGTATGTTCACCGCTGTTACCGTAACGAAGTTCCTGATGCGCTTCCTGGTTTACAGTAATCTCACCAAGAGCCCCTTCATGTTTGGCGCACGTGCTCCCAAACCGGCGGCTGACGCTAAGGAGGTGGCTAAATAATGAAGAAATTCTCCATTGTTAAAAACTATAAAATTTTCTTCGCTTTGACCATCTGCTTTTTGATCATTGGCTTTGGCTCTATGATCGTCAAGGGTTTCAATCTGGGCATTGACTTCACCGGTGGCAGCATTATGGACTTGAAATTTGCCAAGGCTGTACAGGTTGCTGAGGTGCGTGATGTTCTGAAAAACCATGACTTGGGCAATAGCATTATCCAATTGGAAAGCACTGATACCAATGTTAAAGAGGCTCAGGGCGTGCTCATTCGTACCGGCGTTATCGATGATGAGAAGCGTCGCGTAGTGATGGACGACCTGAAGGGTAAGCTGGGCGAATTCGATATCCAGCGCGTTGAGAATGTAGGTGCTACCGTAGGTGGCGAGCTGATTCAGCAGGCTGTATTGGCCATTGTGCTTTCCTGGTTCCTGATGATTGCCTATATTACGATGCGTTTCGAGTTTAAATTCGCAATTGCGGCGATTATTGCGTTGATTATCGACGTTAGCGTAACGCTGAGCTATTTCTCCCTCTTCCATATGGAAATGGACTCCAGCTTCGTGGCAGCGCTGCTGACCGTAGTTGGTTACTCCATTAATGGTACCATCGTAATTTTTGACCGCATCCGCGAGAATCTGAAGATTCATCGTCGTAGCGAGTCCTTGAGCGATATGATTGATAGCAGTATCTGGCAGACCATGGGCCGCAGCATTTACACTGTAGGTACCTCTCTGTTCGCTGTTGTTTCCATCTTCGTTTTCGGTGGTGAGACCATCCGCAACTTCTCTTTTGCGATGCTCGTAGGCTTCTCCAGTGGTGCCTATACCTCCACCTTCCTCGCAGGTCCCCTGTGGCTCTTCCTGAGAGGCAAAAAGGCTGGCGAATAAGACTAGGCTTAACTCACTACAAAAAGTTAAGGAAAGGCTCACCTTTAAAGGGAAGCTGACTGAGAGGCTTTGCTACGCATACATGTAAATTAAAAGCTCCGATCTCGAATGAGGTCGGAGCTTTTCTAATATGTACTATCTTAAATTACAGTCTGTTAGAGCTGTTCAGTACGTCGCGCATCTTATGAGCAACCATGTCTTGGATAGCTTGGCGAGCGGGTTTCAGATATTGACGCGGATCAAAGTCGCCAGGATTTTCTACGAAATGCTTACGAATGGAAGCAGTCATAGCCAGACGCAGGTCGGTGTCGATATTGATCTTGCAAACGCCAAATTTACCAGCTTGCAGCAGCATGTCTTCAGGAACGCCCTGAGCGCCATCAAGCTTGCCACCGTATTTATTGCATTCCTCTACGAAGCTAGGAATAACAGTGGAAGCGCCATGCAGAACCAGGGGATAACCCGGGAGCATATTGGTGATTTTTTCCAGACGAGCAAAGTCCAGCTCGGGTTTGCCCTTGAATTTATAAGCGCCATGGCTGGTGCCAATTGCAATAGCCAGGGAGTCGCAGCCAGTGCGCTCTACAAATTCTACTGCTTGGTCGGGGTCAGTGTAGGTAGCGTCCTTAGCTGCAACCTTAACAGCGTCTTCAACGCCAGCCAGCTTGCCCAGCTCAGCCTCTACCACGATGCCGCGCTCATGCGCATATTCTACAACGCGACGAGTGATTTCAATATTTTCTTCAAAGGGGTGCTTGGAGCCGTCGATCATAACGGAGGTAAAGCCACCATCGATGCAAGCCTTGCAGATTTCAAAGTCTTCGCCATGGTCCAGGTGCAGGCAGATGGGCAGGCCAGTGTCTTCTACAGCTGCTTCTACAAGCTTCATCAGGTAAATGTGGTTAGCGTATTTACGAGCACCAGCGCTAACCTGCAGAATCAGCGGGGATTGTTCCTGCTTAGCTGCAGCAACGATACCTTGGATGATTTCCATGTTATTAACGTTGAAGGCACCAACAGCATAGTGACCTTCATAAGCTTTTTTGAACATTTCAGTAGAAGTTACTAAAGGCATTAAGATTCCTCCTTATTTTCAGCGCGAGGCTGAGTTATCCGATTACGTATCTTAATTATAGCACACTATATCAAATTTTGGTATAGTATTAGTATAGTATTTTTCGTAAATCGTCAGGCAAAGCACGAGTAATTTCTAGACGATAGTCACCTACAGGGTGCCGCAAGGTGAGACGGTAGGCGTGCAAAGCATGTCTGGACTGTGGGCCCGGTGTGCCATAGAGATTATCGTCAACTAAAGGGTGGCCAATATGCGCCATGTGTACGCGAATTTGGTGCGTGCGCCCCGTGTAGAGCCTCAGCTTTACGAGCGTATTAGCGCCATAGTATCCTAAGACCTCGTACGCTGTGCGTGCCTCCTTACCGCGTTCATAATCAACGCAGCGCTCGATAATGCTGCCCTCCTTGCGGGCGATGGGCGCATCAATGAGGCCTTGCGCCACCGCGAGATGTCCTTGGGCAATGGCGAGGTACTCCTTCACGACCTCCTGCTGGCTGAGCCAGAACTGCACAATGGGCTCCTTTGCGAAAATCACGAGCCCCGAGGTGTTGCGGTCAAGACGGCTCACGGGATGAATGTCCGCTTCGATGTGCTTTTCTATGTAGTACGCCTTCACATAATCGTAGAGTGTCGTACCCCATTCGTTAACCGTAGGGTGTACCAGCATGCCGGCGGGTTTATCTAAAATGAGTAGATAATCATCCTCATAGGCAATCAGCTTTACCATCTCCATCTTAGCTGAGAGGGCGTTGAGGTGCATCCACAACCTCGATATTATCGAGCTGGGCTTTTAATTGGCCACGAATATTGGCTAAATAGCGCTTATAAAGCTCCTTTTGCTCTGCCAACTCCTCCGGCGTAAGACCTTCCTTTTTCTTTTTATGGGCAAGCTCATTAATGCGAGCAATCATGTCCTTCATTTCCATGAGTAAACATCTCCTTTATTTTATTTTTTATGCTATCGTAAGCCTTGTGTTAAGGCTAAGCTTCTTGCTAAGATATCACTCAATATTATAGCAGAGTGCGTTAGCAGGGGCAAGTGCTAGAACTTGGGAAGCGCAAGGGGTTAAGTGCGTTTGCTAGGGCATGTTTTATTGACGATATTCCTCATTTATGTTATCATGATAGGAGTGCTAATGAGAAGTATTACTGTAAATAAATATCTCTTAGAAGACGTTCTCTTTAAAGTAAAAATATGAAAATTATTCCTATAAATTTAGGTAGTATTTTGAGGTGATTTCAAATGCTTAAGACAGCTTCCTGGAAAAAAATTACTAGTGCTTTGCTCTTTGCTGCCATCCTCGCAGTGGCAGGCTGTGGTGGTAATAATGATACAAAACAGGCTGCACCCAGCGGAGCCTATGTGACTGTGACTGACGCGGCTAAGCGTCAGGTAGTTTTACAAAAGAAGCCTGAGCGCGTGGTTAGCCTGACTACCTCCTACCTTGGCATGATTGATGCTGTGGGAGGCAAAATTGTAGGGCGTGCCAGCTCCCGCGTAGGCACTATCCCTGAGTCCATGAAAAATGCGACCGAGGTGGGCTTTGTCTATAACATTAATATGGAGAGCCTTGTGGCGTTGAAGCCGGACCTCGTGCTGGCAGCGCGTAATCAGCATGAAAAGTTCCTGCCTCTTTTAGAGTCCAATAAGATCAATGTTATTGAATTAGATGCGAAGACCTATCAGGAGGTGCAGCAGACTATTAAATTATTAGGTGATGTTTATGGCACGCCGGAGAAGGCCAAGGCCGAAAACGAGCTGCTCGATAAACAGGTTGCTGCAATCAAGGCCAAGTTACCGCAAAATGATAAAAAGCGCATTGTTATCATGCACGCTACGGCGAGCAGTGTAACGGTAGAGGGGTCTCGCAGCATCGCGGGTTGCGTCAGCGATATCCTCGGCTTTGAAAATGTGGCCGCAGCAGCGTTACAGGGGAAATCAGATAAATCCCCCTATAGCATGGAGAGTCTCGTGGGCCAAAACCCCGACCTGATTTTCATCACCTCCATGGGTAAAGCGGAGGAAATCGAGAGTCGCCTGCGTAAGGATTTCAAAAATAACCCGGCCTGGAATAGTCTGCCCGCAGTACAGCAGGGCAAGGTTTTCGTGCTGCCCGAGCATTTATTTCTGCTGAACCCGGGCTTGCGTTACCCGGAGGCAGTGCAGTACATGGCTAAGCAAGTTTATCCTGAGGTTTTTAAATAATGGCACATAATGATTTAGACGCTACTGTTGAGCGCTTCGGCGTCAGTCGTACACTGTGGCGCATGGGTATTTTAATACTGTTTTTAGCGCTAGCACTGGTGGGCGCTTTCTTAAGCCTGACCAAGGGCTCAAGTGTTATCACCCTGGAGCAAATAATTAATATTTTGCTACATCCTGGTACTGACCCCCAAAGTCAGATTATCTGGAATATTCGCATGCCCCGAACCATTGTGGGCGCGCTGGTAGGCATTAATCTCTCCCTTTCGGGTGCAATTTTGCAGGCCATCATGCGCAATCCCTTGGCGGACCCGCATATTATCGGTATCTCTAGTGGCGCAGGTCTGGCCGGCGTTGTCATCATGATTCTCTATCCCGCGTTAGAGTATCTCATCACGCCCGTGGCCTTTGTAGGCGCCATGCTGGCGGCAATTTGTATTTACATTTTAGCTTGGAAGAATGGCATCAAGCCCGTACGCATCATCCTCGCAGGTGTGGCTGTGTCAGCCTTTTTGAGTGCGGGCATCAGTGGTCTGATGATTTTCTATAGCGACAGGGTGCATGGCGCCCTGATGTGGATGGTGGGCGGACTAGCTGCGCGCAGCTGGCCCCATGTCAATATCATCCTACCCTATGCAGTTATTGGCCTCGTGCTAGCCCTCGCTAGTGCTGCTTACCTCAATATCCTGCAGCTGGGCGACGAGATGGCGCGTGGTTTGGGTATTAATGTCGAGGTGACACGCATCATCATGACCGCCATTGCAGCGCTGCTCGCGGCGAGTGCCGTCAGCGTGGTGGGGCTTTTAGGCTTTGTCGGCCTTGTGGTGCCCCATGCGGCGCGACTACTTATTGGCAGTGACTATCGCTATCTCTTGCCTGCTGCCGCACTGTTGGGCGTCGCCGTCGTGACGCTGAGCGATACCTTTGCGCGCGTAGTTTTCGCACCTATCGAGCTGCCTGTAGGTATTATTATGGCATTTTTAGGCGCACCCTTCTTTTTATTCTTGCTAAGGAGGGAAATCTAAGATGGCTGATAAATTTACGCAAAATAACGAGCTGCAGCTTATTTTGGAGGCTCAGCATATCGACGTGGGTATTAATCAAAAAACCATCGTGCATGACCTGACCCTGGCTATTCCGGAGGGCAAGATTACAGCAATTATCGGGCCCAATGGCTGTGGCAAAAGCACTACGCTGAAGGCCATCAGTCGCATCTGGCCCGTGCAAAAGGGCAAGGTTACCTTTAATGGTAAGGAAATTCACAGCTTTAGTCAGCGCGAGTTCGCTCAATGTCTCGCCATCCTGACCCAATCACCGCAGGCACCGACGGATTTAACAGTGCAGGACCTCGTGGAGATGGGGCGCTTTCCACATCGAGGCTTTCTCGGTAGAGGTGGGAAGGACGATGCGCAGCATGTCGAATGGGCGCTGGAGCAGACTAATTTAACGCAGTTCCGCGGTCGTCTCCTGCATACCTTGAGCGGTGGTGAACGCCAACGCGCCTGGATTGCCATGGCGCTCGCACAGCGTCCGCAGGTACTGCTGCTGGACGAGCCCACGACCTATCTTGATATTTGCCACCAGCTCGAGGTTATGCAGCTTTTGGTCAAATTAAATCGTGAGCTTGGTTTAACTGTAGTGATGGTTATTCACGAGCTGAACCACGCTATTCAGTATGCGGACTATGTGGCTGTAATGAAGGCTGGGCGCCTTGTGACGAGTGGCGCGCCGCGGGAAATAGTGACCGCGCAGCTTTTGGCCGACGTTTTCCGCGTACAGGCGGACGAATTCAACTGCAGTAACGGCCTGCGTGCCCTCGTGCCAGTTGATTTATGCAAGTAGTAAAAGTTAGGAGCACATGAATCAGTTATTTGGAGACTTGGGGCTGTTACAAGCCTAACGTACGCAAACATACTTTAAGTTTAAGTGTAATTTAAAATAGACTAAATAGAGGAACTTTTTATGGAGGAGAAGTTAATGAATAATGGCTTTACCGCGCTGAAGGTATGCGCTCATACCGTGGAGCAGCTGCAGAAAATGGGTATCAAAAAGCCCATGCCCGTACAGGAACAGGCTATTCCTGCGCTTTTTAATGGTCGTGACGTTATTGCCCGTGCGCAAACAGGTACTGGCAAAACCTTGGCCTTTCTCGTTCCCTTGGCAGAAAAAATAGATCTTAATAAAAGCTATGTCCAAGCTCTCGTGATTACCCCGACGCGAGAGCTGGCACAGCAGATTGCCACAGAATTAAAGAAAATTCTCGGTGAGAGTGAAATCAAGGTTCTGGCTGTCACTGGCGGTCGCGATTTCGAAGAACAAAAATATAAGCTGGAGGGCCGTAGCCATGTGCTTATCGGCACTCCGGGAAGATTACTAGATCATATTAAAAAGGGCAATACGGATCTGGGTGGCGTGAAATACCTCGTACTGGATGAGGTGGATGAAATGCTGCAGCAGGGCTTCATGGACGAGGCTCTTGATCTCATCGCCATGACTGCGCCCGAGCACCAGACCATGCTTTGCAGTGCGACTCTGTCCGAGGAGGTGCGCAAGCTGGGCCGCAAGCTCACGAAAAACTGCGCTCTTATTGACATTAACCCCGACAAGGCGACTGTGGATAAAATTCAGCAAATTTGCCTGAAAACCACTGAGGAATATAAAAATCGTGCTGTTGCTGCACTTATCGACCGTCTTAACCCCTATCTGATGATCGTCTTCTGCATGAGCAAGGAGCGCACGAAGGAGCTGGGCGACTGGCTGGGTATGCAGGGCTATAATGTGGACGTGCTTCACGGCGAGATGAGCCCGGCGAAGCGCAAGACCGTCATGAAGACCTTCCGCGATGCGAAGATTCAGATTCTCGTAGCGAGCGACCTGGCAGCACGTGGCCTTGACGTGGAGGGCGTGACCCATGTTGTGAACTATGATATTCCCCACGATGTCGATTGGTATGTACACCGCATTGGTCGTACGGGTCGCGCTGGTAATGATGGTGTAGCCATTACTCTCTATACTCCGGAGGAAGTGAAATGGCTGCGCAATATTGAGACAAAGCTGGGCATTCTCATGGAGCGACAGAATCTGGAGGGCGAGACAGTGGCCCGCCGCGTAACCTCCGCTGCCCCGAAGGCGAAAAAGCCTGCCGGACCGAAGCGCGGACGTAATGCCGTAGCTAATAAGCGTAAGGCTCCTAAAACCGGTAGCAACCGTCGTCAGGGCCCGCGCAAATAAGCTGTGTAGCTAGACAATAAATGTCAGCTTTACTAAAAAATCTGTATATATGGACAGTAAATGTCAGTTTATATAACAAAATCCGCTCTTAGAATAAGGTAATTATAGTAATTTGCTATAATGCCGTAAATATGCTATAATTAAGTTTAAGCAGAGTACACTATAGCTGTGCTCGAGAAAGAACGGATAATGGGAGTGTATACCTTTGAAGTACAAGATTACCATGCCCAGTGGTTTGGTACTGGACTTTACCAATATGCTAGGTAGGGGGCGCCTTGAGGAAAGCGAGGTTGCTCAAGCCCTGGCTAATCAGGGCGCTGCAGCCGACGCTGCAGTGCGCCAGCTGCGTGCAACGGGTAAGGCGAAGGCCCATCTCTCGAAGGATGGTTTGCCAGAGCATGTTTATTTCCCACGCATGCCCTACATAGCTGATGGCAATCCCAATACCTTGGAGACCATTGCTAAATTAAAAGAATATAGTGAATACCTGAAGGAAATAGATGTGGTCGTATTCCTCGGCGTGGGTGGCTCCTTTTTAGGCAACAAGGTGCTTTTTGATGCCTTTGGTGGCTGTCATTGGAATACGAATGCGCGTCTGCGCCATCAGCAGCCCCGCATTTATTTTTCTGGTAATAACCTGGATCCTGTGGACTGCAATGGTCTAGTCTACGAGGTGCAGCGTTTAGCCTATTTGCATATGAGTAATGGGCGGGAGCTGAGAGTGATGCTGGTGCCGATTACGAAATCAGGCACGACGCTGGAGACAATTTCTGCCTTTACCTATTTTTATGATACCTTGAGCATGGGCTTGAATATTAAGCTGGAATGCACAGTGGTCACGGATTTAGCGGCGGAGGAGGAGAAAGCTCCCCTACTGGCCCTGGCTCGCAAATTCAGCTGGTGGCAGTTTGACATCAAGGAGGGCATCGGGGGGCGTTTTTCCGTAATGACGGACCCGGGCCTGGTTACTATGGCTGCGTTGGGCAGGGATATTGAGTTCTTCTTAGAGGGCGCTCGCGATATGGACACCTATTGTCAGCAGGTGCCTCTGGAGGAAAATCCTGCGCTGATGAATGCTCTTCTAAAATTTCTTGCTTATCAAAAGGGTAGGGACATCGAGGTCTTCATGCCCTACAGCATGCACCTGAAATCCTTGAGTGAATGGTATGTACAGCTTTTAGCTGAATCATTGGGTAAGCGCTATGACAGGGATGGGCGCGAGGTACACTACGGTAGAACGCCGATTGTGGCCGTAGGTACTACCGATATGCATGCCCAGACCCAGCAGCATCAGGATGGCCGCCTGAATAAGGTGGTGCAGTTCCTGGAGGTCGCTGACCCTGAAGAGCAGGCTGTAGTGCATAACCCCTTTAGTGAGGTGCCCTATTTTGAAAAATATGAGGGCTTTGATATGAATAAGGCACTCAAGGTGGCTCTGGCTGCTAATGAGGCGGCTCTCACCAGCGATAATCGCTACAACGCTAAATTCACCCTGCCCCAGCTCAATGAATACACCCTGGGACAGCTGATGTACCTCCTCATGCTGAGCGTAGCCTATGAGGGCGAGCTCGCCAATGTTGATGCGTACGACCAGCCCGGCGTTGAGGTTTATAAGCGCATTATGAAGGAAAAATTATAAGCCTTGCGGCTAAAGGAATAAAAGCATAAGAAAAAGAGACTCTGCTTACTAAGCAGGGTCTCTCTTAATTTTTGCACTTCAATTAGCGCTTAGTCAATTTCTACGACCTCACCGGGCTTAACAATAAGCACCTTACTCTCGGTCTTCGCTTCCACGTCAGCCTTGAAGGCAGCAGCATCCTGGGCGATAGGAGGCCAGGTGTTATAGTGAACAGGGATAACAGTTTTCGCCTTCAGGAATTCGCAGGCAATGGCTGCGTCCTGCGGGTCCATGGTAAAGTTACCACCAATGGGCAGTACGGCAGTATCAAAGGCATCCAAACGCTGTAGCAGTCCCATATCGCTGAAGAGAGCAGTGTCACCGGCATAATAGAGCTTCGTCCCATAGAAGTCCACTACA
>JAXEPX010000113.1:0-13015 GCA_034117325.1 Phascolarctobacterium sp. | reverse complement strand
TTCTCGAGCATCCCACGGGCGGTCATATTGAGTACCGTGGTCAGGATGTTATGCAGGCCTTCAAAAAGCTGCCCCTCTATCGTACGAAGGTGGGTATGGTTTTCCAATCCTTTAACCTGTTTAACAATATGACAGTATTAGAAAACTGCATGGTAGGCCAAGTAAAGGTACTCGGCAAGGGTAAGGACGAGGCCAAGGCTACAGCTTTGAAATACCTGAAGCATGTCGGCATGGATAGCTATGTGAATGCGAAGCCCCATCAGCTCTCCGGTGGTCAGAAGCAGCGTGTGGCTATTGCGCGTGCGTTGGCGCTTGAGCCCGAGGTGCTACTGATGGACGAACCCACCAGTGCGCTTGACCCTGAAATGGTAGGCGAAGTACTGCGTGTTATTCGTGACCTGGCTAAGGAGGGCCTCACCATGGTCATCGTAACCCATGAGATGGCCTTCGCACGAGACGTTTCCAATCGCGTTATTTTTATCGACCAAGGTGTCATTGCGGAGGAGGGCGAGCCGAAGCAGCTCTTCAGCGCGCCGAAAAATCAGCGTACCCGCGATTTCCTTTCCCGTTTCCAAAACAACTAAAAAATTTAGCTTTCAGGCGCTCTTTTGCTACGCTTACTCGCATGGCGAAAGAGCGTTTTTTCATTGAAGTGTTTTGACTAAATTTTTGCAGAAGGTTTTGCACTAGGCTTTTCTTTCTACTTTGCCAAAGCGTAGTTTTTTTTACAAAGCAGGTAAATCAATAGAGGAAAAAGCCAAAGCTTGGCGAATTATATAAGCGGAGAACTTTTTGATAAAATACTAAAGGTGGGAAATTATAATGCGAGCCTTAAAAATATTAATCTTTTTATGCATGCTGCTCCTTTGTCAAACTGCTTTAGCAGCGGAGACTAAGCAGGGTACAATTATTTATATCCCCATGGATAATCGCCCAGTGTGCCTTGATTATACTGTTGCGAGCATGCGCGCAGCGGGCTGGGATGTGCGGACGCCCCCTGCAGCTTACATCGCTAATGAAAAAAATATGGGCGAGCCGGAGCAGCTATTTAGCTGGCTCGAGGCAAATGCGCGCGAAAGCGTGGCTATCGTGGCCTCCAGCGATGCCTTGCTCTATGGCGGTCTCGTGGCTAGTCGTACCCATGAGCTGCCCTTTGCTACCCTTGAGGAGCGGGCAGAGCGCCTTGTTAATCTGAAGCAAAAATTTGGCGATAAAAAAATTTATATTTTTACGACCATCATGCGTTCTCCGAAAATGAGTGCTGCTCCCGTGGAGCCCGCTTATTATAAGGAATGGGGGCCGCAGCTTTTCCGTATGGGCGCGCTCGAGGATAAGCTGGAGCTAAAGTCCATCAAGCGCAAGGAAATGCGCGAATTAGCGGACCTGCGCGCGCAGATTCCTCTCGATATTCAGACTGACCTTTATACTCGTCGTGCCAATAATATCAGAGCGACGGAGCTCCTTCTGCACGGTGTGGAGAGCGGGGATTTTGATTATCTGCTTATCGGTCGTGATGATACGGCAGCTTATAGTCAGGCGCATCGTGAAGCGCGCAGCATGGACATACTGGTGAGCGAGCTGCCTAAGGAGCGCATTCGCTTCTTCGCCGGAGCGGACCAGCTGGGGCTCGTCCTCCTGGCGCGCGCTGCCAGTCGTTTGCAGTATGAGCTCCCCCTCGTCAATGTGACCTATGCCCCCGGCGTGGGTGGCAAGACAGTGCCCAGCTACGAGGATGATACAGTGGCCGAGAGCGCGAAGCAGCATATCCTGGCGGCAGGTGCCTTCCCTGTGCGCCTGCGCAAGAACACTGATTTAGTGCTCGCGTTGAATACGCCCCAGAATGGCGTTACGCTCGAAGCAAGTAGCGCCGCTAATAATGGTAAGCTGCAGCCGGAGACGAAGGCCTTCCTGCATAAACTGGAGCGCCTGGCGAAAAATACGCAGCTCCCCATTGCTCTTGCCGATGTAAAATATGGCAATGGTGCGGACAATGCTCTTGTCAAGGGCTTGTTCGAGGAGGGTATGGCCTATCGCCTAGCAGCCTATGGCGGTTGGAATACGGCAGGCAATAGCTTAGGCTTTGCTTTAGCCCAGGGACTTTTAAGCAAGGATTATAGTGCTGAAGATAAAAAAATGCTCCTGGAGCAGCGCTATCTTGACGATTGGGCTTATCAGGCCAATGTGCGCATGAAGACCTACACTGAGCTTATCTGGCCACATTATTGGCCGAACAGTGGCTTGAACGCCGAACAGCAGCGTGAGGCAGAAGACTTTATTGCCCGGGAAATAAAAGAGATTACAGAACCCTATATGGGCAATACTGCAGAAAAATATGAGTTTACGCTTCCATGGAAGCGCATGTTTGAAGTGAGGGTGACGAAAAATGAATGATGAAGTTATACTTGAGGATGCTTTGCAGCATGAGACCATGCTTATACGTCCTGCTATTCCTGCAGATGCAGAAAAGCTCTTAGAAATTTATGCTCCCTATGTTGTAAGTGAGGATACCTCGAAAAGTAATGCCTCGTTTGAACTAGAGGTGCCTAGCGTGGCGGAGTTCGCAGGACGCATTAAAGAAATTTCCCGCAAATTTCCCTATTTAGTAGCGGAGAATGATGGTGAAATTCTGGGCTATGTGTATTGCCATCCCTATCGCGAGCGCCTGGCCTATCAGTGGTCTGTTGAGGTAACTATTTATATGGCCGAGAAGGGCATGGGCAAAGGACTAGGGCGCCTGCTCTATGAGACTATGGAAAAAATACTCTGCTTGCAGGGCGTGACGATGGCCTATTCCTGCATTACCTTAGGCAATGAGGGCAGCATCAAAATGCATGCAGCGTTGGGCTATCGCCTCATTGGTACCTTCTCGAACTCTGGTTATAAAAACAATATGTGGCTAGATACCGTGTGGATGGAAAAGCAGCTGCAGGAGTGCCCCGCTTGGCCGGAGCCCATTAAGTCCTGGCGTGAGCTGCCGCCTGAGGATATCTGTGCCCTTCTTGTGGAAGCAACTCAGAAAATGCGCCTGCTGAAGCTATAAGGCGGTGCTAGGGCTCTTTTCCTGCTCACTAAGCTTTCGCGTAAGCAGAAGAGGCTGGGGCCTAAGCCTATAAATAAGAGGTTATTATGGATCTGAAACATTATCAGGAAAAACATAAGCCCAGTAGTAGGGCGGAAGAAATATTGCGTTATATTGGCCCCGGACTCTTGATTACCGTGGGCTTTATCGACCCTGGTAACTGGGCCTCGAATCTCGCAGCAGGTGCTGACTACGGCTATCTGCTGCTGTGGATGGTAACGCTGTCTACGATTATGCTGATTTTATTGCAGCACAATGCTGCGCATCTGGGCATTGCCTCAGGCCTCTGCCTTTCGGAAGCAGCGACGAAATACCTGCCGCGCTGGGTCTCCGTGCCCATCCTCGCTTCGGCAGTGCTTGCTTCTGTAGCAACGTCGCTGGCCGAGATTCTCGGTGGTGCGATTGCACTGGAGCTGCTCTTTAAAATACCGCTCTGGCTCGGCAGCATCATGATGGCGGCGCTGTGCTCCTGGCTGTTGCGCTCAAACTCCTATAGCAAGCTGGAAAAGATTATCATCGGCTTCGTTTCGATTATCGGTCTCTCCTTCCTTGCGGAAATCATTATGGTGCCCTTGGATTGGGGTGCTGCAGTAAAGGGGTGGGTGACACCTGCCATTCCGCATGGCTCGCTGCTCGTCATTATGAGCGTGCTGGGCGCTGTAGTTATGCCCCATAACCTTTTCCTCCATTCCGAGGTTATTCAGAGTCGTCACTGGAATCTCGAGGATGAGTCCGTTATCAAAAAGCAGCTAAATTACGAGTTCCTTGATACACTGCTCTCCATGAGCATTGGCTGGGCTATTAATAGTGCCATGATTCTTGTGGCTGCTGCAGTTTTCTTTGCCAATAATGTCAAGGTGGATGACCTGGCACAGGCTGTAGATTTGCTGGAGCCCCTGCTTGGTAATAGTGCAGCGATTCTCTTTGCTGTGGCCCTGCTCTTTGCAGGTATTTCCTCCACTGCTACTGCGGGCATGGCGGGCGCGACGGTGTACGCGGGTATCTTTGGCGAGGGCTATGACGTGCAGGACCCCCACTCCTGGCATGGCGTGCTGCTGACATATTGGCTGGCAGTGCTGATTATTCTTTTCATCGACGATCCCTTTACGGGGCTCATCTATTCCCAGATGGCGCTGAGCGTGCAGCTGCCCTGGACCATTGGTCTTTTGATTTATCTGACCTCATCTAAGAAGGTTATGGGTAAATTTGCCAATACCACACGCATGAAAATTATCCTTAGTGTGATAGGTATTATCGTTATTGTCTTAAATATTATGCTTCTTTTAGAAAGCTTTGGTATTATGAGCTTTTAAAGAGTAAGTAAGGGCACTCCGGTCTTGCAGCTGGGGTGCCTTTTTGTTGGTGGAATGAGGAATAATGTATATATAAATTAGCTTATCCTTTTGTGCTAATGTACAGCTTTAGTAAAAAAGATGAAAAAATTGTCTTTGTGTCATGAAAAAGACACAAGTTCATGTTATGATATAATTGTCCTCAAAGAAGAGAGGCTTTCTAGATTAAGTAAATGGAAAATGAGGGATGGATATGATGCAGTTTGTTAAAAATAATAAGTACATCATCATTGCCGCAGCAATTATTTTAGCAGGCAGCTATGGTGGATATAAATATTACCAAAGCACGAAGGCGACCGCCGAGACGATTAAAATTGGCAAGGTAATTCGTGGTGACCTGACGGAGACAGTTTCTGCTACAGGCTCTCTGGCAGCTCTCGATAATGTCGACATCAGCTCCAAGATTACTGGTCGTATCGTGGAGGTACTGGTGAAGGAGAATCAGCATGTGAAGGCTGGCGACGTGCTTGTGCGCTTGGACGACACGGCCTTAAAGGCAACGCTGGCGCAGATGGAGGCGAAGCTTGTCAATGCACAGCTTACCTATAATCGTGATAAGGATTTATTAAATCGTGGTGCGATTAGTCAATCCACCTATGATGCTGCTTACGCTGATTACCTTGTGGCGAAGAGCAATTACGAGAAGGCAGCCTCCGATGTTAGCGATACGATTATCAGCACGCCTATCGATGGCTATATCATTGGCAAGCCCACGCCTGTAGGCCAAACCATTAGCTCCGGTATCAGTACGCCGCAGGTTATCATGAGTGTGGCAACGCTGGATAATATGGAGATAGAGGCATTGGTCGATGAGTCCGATATTGGTCAGGTTAAGGATGGACAGAAGGTAAAGTTTACTGTGGACGCTTATCCTGATGAAACCTTCACCGGTGTAGTACGTCTGATTTCTAAGTCTGCTACTACGGAAAACAATGTTATTTATTATAAGGTTTACGTTACTGTTGACGATGCTAAGGGTAAGCTGCTGCCCACGATGACGGCGCGCGCTGAATTTATTATTAATGAGGCGCAGGATGTGCTGATGGTGCCGTTGAATTGCATCTACAAGGATGGCAAGCGTAGCTATGTGAAGGTTTATAATAGCAAGACTAAGGAAAGTCGTGATGTGGATGTTGAAGTTGGCTTGAGCAATGATAATAATATCGTAGTCAAGGGTGCAGCGCTCAAGGAGGGCGAGCAGCTCTTAGTGCGCAAGGCCGTGGCTAAGCAAAGCGGCAATAAGCGCATGGGACCACCTCCGATGTAAGAGGGAGGTATGCAAAATGGCAGTAATCCAACTTAAGGATATCATGAAAACCTATATCATGGGTGATAGCGTTGTGCATGCGCTGGATCATGTGAACGTGACCATTGATTTTGGCGAATTTACCTCCATCATGGGCCCCTCGGGTAGTGGCAAATCTACTATGATGAATATCCTGGGCTGTCTTGATAGACCTACTAGTGGAGAGTATTTTCTTGATGGAAAGGAAATTGCCGGCTATAACGATGATGAGCTGGCGCATACGCGTAATGCGAAAATAGGCTTCGTTTTCCAGAACTTTAACCTGCTCAGCAAGCTGACGGCGCAGGCTAATGTGGCCCTGCCTCTGGTTTATGCAGGTGTGGGCGAGGAGGAGCGCATGGAGCGTGCAAAAAAGGCGCTGGAGGCCGTGGGCCTCGGGGCACGCCTGGAGCATAAGCCCATGGAAATGAGCGGTGGTCAGCGTCAGCGTGTGGCGATTGCGCGCGCACTCATCAATAACCCCGCGATCATCATGGCCGACGAGCCCACGGGTAATCTGGATACGAAGTCCAGCTATGAGATTATGGATATTTTTAAAGAGCTAAATAGCAACGGCAAAACTGTGGTCATGGTTACCCATGAGCCCGATATTGCTGAGCAGACGAAGCGCATTCTGGTGATGCGCGATGGCAAGCTTGTAAGTGACGAAAGAAGGTGAAATTATGCTCAATGAATCGATCAAAATGGCGCTGGAGGGCATGGTTTCCAATAAGCTGCGCACCTTCTTGACGCTTTTGGGCATTATCATCGGCGTAGGTGCTGTTATTGCCATGGTCAGCCTGGGCTTTGGCGTGAAGGAGAATATTAAGAATAATATCTCGCGCTTGGGCAGTAACCTGCTGGTGATTCAGAGTGGCGGACGCACATCGAGCGGTGCGCGTATTGCTGCCGGTGAGGGTGCTAAGCTGACGTATGAGGATGCGGAAGCGCTGATGAAGCAGGTGGATGGCGTGGCGAATATGAGTGCCAGCGTTAATAAGACCTATCAGCTGGTAGCAGGCAATCAGAACTGGAATAGCCGCGTTGAGGGCACTACGCCCAGTAATTTTGATATTCAGAGTCTGGAGCTCGAGGATGGACGTGTTTTTCGCAGTAAGGATTTGTCCAGCCGCAATAGAGTGGCGGTAATCGGTAAGACGGTAGCGGATAGCCTTTTTCCGGAGGGTGACGCTGTGGGCAAAGTGATGCGCATTAATAAGGCGCCCTTCCAGGTTATTGGCGTGCTGAAGAGCAAGGGTCAGAGTGGCATGGGTATGGACCAGGACGATATCGTCTACATCCCTTTGACGACGGCGCAAAATCGTATGATGGGTATTACCTATGTACAGCGCATTACGCTGCAGGCCGAGAACGAAAACGTGATTAATGATGTACAGGCCGAGGCGGAGGAGGTCCTGCGTACTCGTCATAAAATTAAAACGGGTGGCGATGATGACTTCACAGTGCGCAATATGGCAGCTGTTATGGAAACGATGATGGAGACTGCCAATAGTATTACAATGCTGCTGGGCTGCATTGCGGCGATTTCCCTCTTGGTTGGCGGTATCGGCATTATGAACATCATGCTAGTGTCCGTGACGGAGCGTACGCGTGAAATCGGTATTCGCAAGGCGCTGGGTGCGACGTATAATAATATTTTGCTGCAGTTCTTGATTGAAGCCATGGTTATCGGCATTGTGGGCGGTGGCCTAGGTGTACTGCTAGGCGTGGGCGCTTCGTTCGCAATTAGTCATTTCGCAGGCTGGAATACGGTGATTTCGATGTGGGCGATTGTGATTGCGGTGGTGTTCTCGATTGGCATCGGCTTGTTCTTTGGCATATACCCTGCAAGGAAAGCGGCGTTGCTTGACCCGATTGACGCTCTGCGTTATGAATAGACGCAAGGGAAATAAGTAATTAGTTAATCGATAAGCGAACATTGAGATTTGCAGTGAATGAGTGGCTGGTTCAATGAATGCGAGTGGTTTAATATACTTGCGTTTTCTGCGAACAAGAGGGTACCCCGAAGCATTCAATTGAACCCCACGAAATGAACGTCCGCAAATCGAAGTGAGCGTTCGATAACTAATTACACAATTTCCAATAGTTATTCTCGTGCAAAATAGTTAGCAATATAGTATAATATAACTAGAAAATCGCTAATTGAAAGACAGTGGCCCCGTGCTACTGTCTTTTTCGTAACCAGTGAAGACGAGCGGAGTGGGCAGATGACGAGAAAAAATTATCTGAAGGATATGCAGCCGGACAATAAAAAAATGCGTGCGGGTAGCCTCAGCGAGTATCTGCAGGCGCTTCAAGGCTTTTTGCGCAAGCCGAAGACGCGCTTTGATTTAGTTGATAGAGGTCGCTTTGTAATTTTGCTGGTTATCGTAATTATTCTCCTGCAAAAGGTTGTAGAAAACTTTAGTAATTGATATAATAATATGATAAGATAAATTCCCAAAGAACGCTGGGGAGCTGTGAGGGAGGATTGCTGTGGCTGGCAAAAGCTTAGGAATTTTAGGGGGGACCTTTGATCCTATTCATAATGGGCATTTAAAAATTGCGGAGGCAGTTTTTGAGCGCATGGAGCTGGAGCAAATTATTTTTATTCCTGCCTACGTGCCCCCGCATAAGCTGGGACTTGATTTCGCTCCGGCTGAGTCTCGCTTTGCGATGACGCAGCTGGCGGTGGCCGAAAAGCCGCACTTTAGCGTTTCTGATATGGAGCTACGGCGCACGGGAGTTTCTTATACGATTGATACCTTGCGGGAGCTGCATGTGCTGCACCCTGAGGATAAGCTGTATTTTATCATCGGTGCGGACAGTGTGGCCCAGCTGCATACTTGGCATAATATCGAAGAAATGCTGGAGCTGACGACCTTTGTGGCCGTGTGGCGCCCTGGCTATGAGGGCGTGCTGGATGTGGCAGCGCGTCATTTGGGCGAGGGTGTACGCGAGCATATCATTATGCTGGATACACCTGAGTATGATATTTCGTCCACGGAGATTCGCTCTTGCATTCGTGAAGGCAAGAGTCTAGCGGGATTGGTGCCGACGGCTGTGGAAAAATATATCTATGAGCATGGTTTGTATGGACTAAGTGAAGTAGGTGAAGGTAAATGATGAAGCTAGAGCAGATGCAGGCTTTACTGCAGGAGTCCATTCCAGGGAAGCGCTACAAGCATTCTGTGAATGTTTATGAGGCAGCATTAAAGCTGGCTGAGGCGCATAAATTATCTGCAGAGGCTACGGCGAAGGTAGCAGTGGCAGCCCTTTTGCACGATTGTGGGCGTGAGGTGCCCAGCAAGGAGAGCGTGGCGAAGGCGCGCGAGCTAAGCCTGCCCATTGATGAGGTGGAGCTCAATCAGCCCATTTTACTGCATGCGAAGCTGGGCGTGTATAATGCTATGCATAAATACGGCGTGGCGGAGCAGGAAATTCTCGATGGCATTTTGTATCATACCACAGGCATTAATGGCATGAGTACTTTGGCAAAAATCGTTTTTCTTGCCGATATGATTGAGCCGGGACGCGATTTTCCCGGTGTGGAGGAGCTGCGTAGGCTGGCGCGCAAGGACCTTGACCAGGCAATGCTCATGGCCTATAGCAATACGATTAAGTATTTATTAGAGGGCGGTCAGCTTATTCATCCGCATTGTATTGCCGGCTATAACGAGCTGATTTTAGTAGCGAAGAACAAGAAATAAGTTTTAGGGAGCCTTTATGGAAGATAAGGATATCAATGAGATACATGCGCACCGCCATAAAAGGCGTAAGCTGCGCTGGGGTAGACTGATTTGCTTTTTAGTACTGGTGGTACTCTTTTTTGGCGGGCTCTTCTGGGGCACGGTTTGGGTGTATAAAAATATTATTAATCCACCGCAGGATAACATCGTTGCTGCTGATGAGACGATTCGCCAGGATGCTAAGCTTAACGAGCGCATTAATATTCTACTTTTGGGTATTGATGATGGTGATAGTGAGGCTGCAGAGTCAGAGCCGAAGCGCACGGATGCCATTATTCTGCTAAGCTTTGACCCGAAGCAAAATCAGGTTGCGGTGCTATCCATACCCCGTGACACAAAGGTTGTACTGCCTGGACACAGGGATCCGGATAAAATTAATGCTGCCTTTGCCTATGGTGGGGCGGTTATGGCGAAGCAGACTGTGGCCAATCTTTTGCGGGTGCCCATTCACTATTATTGCTTAGCTAATTGGCGGGGCTTTATAGATGTGGTAAATTTAATTGGTGGCGTGGATATTTACGTGGATAAGGATATGTATTACGAGGATCCTTATGCTAATTTAGTCATCGATATTAAGCACGGCTACCAGCATATGGATGGTGTTACGGCTGGCAAATATGTGCGTTTCCGCAGCGATGAGCTGGGCGATATCGGTCGCGTGCAGCGTCAGCAGAAGTTCCTGAAGGCCGCAGCGGAGCAGATGTTCTCCGTGCAGAACGTGACGAAAATCAGCAGCCTGCTCGCAACACTTGATAAATATATTGAGACTGATTTAAATACCCTGACCATGCTGAAGGCAGCAAATAGCTTTAAGCTCTTTGGTGATGATAAGCTGCGGAGCTGTATGCTTTATGGCAAATTTGATGATACAACGGGCGTAAGCTATTGGGCAGCTGATAAGGAGTCGGTTAATAAATCCTTGGAGGAGCTGGGTATTCCTTATATCAAGGAACAGCAGGAGTCCAATGAGGCGCAGGAGGAGGCTCCACGTGAGCATTTACAGCCTAAGGACAGGGAAGAAATTTATCGCGAACAAAATATGCAAAAAGCTAATTAAGCTTTAAAATACTCAGAAAAGATAAAAACTATAATACTGACGAAGGAGGATGTTTCATGGAAACAAAGATGTTAGCTAACAAGATTGCTGCTGCAGCAAGTGATAAAAAAGCCAAGGATATTTTACTGCTGAATATGGAGGGCCTGTCTCCTGTTACTGATTACTATGTAATCTGCAGCGCAAGCAACACGACGCTGGTTAAAACTATTGCTGATAATATTGAGGATAAGCTGGCAGAGCTGGAGGTATTCCCGACGCATAAGGAGGGCTATGCTGAATCTCGCTGGGTTCTGTTGGATTATGGCGATGTCGTAGCACACATTTTCCTCGAGGAAGAGCGCGACTTCTATAATCTGGAGCAGCTGTGGGCAGATGCTCCGTCCGAAGCTTTTGTGGAGAGTGAAGATGCTGAATAATAAGCGAGTAGGTGGTAAACCTGGTCACAAATTCGTGACTATTACTAATAATACCAAGTATCGCCCTGGTGACGTGGTGACCTTGAAGGTGGCACGTTTGGGCGAGATGGGTGCCTTCCTCGATGGTGGCACGGGTAATACTGATGACGATATCCTGCTGCATAAGCTACAGCAAACCGCCGAGGTTAAGGTGGGAGATAGCGTGAAGGTGTACCTCTATCTGGATCCGTCCAAGCGCCTTACTGCCAGCATGAAGCTGCCGAAGATGCGCGAGGGTCAGCTGGGCTATGTGCGCGTGCTGAGCGTAACGCGTGATGGTGGCTTCGTGGATATTGGTGCCGAGCGTGGCGTTTTCCTGCCCTATAGCCAGATGCGTGGTCACGTGTCCGAGGGTCAGCTGGTGTGGGTAAAGCTTTACCGCGATAAGAGCGGCCGTCAGGCTGTGACTATGCGCGTGGAGGAGGATATGCTGCGTGCCTCTAAGCCGGCTGAGGGCTTGAAGGTGGGCGATAGCGTTACCGGTACGATTTATAATATCGTGCCCGAGGGCTTCTTCCTGTTGACGACACAGCGTTTTATCGCATTCCTGCATCGTAGCGAGGTGCCCGGTGGTCGTCTTGATTTTGGCCAAGAGATTACGGGTCGCGTAACCTATCTGCGTGAGGATGGCCGCATTAATATTTCCATGCGTTTGCAGAAGGAAAATGCGCTGGTTGCCGATGCAGAGGTGATTTATGATTATCTTTTGAAGCGTAATGGCAGCATGCCCTATTGCGATAGCACACCTTTGGAAATCATTAAGCAAAAATTTGGCATTAGTAAGGCGGCCTTCAAGCGTGCGCTGGGCCATCTGATGAAGGAGGGCAAGGTGCGCCAGGATGATGGCTGGACCTACCTCGTTGAGAAGGAAGAAAATGCAAAATAAAAACTTAGCTACCTGCTTTGTGCGGGTAGCTTTGCTATTTAGACTCAAACTGTAAAATCTAAGTAAAGGAGTAGGGGAAAAGCATGGATTTCTACAATTTAGGTATGGCGGGGCTTTTTATTTTTCTCGGCTCCTTTTTTGCGACGGTCTCGGGCTTTGGCTTCGCACTGGTGTCGACGCCGCTCTTAGCGCTGATCATGCCCTTGAAATGGGCGATTGTCTTTATTCTAGTGCTGACGGTACTGCTGCGCGTACTGACGATGTACAGGGTGTGGGGTGAGTTTAGCTGGGGCGCAGTACTGTGGACTACTGTAGGCAGCTTTGTCGGCATGCTGCCGGGAAGTAAGGTGCTGCGACTGATTGAGATTGCGCATTTACAAATTTTTCTTGGAGTAGTTTTACTCCTGGCGACGCTCTTAATGAGCCTGCAGTACACGGTACCGATTAAGAATAAGCTTTTAGGACGCTTGGGGGCGGGCTTTTTGAGTGGCTTTTTTGGCGCGTCGACGAGCGTGAGTGGGCCGCCCTTGGTGCTGTATTTCCTTAACGAGAAGACGGATAAAACGGAGATGCGCGCGAATATGATTTGGATTTTTGGCTTGACGGGTGTGCTGATGGTGGGCGCGGCCTATTGGGCAGGGAATATTGGTGCAGTGGACGATTGGAGCTATTTGTACACCATGATTCCTGCGACCTTTATCGGTGTGCTTGCGGGAGAACGCATGTTCCGCTATCTGAATCAGCAGCTGTTTCGTCGTTTGTCACTGGGCATTGTTCTCGTGGGCGCAGTAATGATGCTTGTGAGTGGGGTTAGAGCGGTGCTGTAAAATCATTTCCAAAAAAAGTTCGACAAATTGGAGTTTGACGGAGGAGATTTACTTAAAATTCCTCCACCGCTTACGCGGTCCCCCTCCCTTTTAAAAGGGAGGCTCCTCGTAGCGTTATTTTGGCTAATACTAGCTTAGCTCATCGTTCAGAAGCTAGTTTTTACGGTACTATAGCTATTGAAAGGCTCCCTTTTGACGCAAAGACCCACGTTGTCACAAGCGTAGCGCAGTGAAAACGTGTTGGTCGTGCTAATACCTTTAGGGGCAAAGGGAGCTGGCTGCGAGCGTAGCGAAGCAGACTGAGGAATTTTTAGTAACGCTATTT
>JAXEPX010000112.1:0-3173 GCA_034117325.1 Phascolarctobacterium sp. | reverse complement strand
AATCAGTACAATAATAAACAGTTCTATGAAAGCTGTTCCATTGTGGACATTGCTCATAAGCTGGGCTATAAGGTGCATTGGTATAGTAATCAAGGACATCTTGGCAGTGCAGATACACCTGTTACGCTAGTAGCTGATACTGCTGAAGTAGCAAAATGGACGAAGCAGGAGCTCAATAAGGTGCAGTATGATGAATCCATGTTGCCGTATTTAGACGAAGTAGACCCGCAGAAGAACAATTTCGTAGTAGTCCATTTAAAAGGTAATCACTTTAATTTTATTAATCGCTATCCTGAAAGCTTTACGAAATTTGGCACTCCTGGTAAGTATGAGCTGGAGCCCAATTATGCTAATTCCGTAGCCTATACCGACTATGTGCTGCAGCAGCTTTTTAATTATTGCAAGGAGAAGCTGAATTTACAGGCCATGGTATATTTTTCTGATCATGCAACCTTGCCTGATAGAAGACGTTCGCCTAACTTTGAGGGTCTGGGTGTAGTACGTATTCCCTTATTTACTTATTTCAGTGATGAATACATTGAGAAAAATAAGCAGATAGTCGATACACTGAAGCAACATAGTGACTATTATTGGACCAATGACCTTGCTTACGAGTTAATCTGTAGTATTTTTAATATAGAATCTAATCGCTTCGATGAAACGAATTCGCTGGCATCTTCTAGCTTTAAATATAAGCCTGATGATCTGCGTACAGATAATGGTCGTGTAAAAATAATATAAAGATTAAAATTTAAAGGAGAAAATTTTGGATAAGTATATTAAGGTAAAAAAGGCTATGGCAATTTGTATTACCATAGCACTATGCTTTCAGCGCCTATCCATGGCTGCTGGCAGTATTTTTTGGGGAATATCTATTGCTTGCTTTTTATTCCTGCTTTATAAGTCATACCAGGCAGGTGATTTGCAGGAGCGCGCACAGGCCTTTAGCAAATATTATAAGGTTATCGCCTTTATGTTAATTTGCTTTATTCCATCCGTGGTGTTTTCTATGGACGTGAAGACGTCTGTAAAGGCTTTCGGAGAAATGTGGTTGTATCGCTTAATGCCCTTTTTTATGGTTACTCTGTTTTTGCAGGATAAGAAATGGCTGCAGCGGATTATTTGTGCCTTTATTGTAGCAACCTGCCTAGATTGCTTAGTAGCGGCGTATCAGGTTTATGGTATGCATGAGTGGCGTGGCTGGGGCTTTGGTGGTCATTCCTTGAATTTAGCGTCCTTGCTTTGTATTATGACGCCCATGTATGCTGTAATTTTATTTGATGATGAATTTTCTCCGAAGCTAAAAAAGCTTTGTCAAATTGCGTTGGTATGCAGCTTAATTGGCTTGATTGCCGGTAAGAGTCGTGGCGCGTGGCTGACCTTGGCCATTATTCTCCCTCTTGTTTCTTATCGCTATGTCTTGAAAAGTAAGAAGGCATTGGCTATTTGCCTTGTTATTGTATTAGCTATTGGCGCTGGCTTCGCTACCAATAAGCAGTACAAAAAGCGTTTGCTGTCCATTGGCAATACTACAACCAACGTTTCTAACGCTGATAGAATCAGAGTTTGGCAGTCCTGCTGGCATATGATAGGGGATTATCCTGTAACAGGTGTGGGTTTGGGCAAATTTAAGGAAGCCTATACTAAGGGCGGCTATCGCTTAAAGTCTACAGTGCAGGATTTGCCTCATTCTCATAATAACTATCTACAGCTGTGGACTGAAGGTGGTACTATTGGCTTTATAGGCTTTATGGCTATGAGTCTTTTTATCCTCTTAAGCAATTTTAAGCTTTGGTGGCAGACGAAAAGCCCCTATTATCTTATGCTTTGGGGACCATGGCTTGGATTCATGATTTTTGGCATGTTTGACTTGATTATCGACCATTCTGCCATTACGAAGGCCTGGTGGTTTTTATTGGGAGCATGGCTGGTGATGGCTAGAGAAAAAGATTCTTCTTCAAAATCGGTCGAAGGATAGTGAGAGAATAACTATGATAGAGAATGAGATCAATATCGTCCTAGCAGCTGATAATAACTACGCACAGCATGTAGCAGTAGTGGCAGCGTCTATATTAATGAATACGCAATCTAAGGTATGCTTGCATGTGCTTAGTGACGGCATTGCTGCGGATAAGGTGGCAAGTATTGAAAGCACAGTCGAGCGGCTTGGTGGGAAAGTGTGCGTGTATGACCTGTCTAGCTATAAGTGCTTTGATGGCTTGTTTACAAGTGGTCATATTAGCAAGGCTGCTTATTTCCGCCTAGACATAGCTAATGTGCTTCCCGAAGATGTGGAGAAGGTTATTTATATTGACGTTGACCTGGTAGTTCTTCAAGACGTTGCAGAGCTGTGGAATATTGACCTACAGGGTATGCCATTGGCAGCAGTGCCTGATTACGGCATTATGGCCTCGAAACGCTTGATGAAGCAGAAGCACGAGGTATTAGGCTTGCCATTGGAAAGCCTGTACTTTAATTCTGGTGTTGTCATTATGGATTTAAAAGAGTGGCGAAAGCAGGCTTATGCTAAAGCGGTTATAGCCTTAGCTGCGTCGGGTAAATTACCCCATCATGATCAGGATGCCTTAAATAAAGTGTTTATGGATAAATGGACTGCGTTGCCCTTAAAATGGAATGTAATTCCGCCAGTGTTTAATCTTTTTCGTAAAATATTATGCAATGGTAAGCTGAGAAAAAATGCTATTGCAGCACGCAGGGACATGGCGATAATGCATTTTGCAGGGCGCTATAAGCCTTGGGAATTCACGCTACATGAGAGCTTTAACGAAAAATATTACTTCTATCTTCAGCAAACGGCTTTTGCTGAAGCAAAAATGCCTCAACCTAGCAAGAATATGCAGGGTAAGTCCATAGCTAGACAAATGGCAAGGCTGAAGCTAGCTGACTTCTGGCAGTGGCTGCTAGGGTGACTTCGTTTGCGTAGTGAGTTTTTACTGCATTTTCCAAGGCGTGAGGAAATAGATGATACAGGTGACTAGGGCACACAAAAGCTCCCCGTCTAGAGGTAGACAGGGAGCTTGTTTGATTTGTGGTTGTATAGATGTCTTTAAAGGGTGTTTATTGAATGGCAAATTCCTTCATGAGTTGGGCACGGTATTGCTCGTCCTGAACAACGCGCATAGCGTCGTCCATCCTGCCAGAGTCAAAGAGCT
>JAXEPX010000111.1:0-68313 GCA_034117325.1 Phascolarctobacterium sp. | reverse complement strand
CGCTGTGCCTCGTCCACTGCCATTTCCTTAGTATAGCCCAGAGCTACCTCTTCAAAGTTTTTATTGCGAACATTGGCCGGTTGTTCCGGCATCGGGTTTCTCATTCCTCCACGCATTTGCAATGACCTCCGCAGCTATATTCCAGGACCTCCTGGTCATGATACATTCTTTGACGCATCATCAGATTAGCAAAGTCTACTTGATGAGCATCAAATTCAGGACCATCTACACAAGCGAATTTATTCTCGCCGCCGACCATAACGCGGCAGCCACCACACATACCGGTGCCGTCAACCATAATGGTGTTCAGGCTGGCGATAGTCTTTACGCCGAAGGGCTTCGTGGTTGCAGCAACATTTTTCATCATAATAACAGGGCCAATAGCCAGAACATAATCAATTTTGTCGCCAGCCTCAAGCATAGCCTTCAGCGGGTCTGTTACAAAGCCCTTGTGGCCTACGGAGCCGTCATCAGTGGTCAAGATTACTTCATCACTAATGGCAGCCATTTTGTCCTGCCATATAATGAGGTCTTTGCTGCGTGCGCCGATGATGGAGATCACCTTGTTGCCCAGCTCGTGGTAAGCGCGAGCAATCGGATAAACGGGTGCGACGCCAATGCCGCCGCCAACAACAACAACGGTGCCGAAATTGCCTATTTCAGAGGGACGGCCCAAGGGACCTACAACGTCGAGAATATCATCGCCCACATTCAGAGCCTCGCACAGATGATGAGTGCTATTGCCAATAGCTTGGATAATCAGGGTAATGGTACCTGCCTCGCGGTCAAAATCGGCGATGGTCAGGGGTACGCGCTCGCTGAATTCGTCAGTGCGCACGATAACGAATTGACCCGGTTGGCATTTATGAGCCACCAGGGGTGCATCTACGAGCATTTCGTAGACCTGCGGAGCAATACATGCTTTGGATAAAATTTTTGCCATTTTTTTCTCCCTTCGTTACTCAATAAATATATCAAAGAGTAGCCTTCGCTTGCTTAATCTTTAAGCAGAATGAAGCATGCCTCTCCTTAGCAAATAATCTTATTTATTGACCAATCTAGTGGCACAAGCCTGTGCCTCTGCATAAATCTTTTCTTCGTCAAAGGTTACGAGCTTGCCGCTCTCGAGGACTTTTTTACCTGCGATGATGACGGTATCAGCGTCGCTGCTATTAGCCGCGTAAACGAACTGGGAAAGCTTATTATGACGCGGGAACCAGTACGGCTTATGCATATCCCAGAGTACGATATCGGCCAATCTGCCTGCCTCCAACGTGCCGAGATTTTCAAAGCCGAGGACTCTCGCACCGTCCACAGTGGCCATCTCCCACGCCTTGGCAGCTGGTACTACCAGCGGGTCGAAGTTCGTTGCCTTATGCAGCATCGCTGCAGCGCGGCATTCCTCGAGCATATCCAGGTTATTATTACTAGAAGCACCGTCGGTACCGAGGCCTACGCAGATACCCTTTTCCAGCATTTGCTTCACGGGCGCGATGCCGCTAGCGAGCTTCAGATTGCTTTGCGGATTGTGCGCTACGCGCACCTTTTTCGCCGCCATGATATCCATATCCTCGTCCGTCAGATGTACGGCATGGGCTGCAATGGTGCCGAGCTCGAACATGCCCAGCTTATCCATCATCTTAATCGGGGTGATGCCATGCTCCTTCACATAGGAATCAACCTCAAATTTAGTCTCGCACAGATGCATTTGGATTTCAGACTTGTGGTCAGCTGCTGCCTTGATCACCTTCTCTAGGTACGGCAATGGGCAGGTATAGGGCGCGTGGGGACCGTAGGTAACGCGGATGAGGCCCTCACCTGCGCCCTGCCAATTTTCGGCGAGCACATCGTTTTCAGCTAATTTTTGATCAGCATCAGGAGCGACGCCAATGAGGCCACGACAGAGGTTAGCGCGAATGCCGGTCTCAAGGCAGGCCTTCGCTACATCCTCCATAAAGCAGTACATATCGGCGAAGCAGGTGGTGCCGCCCTTGAGCATCTCAACGATGCCCAGCATAGCGCCCCAGTAGATGTCGTTCGCGTCCATCTTTGCCTCGATGGGCCAGATTTTATTCTCCAGCCAGTCCATCAATGCCATATCGTCAGCATAGCTGCGCAGGATGGTCATGGAAACGTGACCATGAGTGTTCACCATGCCTGCGGTAGCAAGCTTGCCCTTGCCGTCGATAATTTCAGCATTTTCATAGCCTGCGGGCACCGCGGTGCCAATGTAGGCGATTTTTTTATCGTCAATAGCGATATTCTGCAGCTCTCCATTCGGAGTATGCAGCAGCTCGATATTTTTAATTAACAGCTTACTCAAGGTATCACTCCTTAGTAGTAGTTAGTGACTAGTGGTTAGTTATTAGTTATTCGAGATTCATCTGGCGCTTGGAATAATGCTCCTCGTAGAAATTGTGCATCTTCGCACTATCCCCAGCGTCAAGCTCATAGACCTTGCCGCCCGCACTTTGGCAAATCACAGCAATCTGTGCTGCCTTCTCCAGGATTTCGGCGACAATCAACGCATCGTCGAGATTCTTGCCCCAAGCGATAGCACCATGGTTTGCTAAAAGTGCTGCCTTACGCCCTGCGAGCGCCTTTACTGTAGCATCTGCAAGCTCCTGCGTGCCAGTGAGAGCGTACTCAGCGCATTTAACCTTGCCACCGCAGATTTGCACGATATCTTCAATAATCGCGGGCACATCCTGATGCATGGCGCTCAATGCGCTAGCATAGATGCTGTGCGTGTGAATGACAGCTTTTGCCTCAGGGCAAGCCTTATAGATAGCGATATGGACCTTCGTCTCGGAGCTGGGCACGTGCTTGCCTTCGAGAACATTACCATCGTTATCAATGATGACGATATCCTCAGGCTTCAACTTTTCGTAGCCTCGCCCGGAAGGCGTAATAGCGATTTGGTTCTCGTCGACGCGGCAGCTGATATTACCCCAGGAGCCAGCGACGAGATGCTTGGCAATCAGCTTGTGCCCCATATCTACAATGGCTGCACAGGCCTCTAATTTAGTGTTATTATTCATAGTATTTTTTCTGCTTTATTCAGCAGCCAGATATGCCTTCTGGTCCTCACTCAGGGTATCGATACCAGCACCCATAGCGTGCAGCTTCAGCGCAGCAACCTCGGTATTGAGCTCCTCGGGCAGCACATAGAGCTTGTTCTCCAAGCTATCCTTATGGTCAAGTAGATATTTCATTGCCAGGAATTGCATTGCGAAGGACAGGTCCATAACCTCGATGGGATGACCGTCGCCGCAAGCCAGGTTAACAAGACGACCTTCACCAAGAAGGTTTAGCTTGCGACCATCGGCGGTGGTATAGGTCATAATATTTTTGCGTACTTCGTAAGGAGGAATTACGGAAAGCTCCTCAAGGTGGTTTTTATTAACCTCAACATCAAAGTGACCTGCGTTGCACATTACAGCGCCATTTTTCATCACTGCCATATGCTCTTTAGTGATAACATCCTTGCAGCCTGTTACGGTGATAAAGATATCGCCCTCTTTAGCTGCATCTAGCATCGGCATTACGCGGAAGCCGTCGAATACTGCTTCAACGCCTTTAATCGGATCAACCTCTGTGACGATTACATTAGCGCCCATACCTTTAGCACGCATAGCTACGCCCTTACCGCACCAGCCATAGCCTGCTACGACTACAGTGCGACCTGCGATAGACATATTAGTGGTACGAATGATGCCATCCAGGGAGGATTGGCCAGTACCATAGCGATTATCAAACAGATATTTGCAATATGCATCATTTACAGCGATCATCGGGAAAGCCAGGTGGCCTGCAGCCGCTAATGCTTTCAGACGATGTACGCCCGTGGTGGTTTCTTCACTGCCACCGATAAGCTTCGCAATCAGGTCACGACGCTCGCTGTGCAGCATGTTTACGAGGTCACCGCCGTCATCGATGATGAGGTCAGGCTCGGATTTCAGCGCTTCACGCAGATACATATCGTACTCTTCGGTAGTGCAGGCATGGGTTGCAAAAACGGTGATGCCACTATCTACGAGGGCTGCAGCAATTTCGTCCTGGGTGGAGAGCGGGTTGGAGCCAGTTACAACTACATTAGCACCTGCATTCTTCAGTACCATGGCGAGGTACGCAGTTTTAGCCTCAAGGTGAATGGTAACTACCATGTTCAGGCCTGCGAAGGGTTTAGTTTCACTATATTTTTCGTTAAGAATGTTCAATAAAGGCATATATTCCTTGGCCCAGGCAATACGTTGATGGCCTAAGGGGGCCAGTTTAATGTCTTTAATCATGCTTTCCATGTATTTAGAATTCCTCCTTGCTTTCTTCTTGCAATTTTTGAATATTTTCTATATAGGGCGCTCGAATGACGCCATATTCCGTAATAATACCGCTGATGAGCTCCGCCGGCGTTACATCAAAGGCCGGGTTAAAGACCTCAACATCTGCAGGAGCAGTTTTCTCAAAGCGGAAGCCCTTTACCTCAGCTGCAGAGCGCTCCTCAATGGGAATTTCTGCTCCGGAAGCAATGCTGAAGTCAAAGGTGCTGACAGGCGCAGCAATATAAAAGGGTATGCCATGAGCCTTGGCCATCAGAGCCACGCCATAGGTACCGATTTTATTCGCCGCATCACCATTAGCCGCAATGCGGTCCGCACCTACTACAACAGCGTTGATGCCCTTGGTCTTCATAGTCCAGGCCGCCATGTTATCGGTGATCAAGGTCACGGGGATATTGTCCTCATAAAGCTCGTAGGCTGTGAGGCGTGCTCCCTGAAGCAGCGGACGGGTTTCGTCCGCGTAGACCATTTTAATTTTGCCCTGCTCATGCGCAGTACGGACAACGCCTAGGGCAGTACCCCAGCCACAGGTGGCAAGCGCTCCGGCATTGCAATGGGTCAGAACCACTGCCTCATCAGGTAGCACAGCGGCACCATACTCGCCCATTTTCTTATTGCGGGCAATATCCTCCTCGTAGAGACGATTAGCTAGAGCCTCTACCTCGCGGATAATCAAGGTTGTGGACATTTCCTGCTCACAGAGCTTTTCAATAAGCGAATAGATCTTATTAGCCGCCCAAGCTAAATTAACTGCTGTGGGGCGTGCGCTGATTAAATCAGCTCTAATCTGATCCATTGTAGCCAGAAAATTATCATCATATCTATTTTTATAAACGCCTAATAGCATAGCATAGGCTGCGGCAACACCGATTGCCGGCGCACCACGAACCTCCAGACGCTCTATGGCCTGCTTGACTCGTTTGTAATTACAGCAAGCGATAATATTTGCCTTTTGGGGCAGCTTAGTTTGGTCCAATATAAGTAAGCGCGGTATGGGACGGGGGTCCCAGCGCATTGTCTCGATCATCCTCTTGCTCCTTTATGGCAGCTTCTACCATCAAATCCCTAATACAGCATATAGATAAATTGGCTTTGCTTACAGCTTAAAGCCTCCGAATTCCTTCAAAGCCTCATGGCAGCCACAGGTTGCTTCCGTAGGCTCATTATAATTAATAAAGGCCTCAATGAGCTTATTCATGTTCTCAATGCTCTTACCCATGGCTTCCACTACCTCGGCATGGGAAAGTGGCGTCGGGGAAATGCCTGCAGCCATATTGGTAACGATGGAGCAGGTGCTATAGCACATCTCCGCCTCGCGTGCCAGGATGCATTCGGGCATATTGGTCATGCCTACGAGGTCGCCGCCAAGCATAGCGTACATTTTGATTTCTGCAGCACTTTCAAAGCGAGGACCCTCGGTGCAAACGTAAACACCAGTGCTATGGAAGGGAATCCCCATTTTCTCCAAGCATTTGATAACCTTTTCACGTACTACGGGGCAATAGGGATTGGTGAAATCCACATGTACTACACCGCGCTCCGGAGTATCATAAAAGGTGTTAATACGGCTCTTCGTGAAGTCCAGCACATTGGAGCAAACTACGAAGTGACCTGCCTTCATTTCTGGGTTCAGGCTACCTACTGCAGTGGTGGCAAAGATTTCCTCGGTCCCCAGGCTTTTCAGAGCCCAGATATTGGCGCGATAATTAACCTTATGGGGTGCAGTCTTATGACCAGCACCATGGCGAGTAATGAAAACCACCTGGTTACCTGCCAGTTGGCCAATATTGCAGAGTGCTTGACCATAAGGAGTGTCGATAATCTTTTGTTCAAAGCCTGCAAGAGCGTCAGGATTATAAATACCAGTACCGCCGATAATAGCAATTTTACGCATGTTCTTCCTCCTTGTCTTTAATCCATTTTATCAATTGAGTTTATCAAGTAATTTCAGCAAATCTAAGGGGTGTGCAATAGTATAATCAGGCTTTCCCTGCTCCAGCAGGTTTTGCCAATTAAGCTGGGTATACTCCACAGCAACAGTGGTGCAGCCTGCAGCATTGCCGCTCTGAATATCAAAGGGGCTGTCGCCCACGCAGAGGCATTCCTCTGGTTTAAGTCCTAAGCGTTCGCTAGCGAGCAGCATGGGCTCGGGATGAGGCTTACCATGCTCCGTATCGAGGACAGTTACCGTAGCTTCGATATACTCCTCCATCTTCAAGGCAGCCATGCCCCGAATGAGCATGTGTGGCTTTTTACTCGTCACAACAGCAAGCTTGATGCCCCTAGCCTTTAGCTCACGCAAGAGCTCGTCCACACCAGCGATAGGCTTAATCATGGTATCATGGTTCGCCTGATTAAAGGCACCGTAGACCTCACGCAGCTCTGCAATGCGCTTCTCATCATGGATTCCGCTAAGAATTTTAAAGGCATCGCCCAAAGGTAGGCCAATCGTATCCACGATGGTCTGACGCGCGGGCGTAAAGCCCAGCTCGGTTTGACACGTATGCGAGAAGGTCGCCACAATGAGATCAATGGTATTGGCTAGTGTGCCATAAAAATCAAATAAAATTCCTTTTAACAAAAAACATCACCTATATTAAACATAATAGATTCCAAAACCTTTTAAGGCAATTTTATTATACCATATATTGCGTCTAAAGGAAACAAGCAGTGAAGATGTACACAAAATATTCACTGGTATACACTACATTTACTTATAAAAAAAATACCAACTAAGCAGAACACTTAGTTGGTATCTAAATTATTGCTTTTTATCACGCACGAAGACAACTTCCTTCGGTCCATCATTTACTGCGTCCTCAGGAATGATTACATCATCGAAGCTAATGCCGCGCGTATGCAGCGTGTGGTTCCATTCATGCTCATTGCGATGGTACCAGCCCAGCGCCGTGATGGGAATCCAGCTGTAAATGAAGAGCGGATAGAGTAAAAGGTATAACCAGGACTTCAGGGAAGCGCGGATTTTCCATAATACTGCTACAGGGAAAATATATTGGCCTACACCGACGAGAGTCCATACCTCTAAAGGAATAACCTTGTAAAGAATGTTCGTATAGAAGGGATAGAAATTATAAACATAGCTGCACAGTACGAAGAAGGTGGAAATCATCAGGAAGTAGGGCTGAATCAGGTTCACAGAGCAGTCCAGCATGACGATATTCTTCGTCTTAATTGCCTTTTTAATCATGGGCCACAGATAACGGTCAGCTACGTCGAAATGGCCCTGGGACCAACGCTTACGCTGATGCCAGGTCTGCATGAAGGTCAGAGGCTTTTCGTCATAAATAATAGCATCATGCGCCCAAGTAGTAGGAATCCCCTCCATCATAGCTTGAATGGTGAACTCCATATCCTCAGTCAGGCAAGTAGCACGCCAACCGTAGCGTTTCAGCACCTCGGTATCAAAGCACATACCCGTGCCGCCCAGGCAGCAGGAAAGGCCCATATTATATTTTGCCAAACTCCAGACATGGTTTACAATCCAGAAGGAAATAGCAAAAACGCCACTTACCCACGTATCAGTCGGGTTCTTCGCATCAATATAGCCTTGGATAATGCGTTCGCCATTGCAGAGACGACTATTCATCTCCTGCAGGAAATTGGGATGCACGAGGTTATCGGCATCAAAAACGCAGACTGCATCGTATTTTTTCTCTAGCTTAAAGAGACGCTCGAACATCCAGGCCAGAGCAAAGCCCTTGCCCCTACCCTCATCACTGAAGCGTTCATGTACGAGGGCGCCAGCCTTACGAGCCACATCCGCAGTATGGTCGTCGCAGTTATCAGCAACTACGAAAACATCATAGAGCTCGTCCTTATAATTTAAGCGACGCAGATTATCTACTAATTGAGCAATAACCTTTTCCTCGTTATGCGCACAGGCAATCAAAGCAAAGGTCTTGCTTTCATCATATATTTTAACCTCTTTTTTCTTGCCAAAAAGTCCGAACCAAGAAACAAAAAAGTAATAGAGCGTGAAGAAAATAATCAACAGCTGCAAAGGTATCATGATTATATCTGCAATCATATACATCAAAAATCTCCTTTACTCCCCATGGATTATCTTTGCAAATAGGAAAACCGCGTGGGTATAAATTAGGTTTAAATATAGTTTACGATAACTTAAAATAGCTTATTTATTTTTGCCAGTCATAGCACGATAAACATGGTTAATAATACCGGCAATGGTATAGGTGAACATGGCAATAAAGGGCCAAGCGCCAGGACGATTAAAGAGCATAGCTGCGCCGATCACAAAGGCAATAATTACAGGAATGCGATACATAGGATTACCCTTACCCTTGAAATCAGGGAATTTAACTTCGCTATACATGATAATTGCAATGACGAGAGTCATAGCAGCTACAGCAAGGCTACCGAAGGCATAGCCGCTCAGCACATAGGCAGCCAAAAAGCAGGCACCTGCGGGAATGGGCATCCCCTGGAAGTAGCCATGCACAACGCCGGTGTTGCAGTTGAAGCGAGCCAGACGCAGGCAGCCACCCACAGCAAAAAGGCCAGCTATAACCTGACCTAAAAGGCCCAGCTCTTGCATGCCGAATTGGTAAATCATGATAGCAGGCGCTACACCGAAGGAACACATATCACAGAGGGAGTCCATTTCTTTACCGAAATCGCCCCCACCCACGCCGAGCGCACGCGCAGCACGACCATCGAGGGAGTCAAAAATAACGGCAATAACAATGAAAATAGGCGCGTAGAAAAAGTCGCCCTGTATTGTTTTAAAAATAGATAAGACACCAAAAATCAAGCTGGCAGAGCTTATGCTATTAGGAATAAGACGACGCCAATTCATTATGCCTTCACCCTCCCGACTACGGTGATGCCACCAGTAACGGTGTCACCCTTCTTGACAGTAATTTCTACATTTTTCGGAACGATAAGCTCGGTGCTGGAGCCGAATTTAATCATGCCATAGGTTTCGCCCTGCTTCAGGTCATGACCAACGGTTACCCAGGAAACGATGCGGCGCGCTAAGAGGCCTGCTACCTGAATTACTAGATAGCGTACACGACCATTGTCCACGCCTACAGCGTGACGCTCATTTTCAAAGGAAGCGTTCTTTTCATAGGCAGGAACAAATTGACCACAGGTATAACGTTGATATTTAATCTCGCCATCCAGCGGCGCACGGTTGGTGTGCACATTGAAGACGGAGAGGAAAATAGTCAGCTTAGTAGCAGGCTCATTGAGATATTCATCGTCAAAGATATCCTCTACACCCATGACGGTGCCATCGGCAGGAGAATAGAAAATATCAGGATCATAGGGCATGCTGCGATGGAAGTCACGGAAGAAATAAGCAAAATACAGTGCTAGAACAACGGGAATCACTGCCCATACTGCGCCGAAGAAGTAGTAAACAATTGCGGCCAGCACCAGACACACACCCACATAGATATAACCATCTTTTACGATAAACATATAGAACCTCGCTTTACATCAGTAAGAGTTAAATTTGACCATAGAAAAAGTGATGGAAGGTCATTCCATCACTTTATTATAATACAGTCTACGCAATTTGTCTATGACAAGCGTTAAATATTTAACAGATTAGCACTATTTTTTGCCGTTAAAAATAACCTTTAAAACGAACTTAGGTAGGGCCAGCATGCGCATGAAGCGACTGGGTTGCTTATACAGGCGGAAGGCCCACTCCAGTGAAGCCTCCTGCATCCATTTCGGAGCGCGCTCCATTTTGCCTGCGAGCACGTCAAAACTACCACCAATCCCCATCAGAATGCAGGGCTTGAGCTCATCACGATGCGCCAGCAGGAATTTTTCCTGCTTCGGGGCACCAAGTGCGACAAAGAGCATTTCAGCACCAGAGCTATTGATTTCCTCAATAATGCCAGATACCTCTGCATCAGTAAAGTAGCCATTATGGCAGCCTACAACCTGTACACCAGGATATAGCTCCTCCGCTTTAGCCTTAGCAGCATCGGCAATGCCAGGCGCACCACCAAAGAAATAGGAGCGATAACCCTTCTGCGCAGCGAGGGCCAAAAGCTTATTATACAGGTCAAAGCCTGCAACACGCTCGGGCACCTTATAGCCCAAATGGCGACCGGCCCATACAGCACCTGCACCATCGGGAAGCACGAGGTCAGCCTTCTGCCCTACGATTTCATTATATTCAGCGTTTTCCTGGCACATCATGATGATTTCTGCATTTGCAGTTACCACGAAGGTCTGCTCCTTAGCGAGCAAGCGCTCCTCTAGGGTATCCACAGCCTCCTGCATCGTCAATGCATGCACAGGAACGCCTAAAATTCTTATTGGCTCTACCATAATTTTAGCCTCACTTATTTTTACTAATTAAGCAAATTATTATTGAATATAAGCCTTGAGCACATCACTATGCTTATCAAGACACAGATATTTATAGACAGGGCGACCAACGGAGCCACGGTGTAAATCAAGCTTTAAGAGACGTAGCGATTTTAAAAACTCCAGGTATTTACGGATGGATACGCGGGAGATGCCCACCTTACTAGCCACATCCTCTGTAGTAAACATACCATCGAAGCCACAAATTGCTTCCCAAACAGTGTTGAGAGTGTTTTTATCTAAGCCCTTAGGCAGGCTGACTGCAACCTGGTCCTCACGGCGGATAATGGTCTGATCAAGATCAGATTGCTCAATGACGGTTTGCTCCTCCACGATATGGTAACGCTTGAGATAATTGCTCAGTGCTAAATTAAAGCGTTCAAACTCAAAGGGCTTAATAATATAGTCCACAGCACCTAAACGCAGTGCTTGCTTAATTTTATCCTTATCATTGGCAGCAGAAACGATGATGACATCGACATCAAAGCCACGTTCACGGATTTTTCCCAAAAGCTGCAGGCCATCCATGGTAGGCATAAAAATGTCAAGAATCAGGAGGTCATAGCTTTTTTTCGCCAACAGCCTTAAGGCAGCATCACCATTATTGGCAATATCGCAGAGCTGAAAGCCCTTCACTTGGCTCAGATAATGCTCATGCAGCTGGGCAACCATGGGGTCATCTTCAACAACTAGTACATTAATCATGCTAATCTACCTCCTTTTTTACCGGCAGGCGCACTGTGAACACAGTCCCCTCGCCCGGTGCCGATTCTACAGTAATACTACCATCCAGACTCTCCACACTTTGCTTAGCAAGGAAGAGGCCGAAGCCATGTCCTGCTGTACCTTTAGTGCTAAAGCCACGACGATAAATATTTCTAATGGTCTCCTCATCCATGCCTGGACCACTATCCTCGACAGTAATGACGATTTCCTTATCAAAATCGAGAATACTGAGGTTAACTATGCGTTCGCCATCAAAATTCTTCAGCGCATCAAAGGCGTTTTCGATTAAATTGCCGGCGATAAGCACAAGGTCATGCACGGAGGGCACATCCAGGTCCCCATGTAACTCACTTTCCTCCGAAAGGGAGAAGTCAATATCCAGCTCACGGCTTCGGCTGATTTTACCAAGAATAAAACCGGAGAGCGTGATATCCTTCAGGCGGGTTACGATATAGGAAACCTCGGATTGCCTATTGTAAGCAATCTCCTTCGTATAATTTTTCAGCTCGTCATAGGCCTTCATATCAATAAGACCCATAATGACGTGCATTTTGTTCATAAATTCGTGAGTTTGGGCACGCAGCGCAGTAGCATAATTTTTAAAGCCCGTTAACTGATTTGCCATTTCCTCTACAACGGATTTTTTTCTGAAGGTAATTACAGCGCCGAGAATTTTCTTACCATCTACAGCACCAATTAAGGGCACAGCCGTCATGACGAAGAGCATATTACCAAATTTAACAGAGGCATCGACAAAGGTCTTACCCTCTTTAATAATATCACCCCAGGGCACATTCTTCAAGACCACGCTAGCAGCTTGTCCTCGTAAATCATGGGAATTATGAACACCAGCCTGCTCCAAAAGTGATTGTGCTTCATCATTAACCACGGTAATCAAACCCTGACTATTGATATTGATGATACCCTCGCGTACGGAGTTCAGAATGATGTCACGCTCCTGCAGCAGGCGTGCAATCTCCTCAGGCTCATAGCCAAAGAGAACCTTTTTAACGCGGCCTGCGAGGAAAACAGCACCGAGAATGCCGACTAAAAGGCCTAGCACTGTTGTCAAGGACAGAACCATAACAGAATCAATGGTAGAGTTATTGAGAATATCATCGGAATAACCAGTAACTACATAGCCAATTGTCTCATTGTGCTCATTTTTGACAAAGCCGAACGCTTTATTCGGAATGGCATAATTTTCACGCCAGCTAATAGTATTTAGCTGCGCATATTTTTCCATCAGCTCGCGCGCACTGTTTTCAAAATCAGGTAGCTTACCCGGATTGTATAATACGCGTAGCTTACCCTTTTTATCAAAAATAGCTACACCTGCTTCATCAGAATGGTCGACAGCATTAACATAATTAGCCATCATGATGTCTGGATTTTCGTCCTGACCCATCCTATGCTCTGTAGCAAGACCGAACTGAATCTCATTAGAATTACAGAGAATATTATTGATACTTACAGCGTTAATACTAACACGGTCATAGATAACCTTGGTTACCTTATAGGTCGTGAACATGGACGCCGGCAAAAGGGCAACGCAGACCACAAGGGTGATAAGCAAAACTATTCTCTGAGATAAGGTTAAATTTGTATGCGGTTGTAAATTGCTTTTAAGGTTAAATTTTTTCCACATCTGCAGGCACCGTTAAGAACTGAATGCCGGGATTGCGGTCCAAAATCCAATTGAGGGACCATTCATTATTGACAAGAATAACGGGGCGGTCTTTTTTGTCATAGACCAGCATACCGTTATCAAGGCCTTTGATATTTTCAATCAGCTTCTTATCCTCAGCATAAACCCAACGCGCTACGCTGTAAGGCAGCTGATTCATCAGGAGCTGTGCGCTGTACTCGTTCAAGAGTCGATATTCCAAAACCTCAAGCTGCAGCACGCCAACTACGCCGACGATGTAGCTTTCGAGGCCCACGCCCTCCTGACGGAAGACCTGAATCGCGCCCTCTTGGGAAAGCTGTATGATACCCTTTTCGAACTGCTTACGCTTCAGGGAGTCCTTAGGCTGTACACGAGCGAAGATTTCCGGCGGGAATACGGGGAAGTCCTCAAACTGCAGCTTCAGAGAGCTGTCGCTCAAAGAGTCGCCAATGCCGAAGATACCGGGATCAAAAACACCGATAATATCGCCAGGATATGCCTTTTCTACGATAGTACGCTCCTGTGCCAGGAATTGCTGGGGCTGAGCCAGCTTCACAGGTTTACCGCTTTGCTTATGGTACACAGTCATACCCTTTTCGAACTCACCGGAGCAAATACGCATGAAGGAGATACGATCGCGGTGCGCAGGGTTCATGTTAGCTTGAATCTTGAACACAAAGGCCGAGAATTTGTCATTTTCCGGCATAATCATTGTACCATCTTGCAGCGCACGCGGCTGTGGCTTAGGAGACAATTCCAAGAATTTTTCTAAGAAAGCTTGCACACCAAAGTTAGTCATCGCACTACCGAAGAACATCGGGGTGAGCTCGCCCTCTTTAACCTTCTCGAGGTCGAATTCATCGCCTGCCATATCCAGCAGCTCGATATCATTGCAGAGGTTTTCGTAGAGCTCGTCGCCCAGCATCTCACGAATCTTCGGGTCATCAAGAGAGCCAGTAGTGGATTTCAGCTTATTGCTACCGTGACTGGTATCATCCTCGAAAAGCTCGATGGTGTTCTGCAGGCGGTCATAAACGCCCTTGTAGTGACCATCGATGCCGATGGGCCAGTTTACAGGATATGCGCGAATATTGAGCACCTTTTCCAGCTCATCCATCAGGTCGAAGGGATTGCGGCCATAGCGGTCCAGTTTGTTCACGAAGGTGAAGATAGGCAGATGACGGCGGTGGCAAACCCAGAACAGCTTTTTGGTCTGGGGCTCGACGCCCTTAGCAGCGTCAATAAGCATTACAGCGCTATCAGCAGCCATCAGAGTGCGGTAGGTATCCTCAGAGAAGTCCTGGTGACCAGGGGTATCAAGGATATTTACGCGATAGCCATCATAGTCAAATTGCAGCACGGAGCTGGTTACGGAAATACCACGCTGCTTTTCGATTTCCATCCAGTCGGAAACAGCATGCTTAGCAGATTTTCTCGCTTTAACGGAGCCTGCCAGATGGATAGCACCACCATAGAGCAGTAGCTTTTCAGTTAAGGTAGTTTTACCTGCGTCAGGGTGGGAAATAATCGCAAAGGTACGACGCTTTTCAATCTTTTCGAGTAGTTCTGACATGTTGTCCCCCTCTTATTCTTCACTAGGTGCGCCAGCTTCTTCATCCATGCTTTGCGCTTCATATAATTTATAGGCTTCAAAAATTTGCTTTTTAATATAATCAGGCATGGGCTTTTCGGTTTGCAGCTCTCCGCGCACGGTTACGCGAAAGGCTACCTTCTCATAACGCTCACCTGCATAGGTTTCACAGGTGACGGTAGTACGCATGAATTCTTCTTCAAAGATGCAATCCTTCAGGACATGCGCCTTGCGCTCGCGATCCCAGGCAGTGTAGATACTATAGAGCTTTTGCTGTGCTTCGACAGGAATGTCCTCGCCTACTACGACGGTTTCTGTCTCGTCAATGGGAGTGCAATCCATATTATGGTATTCACTGCCATCCTCAAGCACGATATCTACGGTCATGACGTAGTCCTTGTCGCGGAAAACAGCGCTTTGAATCTGCCATTTTGCCCGCCATTTAGCAATGCACTCAGGGCAAATAAATTTAGTATCACGAATGCTTGTGGACATATAATTATCGCGATAATAAAGCTTATCCGTGGGCACGAAATGCTCCCCACATTCACTACAAACGATATCCAGGGTGCGAATCATCTTACCTACCTCCAAAATGCGTTATATAAAAGAAAAAAGCCTTTACGTATACGTAAAGGCTATAGTTCCGACATGGTCGGAGCGGCGGGATTCGAACCCACGACCTCTTCCACCCCAAGGAAGCGCTCTACCAAACTGAGCCACGCCCCGACTATAATGGGTTGTTGCTTGGTGAAGGTTTGTTGTTCATCAGCAACACGTAAGATTATACTGTATTGTCATGAAAAAGTCAAGCACTTTTTGCCATGTTTTTAACAAATTTCTCAAAGCGGTAGCGCCGACCTCCAAATGCTTTATTCCATAACCCTTACGCCCTGAGTATCGAGATCAAGAATATGATATACGGCATGCTCGCCCACCTTAGCGAAGGAATTAACCATTGCTTGAGCAATGCGCTCGCAATCAGCATCAGCTGCTGCATAGGCCATAACCGTGGAGCCTGCACCGCTAATAATTGCATTATAGGCACCTGCCTCCTTTGCTGCAGCGAAGACGTCAGCCAAACCGGGAATTAGATGCGCACGGTAGGGCTGGTGCAGCTTATCCTCTAACGCCATGCCCAGATACTCATAATTGCCGCTCAGCAGGGAGCCTACTAAAAGGGAGGCTCTCGAGGTATTATATACGGCATCCTTATGGGGCACAGTGCCAGGAATAGCCTGACGCGCGAGGCTCGTCGCCAGCTTACTATCAGGAACAACAGCGATAAATTTCAAGGGTTTAGCAGGTGCTAAGCGCAAGGAATGCGCATCATTGCCTTCCATATAGCTAATGGTAAAACCACCATAGATGGCAGGTGCAACATTATCAGGATGACCCTCAATTTCTGTTGCGATGCCTAGGAGCTCATCCTTGGAAAGCCGATTACCGCAGAGGTAATTAGCTGCATAAAGACCACCGACAATGGCACTGGAGCTACTGCCAAGACCACGGGACATGGGAATGCGATTAAGCATCTTTACCTTGAGGCCAATACGCTTCCCATCCATGAGCTCATTCCACACACGCAGAAAGCTAAAGAAGGCTAAATTGCGTCCGAAGGGCTTAAGGTACTCGGCACCTTCACCCTCGACCTCCAGCTGAAAGCCCTTGGTATCAGTGATTTCATAGGTTGCTTCATTATAGAGATTTACTGCCAAACCCAAGGTATCAAAACCGGGGCCACAATTAGCAGAGGTGGCAGGAACTTGAATCGTTACTTTATTCATGACGCTATCCCCCTACCCTTAAGCTAAACGGCTATCCTCAACGCGGATAACGCAGCTTACCTTTTCTACTACGGGCAGCACCTTCAGGATTTGCAATGCCATTTGCAGATTGGACTCAGAAACGCTATGAGTGATAACAACGATTTCTGCCTTCTGGCCAGCAGCAGCGTTAGCCTGAATAACATTACGCAGGCTAACATTCTGTGCGCCAAAGGCTGCAGCGATAGCTGCAAGTGCGCCGGGCTGGTCAAGTACCTGCAGACGGATATACGCAGGAGCAGCCATTTTTTCAGGTGGGCACAGCTTCTTTTCTTTAAAGCAGGTGCAGGAGATGCGACCGTTGGAACCACGCACGATATTACGTGCGATGTCAATAATGTCGCCTACAACGGAGCTAGCAGTGGGCAGACGACCTGCGCCCATGCCAAGGAACATAGCTTCGCCAATAGCATCACCATTTACGAAAACTGCATTATAAACACCATTTACACCAGCCAGCGGATGCGTTAGCGGCAGCATGGTGGGCTTAACACATACGGTGATGCCGTTTTCGGGATCATTCTTAGCGATACCCAGCAGCTTCACAGCGTAACCAAGGCTTTGCGCATATTTAATATCGCAGGCTTCGATATTCTCGATACCTTCAACCAGCACATCCTTCAAGCTAATGCGGGTATTGAAAGCAATGGAGGCAAGAATTACGACCTTGCGCGCTGCGTCGAGACCGCCGACATCGGCCGTGGGGTCGCTTTCTGCATATCCCTTGGCTTGTGCTTCCTTCAGCACCTCATCATAATCCAGATGCTCATTGCTCATCTTAGAAAGCATGTAGTTAGTAGTACCATTGACGATACCCATAATAGAGCTAATCTGGTTGCCGGCCATGCTGGTTTTCAGAGGCTCAATGATGGGAATACCACCGCAAACGCTAGCCTCGAACATGAAGTCCAAGCCCTTGGCCTCGGCTAAGGAGTAGATACCCTCGCCGTAGTGAGCGATAACGTCCTTGTTAGCTGTTACAACGTTCTTACCCTTTTCAAAGGCTGCACAGATATATTCCTTAGCAGGATGCTCGCGACCGAGCAGCTCCACTACGATATCAATTTCAGGATCCTCTAAAATATCGTCAATATTATTCGTAAACACATAGGCATCGCCATATTCCGCACGGCGCTTCTCGACATTGCGGTCGAGGACCTTAGTAATGCGAATAGGCTTACCTACCTTTTTCTCAATATCAGCGGCATTATTTTCTAATACTTTAATGACACCGCCGCCTACAGTGCCCGCACCCAGCAAGCCCACATTGATATAATCTTTCATTTTTGCCCCTCCAACATGCTCGCCTAAACTATACCGTCTAAGCTGAAATAATTCATCTTTTATTCTAAGAAATTACGATAAAAGTGAAGCTTAAACCTGACCCAAAACCTCTAAACGTTTCACACCGTCAATCATACGCAGCTTATCCAGCAGAGCTTCGAGGTCCACGGTGAGGTGCTTAGTTTCAATGGAAATAGTAGTGTTAGCTACACCCTGCAGAGGAATGCCCTGGTTAATGGTCATAATGCTACCGGAGTCATCGGCAACAGTGTTCAAAACCTTGCTCAGAACACCGGACTTATGCTCTAAAAGCAGGGACAGGGTGATGATTTTTTCCTTGCTTGCTTCATAGAACGGAAATACAAAATCTTTATATTTATAATAAGCGCTACGGCTTAAACCCATTTTTTCTACAGCTTCATTGATAGTTTTAATTTCGCCACGTTTAAGGATTTCTTTAACCTTTATAGTCTTTTTAATTGCTTCCGGCAGAATTTCTTCACGAACAAGATAGAATGTTGATTTTTCAGACATGATAATGTCCCCCTTCTTTATACAAAACTCTGTTATTATTATACCACTGTTTATACAGAAAATACAAAGGTTTTTTTGTGAAAAATTTGCTAAAAAAAGACTGACAAGCTAATGGGGTATTTCCCTTACTTGTCAGTCCGTTTGGGCTATATATTAAATTACATTATTTTTTGAGGTTTTTAGCATTGCCGGGCTTAATTTTGCTCTCCGTGCCACTTAACAGGCGACCGATGTTCTCCTTGTGACGCAGCACGACAAAGAAGCCAGCGATTGCGCCTAAAATAACATAGGGACAGGGATAACCAAAGTACCATGCTGTAAGCGGAGTGAAAATCGCTGCTACAATGGAGCCCAAGGAAACGTAGCGGGTCAGCAGCACCAGCACCAGCCAAATACCAAAGACAGAACCTGCAACCTTTGGCATGAGGAAAAGTAGAACGCCCAGTCCTGTAGCCACACCCTTGCCCCCTTTGAAGCCAAGGAAGACTGAATAATTATGCCCTAGCATAGCACCAAGCGCAGTAACTACGTCCAGCACTGGATTATGGAAGTAATGATTTACGAGCGCTATCGCAATAATCCCCTTGATCATGTCGCAAAGGAGCACCATGACTGCTGTAGACGGACCTACAGTACGGAAAACATTGGTAGTGCCGATATTTTTGCTACCATAATTGCGAATATCAATGCCATGAATGGCCTGCACCAGCCAAAGTCCGCTAGGCACGGAGCCACATACATGTCCCAGCACAAAGCCTAGGACATAATGCAATATTCCCACTTCACTTATCACATTAATCACCTGACTTAAATATTATTCGTCCTCATTCTTACCGCGGATAATCATCTGAATCGGCGTACCCTCAAAGCCAAAGGCATCACGCAGCTTGTTCTCCAGATAGCGTTGATAGGAGAAGTGCATGATTTCGGGTTCGTTAACAAAGATAACGAAGGTAGGCGGCTTAATCTTAACCTGGGTTACATAGAGGATCTTCAAGCGTTTACCCTTTTCCGTCGGCGGCGGGTTAATAGCCACAGCGTCCTCGATAACCTGATTGAGGATGCTGGTAGCAATGCGCTGTGCATTTTGCTCGGCTACATAGCTGATAACCTCAGGCAGACGGTGAATGCGTTGCTTAGTCACTGCGGAAACAAAGACACAGGGAGCGTATTGCAGGAAGACAAGCTCCTTGCGCAGAGTTTCAGTATAGCGCAGCGTGGAGGAATTGTCCTTTTCGTACAAATCCCATTTATTGACTACAAGGATAATAGCCTTGCCTGCTTCATGAGCATAGCCAACAATTCGTTTATCCTGCTCAGTAACGCCCTCGACAGCGTCAAATACCATGAGGACAACGTCACTGCGGTCCACTGCACGCAGGGAGCGCATTACGCTATATTTTTCAATGGGCTCATCAACCTTAGCCTTACGACGCATACCAGCGGTATCAATAAAGAGATATTTTTGGCCATTGCGTACTACCGGAGTGTCGATAGCGTCACGGGTGGTACCTGCTACGTCGCTGACGATGGAGCGCTCCTCGCCTACTAAGGCATTGAAAATAGAGGATTTGCCCACGTTAGGACGACCGATTAAGGCAACCTTGATTTCGTCCTCATCATCAACCTCACTACCCAGCTTGTCGCTAGGAATCTTAGCTACGACAGCATCTAAGAGGTCGCCGAGGCCCAAATGGTTGGCTGCGGAGACAGGAATGGGGTCACCAATGCCCAGGTTATAGAATTCATAGATGCTCATCTCCTGCTTCGGAGAGTCTGCTTTATTGATTGCTAAGACGATGGGCTTTTTGGATTGACGCAGAAGGCGTGCTACGTCCGCATCCTCAGTGGTGATGCCGCTACGCGCGTCGCAGACGAAGAGGATTACGTCAGCCTCTTGGATAGCAATTTGCGCTTGTTGGCGAATGGATACGGCGATAGCGTCGGCGTTCATGATTTCGATGCCGCCGGTGTCAACCATCATGAATTCGTGGTCGAGCCATTCAGCCATGGCATAGAGACGGTCGCGGGTTACGCCCGGTGTATCTTCAACGATGGAGATCCTGCTGTTGGCGAAGATGTTGAAGAGGGTGGATTTGCCAACGTTAGGACGTCCTACTATAGCAACTATGGGTTTTGCCATGATTATCATCCTCCAGTTTAGTACTTATTTTGTGTTCTATCTATCATATTTGTGTAAAATATTTTCTAAGTCGCATTCTTCTTCTTTGTAACCAAAGAAGAAGCAAGAAAGTGCGCGCTTTTAAAAAGCGCGGGAAATGTCGCTTTTTTGCTCGCCCAAAAAAGCTCCGCAAAAAAAGGGCTTTGCCATATCTGCCGCTTCGCTGTCGAATAGCTTTAGCATTTTTGCAACCATTAGGAAGTAAAATTAATAAAAAGCTTAAGGAAAGGAGCCCCTTTAGAGAATCTGGCTGTAAGCTTAGCGAAGCAGACTGAGGGCATTTTCCCTCAATGATCTATTCCGTTCCTCGAAGAGACGCCTTTATGGAAGTAGTGCTTTACTTCCTGCATGTCGGTGACGAGGTCAGCGATTTTGATGAGCTCTTCGGGAGCACCACGACCTGTAGTAATAATTTCCACTTCGTTTTGGTGGTCCTTGAGGAAGGCTACAATTTCTTCCGTAGGCAGCATGTGTGTAGCGAGTACAATATTGAGCTCGTCTAAAATTATGATATCAGCCTTTTTAGAGGCAATTGCCTCTTTGACGAGCTCCCAACCTTCACGACACATTTTTAGATCCACAGGGTCAGGATTACGGAAATTGACGAAGGCATCGCGCCCCACCTGCTTCAATTCAAAGCCAGGGATGCAATGGGCAGCTTTAGCTTCTCCATATTCAGGGTCATCCTTAAGAAAGCTAAACATGATGGTCTTGAGTCCATGCCCTGCCCCACGCAGAGCGACACCTAAAGCGGCAGTCGTTTTACCCTTACCAGTACCAGTATATACCTGAAGCATTGTATTTACACCTCAGCTTTCTAAAAGTAAATGCAGGAGTTCCTTGGCATCCTTAGCCAAGTCTACCTTGCCGCCAAAGCTTTGTTTAAAGCTCTCGAGGGATATATCGTCTAAAAACAGCTTATCATTATTAAGGACAACTGCAGGTAGTATTACGCGCTGCGCAGCTTTAATTTGCTCATTAGCAAGAATGTCCTGCGCCGTGAGAAGGCCAGTAACATTGACCTTGCCTCCGAAAAACTCATTTTTCACGGGCACAAAGCTATGCTCGGTCCCATATTGCTTATTGAGCGCGTCCATAAACGACTTTAAGACTACATAAGCACTCTCGCCCACAGGAATTACTGCAGAAGCAGTTCCTTTGTAGCTTGCCAGCTGAGCCAGCGTCTCGCGCCACTCCTCGAGGAAGCTACGCGTGAGGCCTATGCCATTCTCAAGCTGCGGGAAGCCGTCGTAGTAGTCTGCGTCGGGTACCTCCCTACCAGCCAAGAGGTAGAACTCGTCGCCGAGGTAGATAAAGGTCTTGCCAGTTTCCTCGCGGCACTGCTTTTGCCAAGGAGCAACCTGATCAATAAGGGTAGCAGCCTCCTCCGCAGTGAAGGTACGCAGCTCAGGCAGATGCTCACGATGCTTCGTAATGCCTACTGGAACAACGGCCATGGTCAAAACATTCGGATGCTTACCGTAGAGGTCAGCAAAGCTTTTTGCGAGGATTTTACCATCGTTATAGCCAGGACAGCAAACGATTTGCGTATGCACCTCAATACCAGCTGCGAACAAACGCTCTAGCTTGTCCATCAGCTCACCGGCAAAACGATTGCGCATCAGCTTGCAACGCATCTCTGCATCCGTTGCGTGGACGGTTACGTATAGCGGCGAGAGATGAGTAGTGATAATGCGCTGGAAATCCTCTTCCTTCAGATTGGTCAGCGTTACGAAATTACCATAGAGGAAGGACAGACGGTAATCGTCATCACGTACATAGAGACCGGGTCTAAGGCCAGGAATCATCTGGTCTACAAAGCAGAAAATGCAATTATTATAACAGGTCATCACCCTGTCGAAAACTGCAGATTCAAATTCAAGACCTAGATCCTCATCCGGATATTTATCTATATGTACCTGACGGCGCTCGCCTTGGGCATTCTCAAGCTCCAGCTCCACCTCATAGTCAGTGGTATAAAAGCTTAGCTCAATGATATCCTTTACCTGCATACCATCGACAGCAATCAGCTTATCTCCTGCTACTATGCCTGCAGCCTCGGCCAGACTATTCTTTTTTACGCCGCTAATCAGTCCTACCATGATAAATTGATAACTCCTTATACTAATAAAATGCAAAAGCATGTTGCTTTAAGGTTAATGCTTAATGGTGGCAAAAGCCTTAAAAAAGGGCGCAATTATCCCTTTAGACATAAATCGTCATTAAATTATAACATATTTATTGAGCAAAAGCTAGTCTTTAGGGGATAAAAAAGCTCCTAGAGCTTTAGACTCTAGGAGCAAAATATTATTAGAAGCTATAGCGAACGCCTACATTCCATTGCCACGGAGTAGCAACGTCGCCGCCATAGGTTTTTTCAATGTCGAAGTACAGGTGAGTTGCGTCGCTCAAATTGATATTGGAGCCTACGCCAATCTCCCACCAGCCGCCGCCGAGATCCTGTTCAAATTTGCGGCTTACACCAGCTTTGCTATAGGTTACATCAGTATCGCCATCAAAATCATAGAGGTAGGATGCACGAGCATAAATAATACCTGCTTTAATATTTTTGCCAAGTGCAAAGCCCAGTCTACCTACCAAGCTATCCATGCCATCTTGACGTACATTAGCACCATTGCTGGTCATATAATTAGCAGAGCCCACTTTACCATAGGTCAATTCAATTTGAGGCTCAATCCACAGACCATTATCTTTAGTAAAACGTTTACCATATTCTGCGCTGATGCTATAACCATTAGTCTCATAATCGGCATTGCCTACACCACCGACGGTCTTATATTCATTGTCCATACGGGAGTATTTAGCAATTAAATCCAAGAAGCTACCGTTTTCACCGAGATAGCTACCATAAACAGCTACACCAGTGTGATTATTTTCACCACTGCCATTTCTAAAGCTGCTAGTGCCTTCAGTACGAGTCAAAGCGACGCCCACAGTCCAATTAGAGTCAGTGCTCAGCTTTTCATCATAACCAACCTGGTAGTAATTATATTGATTCTTTACTCCTTGAGCACCATATTTGCTTTCGCCGCGTGCCATACGAGCCCAAGCACCATGTTCACCCTTACTGTCACGGAGCTCGCCTAAACGTTTATTCATATCATTGTTTTCTTGACGCCAGGTCATGTAAGAGATGGAAGCCATATCGCTAACAGCATCGTTTGTTTCGTTAACAGCTTCTTGTACGGGTTTAAGCTGACCATTTTCGTCAGTAGTAGCAGTAATCTCACCGCGAATATTGTTAGCTAATACTTTAATGGTCTTTTCATTACCACCCTCAGCAACATCTACAACATCTGCTAATTCTTGCAGCTTCTCGTTTTGGTTAGCATCATTAATAGAATCACCTAGTTGATTACCAGCAGTAACACTTACTGCAGTATCAGCGTCCTTGTTACCAATGGCAACCTTGCTGTCAGTATTATCAGTAATTACATTCAGGCTCTCGCCGCTTAAGGAATCAATAGCAACCTCAAGAGCCTTATCTCCCAGATTCATGGAGCCGCCATTAGATTTTAGATTATTCAAAGCACTTTTCGATGTTACATTCCAGGTTGAGCCTTCGCCCATACCAAGAGTAGTTTCAGCTAATTCAGCTAAGGGAGTACCCTCTGTACCAGGCAGGGGTGCGTCTTGAGTAATAGCACCTGTTAAGCTGCCGCCTTCACCAAGATTAACCTTTACCTTGGCATTAGCAGCTAGCTCATCAGCATGATTCTCCACCATTTCATCGGTAAATTTATCCAACTCAGCTTTTAATGCCTTCTTTTCCTCATCAGTTTCAGCGGCATCTATAGCTTCTTGATAATAGTCTTGGTACATTTTTAAAAATAGGCCCATTTCATTATAGGAGCTACGAATATCGCCTACAATGTTTGCTTGCTTGAAGCCTTCGTTCTGGCCTACCTCTACAGAGCCACCATAGGTCATAATAGCTATTTTATCGCCTTGGGTAGCTTCGATATTAACATTTTCACCTTCTAATTTAATGCTGGAATTTGGAGTTACAGGCTGTGCTTCCGTACCAGTGCCGACAAAGGTACGAATTACAGAGCTACCTTGATTATTACCACTACCGGTGATATTAATATTATCAGCTTTAAGAAGAAGATTGCCAGCTACTGCATCTGCATAGCAAGTATTCGCATCTGCTCCAAGTACTGTTCTATTCGGCGCATCTATAGTAATATTTTTAGCAGTAATTGTAATATCGCCTCTATCAGCATACAAGAAGCCATTATCTGAATATGCAGGATCTGCAGCAGAATCAGTCTTTAAAATTACATTCTCATTAGCTTCAATATTAACTTTACCGACACTTGCATAAATAATATGATTGTCAATTTTAGCTTCTTCAGTAGTAATTAAAGAATTAATGTTTTTAATATCAACATTACCGTGTGTTATTTCTTCTGTTATGGGGTTACTATAACTATTAACAGCAATGGCAGCATCGTACTCGCCGAAGTTACCTGATATCTTTACATCATTCCAATTCTCTAAAGCAACATTGGAGTTATCTGTGCCGATACACATATTGATACTAAAGTTAAGATAATTAATGCTTTTAACCATTAGATCAGCACCACTACCATTTGTTTGCGTGCCATCATATTCCACCTCAGCTGCCAGAGCACTGCCAGTAATAACAAATGCCATAAGCGCACCAAGGGCCAAGCTTTTTCTCATCAATTTTTTACTCATAGATCTCAACCTTTCTTAAAAATACTTTAAAAATTAGCCTTAAAAGACTCTATTGTCTGTCTGAGCAGGCAATAATTTATAAAGCGACTTACGTCGTTTTAAGCAAAGATACCTCTATTACTCCTGTTACTACCTAATTTTTATATTTTTTAGTAGCAGATGTTATAGTGTATATACATATATTTTTTGCATAATTATATAACAAGAAAAATAAGTATAGATAACTTATTGTAAAAAATTTCCCAGTAACTTACTTAGAATTAAAGAAATATAGCTAATGTTTACATCAGTTATCATTATAGCACACTTGTACCCCCCCGCAAGACATTTCCATTTTTTCGTGAGCCCAGTACCGTAGGTCTTGCGATTGCGAAGTGTGCGGTAGCTTTGAGGTGGACCCCAGACTTTGGACACGTCAAAGCCTTGAGTGAATTTCATTTTAAAATTTTAGCTATAGAAGTTAATTTCATTACACATAAAAAGAGGAAGAAACAGGCTAAGCCTATTTCTTCCTCTTCAAGAGAACCTATTAAATTATCTAGAAGACTTTCTACACTCTTAGATATCCTCAGACTGCTCAATCGCGCCTTTACGCTTATTGGTCTTTTGCCACAGGAAGGTAGCAATAATTAACGCAATACCAATACCGTCAGTCATAGTACCAGGAATAATCATGCATACGCCACCAACCAGGAAAGCGATTCTTTGTGGCACGTTCAGCAGATTCTGGCAGAAGCCGATCATGGACATGGATACGCCCCACATACCGATAATAGCAGTGAGTGCACTATAGGTAATAGTGAATGCAGTTGCATTGATCATCAGCAGCTCTGGAGCAAGTACAAAGATGTACGGAACGATGAATGCCGCAATCGCCAGCTTAGCAGCGATAACACCGCAGCGCATGGGATTTGCACCAGCGATACCAGCGCCAGCATAAGCAGCCAGAGCAACAGGCGGGGTTACGTCCGCAACGATACCAAAGTAGAAAGCGAACATGTGCGCTGCCAGTACGGGCACCTGCATTTGGATGAGGGCCGGAGCAGCAATGGTAGAAGTAATTACGTAGTTCGCGGTGGTCGGCACGCCCATGCCCAGAATCAAGGAGGTGATCATGGTGAAGAACATAGCCGGCAGCAGCTTGCCACCTGCCAGGTCAAGCAAAGCAGTTGCAACCTTCAGACCAACACCTGTCTTCGTAACTACGCCGATGATGATACCTGCAGTTGCGCAGGCAATCAGTACGCCCAAAACACCCTTAGAGCCATCAATGAGGCCTTGCAGAATTTGCGCTGGAGTGATTCGAGTGGATTTACGCAGGCAAGCGCAAATGATGCTCAAAGCGATAGCAGCGAGAGCTGCGCGCATAGGAGTATAACCACTTACCAAAAGGTAAATAATAACAATCAAAGGAATTGCCAAGTGACCTTTTTCCAGGAAGAGGTCCTTGAACTTCGGCAGTTGGTCACGCGGAGTGCCTTTCAAGCCGAATTTTTTAGCTTCATAGTGTACGCCCAGCCATACGCCGATATAGTACAGCATTGCAGGGATAACTGCAGCTTTAACTACGTCGAAATAAGGCACACCAACGAATTCAGCCATCAGGAAGGCTGCAGCACCCATTACAGGAGGCATCAGCTGACCACCGGTAGAAGCAGCAGCTTCTACCGCACCTGCAAAGGCAGGACGATAGCCTAATTTTTTCATCATCGGGATGGTGAAGGAACCAGTACCAGCAACGTTACCTACGGAGGAACCGGAAACAGTACCCATCAAGCCGGAGGACAGTACGGCAACCTTAGCCGGACCACCTGCTGCCCAGCCTGCAATCGCATTAGCCAGGTCAATAAAGAATTTGCCCAGGCCAGTAGCTTCGAGGTAAGCACCAAAGAGGATGAAGAGGTAAATAAAGGTAGAGGATACGCCCATCGGAGTACCAAAAATACCCTCGGTAGTAAAGAAGAGATGGTCAAACATTTCTTCCAGGCCAACACCTCGGTGTGCCATGATACCAGGTACATAGGGACCGAAGAAGGCGTAAAGCAGGAAGACGAAAGCGACGATAATCATCGGCCAGCCTACAACACGACGTGCAGCTTCAAAAACCATCACAGTACCAATGAGGCCGACGATAAAGTCAGTTTCTGTGTTCATACCGGCACGCAGTACAAGCTCATTATAATTAATAACGATGTACATAGCCGAAAATGCGCCAAGCAGGGCAAAGACAACGTCAACAGGGTTCATCTTAGTTTTAGACCAGGATTGACGTGTAGGATAAAGCAGGAAAATCAGCAGGAAACCAAAGGCAAGGTGAATTGCGCGTTGCAGATGCGCATCCAGAATACCGAAGGTTGCTGTATACAGCTGGAAGATAGCAAATAAAATACAAATACCATTGATAACATAGCCCCAAAAACCGCTCATTTCGCGCTTATTGGACTCTTTGTCAAATTTTTGCAGTACCTCTTCTGCAGAAAGCTCTCTAATCTGTTCTTCTTTTGCAGACATTGGGTATCAGCTCCTCTCATTGAAACAACTAAAAATATTAAAGCTTTGCTAGACAACTCTCTAACCAATATTGATAACGATACTGGACCTTTATCTTAACTGCCGTCCCCTGACCATACAGCTTAATTAAATCGTAATCCTCGCTACCATGCTGAATGTGCTGCATAGCCTGCTCGGAGATACGCAGGGCAAGCTCTTTATAGGGCCTGTTCATCTCGAGGACGAACTTTCCGTCCGGCGTTCGCGATAGCTTGCCTTCACTAGGTGCATAGGGATAACCCCAGCCCAGTGATTCAAAGCGTGTGCGGGTCATGGTCATGTCATTGACTGCGTTAATACGAAAATAGTCGGCCCACTCCGTCCTTTCCACAGAATGGGTCAGGCTAATATTCCACTCATCTCCAGGATGGGTGGCAAAAGTAAAAGGCTCCCTTTCCCCCTCAGGTACAACAGCTACCACGAGGCGACTGCCGTACCAGCCTAGAAAAATAACTAAAATGCTTAAAAAAGTTACTAAAGTCTTAACTGGGAAAAAAGACCGGGAGCCGGCGTTAGCCGGTTTCCGGTCTTTGAAGTTCGGCATCATAGGAAAATATTATTTCTCGTTAAAGAATTTTTCAGCGCCAGCATTCAGTTTAATGGACATGCCATCTTTACCGGTTGCTTTGGAGATAGCGCCTGCTGCGGAGTGAGCAGCTTTCATGCGATCCAGGTTACCATACAGAGCTTTAGCTACGCTATAAGCGGTGTCAGCATCCATTTTGTCGGTAACTGCGAGCATGCATTTAACAGCAACTGCCGGAACGTCAGCTTCTTGTTTAGCATAGGTGCCTTTTTTAATAACGAGCTTGGTGTAGAACGGATATTGTTTAATCAGTTCGTCAGCTTTAGCAGCTTCTACAGGAACCAGAACAACTTCGTTTTGAGTGGAAATATCTTGGATAGCAGCGGTCGGATGGCCAGCAGTTACGAAAGCAGCATCTACGTTGCCGTCTTTCAGAGCGGAAGCAGCTTCACCGAAGGACAGGTATTGAACTTTGATATCTTCATATTTAATGCCATAAGCAGCCATGATTTGACGAGCGTTAGCTTCGGTACCGGAGCCAGCAGCGCCTACAGCAATGCGTTTGCCTTTGAAATCAGCAACGGATTTAATACCGGATTTTTTCAGGGTTACGATTTGAACGGTTTCCGGATACAGGGTAGCCAGACCTTGCAGGTTAGCAACCTTTTTATCTTTGAACATTTCAGTGCCGTTAGCTGCATAGTAAGCGATATCGTTTTGGATGAAAGCGATTTCAACCTTACCTTGTTTCAGCAGGTTAACGTTAGCTACGGAAGCGCCGGTGGATTGAGCAGAAGCGTTAGCGCCTTTGATATTTTTGTTCAGAATATCAGCTAAAGCGCCGCCCAGCGGGAAGTAGGTACCAGAGGTACCACCGGTAGCAATGTTAATGAATTTTTGAGCAGCCGGTTTTTTCTCTTCTTTTTTGTCACCACCACAACCAGCGATCATAGTAGCCATAACCATCATGCCAAGTAAAAATGCTAAAATTTTTTTCATTTGGATTCCCCTCCTTATTCTCTCGAATATGTGCCAAACACTAGAGCAACATATTTATTGTTAATTTTATTCGTGATTAATTTGTAAAATCCTGCTAAATTTTTCGTAAAAACTCATGTATACATAATACATACAGAATAAAGATACAGATTTAAACGAAAATTTCTGACATTATTTGTAATAAAATACACAAAAGCAGGATATCTATTCATTTTACTACTTCCTTTGAGAATGTTTTTGCCTAATTGCGTAATTTATGTTACAATATTATTGTTATAATTATTGCCTGCGTATGAAAAGCTACTGCAGGAAGGAATTATACTTACCAAAAAAAATAAGCAGTACGTTTTATTTCGTCTGCTTACTAATTTTAAGGAGTGAATTATCCATGGCTTCTGGAGCTTATCAACTGCGACTGGTTCGCACCCTGTATCAAAACGTTTACGGCTGCATGCTGTACAATGAAAATCAACAACCCATCGGTCAATTAGAAATCGTGCCGAGCATTCCCCTCGACCGTAGCCAGGTTCCTGAGGATGCACCGGAGGTTCCTGCATACCTGCTGGTAATTGTTAAAGATGCTGATATCAACAAAGATAACCTGATTGATTTCGAGGAGCGTGCTTCCTATGCACTCTTAAAACGCTTCTCCACTGAGGCTATCGCTTTCCAACATTGCCAATTCTACTATCCGTCCCCCGCTTTCATTTTCGAGCAACCGGACGCAACCACTGCCCCGATTATGTAAAACGAAAAATTAAGCTGTCACATAAGTGACAGCTTTTTTTAATTCCTCAGTTATATGGGAAACTCTCATTTTTATAACTTTATTTTTTATTTCTTTCTAATGGCGAGGCTGCGAACCGATACATTCACTGTCTTTACCTGCATTGCCGTCATATACTCGACCTTTTCCTTAATCTTGGCCTGAAGCTGCTTAGTTACAGTGAAGATTTTTTCACCATAGTAAAGCACGACCTCAATGGCAATGACGATACCCTTAGAGCCATCACTGCGACGACGAACTCTGATAGAGTTCACCTTCTCTACTCCCTCTAGCTTTTCTGCTATCAGGTTAATAATATCCTCAATAGCAGTGTCAGCTATCAAAAGCTTACCATAAAAGCTAAAGGAGGGTCGAACAATACTGCGGTCAGCATCCTTTTCCTGACGACGCTGACTGGAGAAGATATTATAAGGCAAATCTGCGAAATAACCTGTAAAATGTGGCTTCAGCTCCACTGTGGGTACTGGGACGATGTGCTTACCCTCCTGCAGACGACTGTACCGAGCTTTTTTTATCTCCGCTTTACTTGCTACCTGATGAATATAAACAGTCTTCACGGGCGGGTCGAGCTGCAGCTTTTTGGTAATTTTACCGATCATATTATCGGAGGTAGCAATTATCAGCAGGCGCTTAATTCCACTTGTTGCCAGCGCTCTACGTACGGACTCCGCATGCTCATTGTCAGTAAAGATAGCTCTTTTTACAGCTTGAATTCTATTATCTTCATTTTTCGCCGAGGTGCCGGCAAGAATCTTCGTGCCTTTAATCAAGAGGCCATCATCAATGATACCATCGCATTTATTATCAAAGGCTACACCAATCGCATGGTGACTCTTACCCGTACCACTGGGTCCTACAAAAGCAATTACTTCCATTCTATAACTTCCTTAACATTGGCATAATTAACACGCCAAATGCCTAATTGATTGGGAAAACGATCAGGAATGGCATGAAAATCACTGCCACCACTGATAAGGAGCTTGCGCTCCTTGGCTAAGCGATACCAATGGTCCACCGCCCCAGCGTAGTCTAGGACACTGGGATGATAAACCTCGACTCCGTCGAAGGGAACCTCGCTCAAAAGCCTCTCTGGTAAGGTGTAATCCACAAGCTCAGTCGGATGTGCCAGCACGGCAATACCTCCCGCCTCGTGAATTAGCTCCACCGCCTCCTGCGGCGACAGCTTTGGCTGGGGTACATAGGCCGGGCCACCGCGATGCAGTAGCGCGTCGAATACATCTTGCACGGAATTAAAATAGCCCTTGGCTACGAGCGCCTTGGCCACATGGGGACGCCCCACCGCCCTGTTTTTCGGGTCGCAGGCCTCCACCTCTACATGATAGCCTAAATTGTCGAGCTTCTCCAGCATTTTTGTAAGTCTAATCTCACGCCCATGTCGCATTTCATCCATTTTGGCATGCAATGCCTCGCAATTAGTATCTACGTGATAGCCCAGAATATGCACAGCATCATTTTCATACTGCGTACCAAGCTCAACACCCCTCAGCACACGGATGCGACCCTCATATTTAGTTGCAGCAGCCTGCGCTTCAGGTACACCATTCCAGGAATCGTGATCCGTAATCGCAATTACAGAAAAGCCCTGGCGCACTGCTTCGTCCACCAGCTCGGTCGGCGTCATGCGACCATCCGAAAAGGTGCTATGCATGTGTAAATCTACAAATCTCTCAGTTGTCATTTTGGAGCATCTCCGCTAATTTAATCAGGGTCAAGGTACCAAAGCCAGTACCACCCTTCACCTTAAAGCCTTCAGTTTTATCAGCAGTAGAGGTACCACCGATGTCTAAATGCGCCCAAGGAATATCCTTCTTCACAAATTCGCCGATAAATAAGCCACCAGTAATACAACCACCTGGACGACCAGCACTATTAAGTAAATCGGCTACATCGCTCTTAATAGCCTCCTTGCATTCGGGCAAGCTAGGCAGCTGCCAGAAGCTTTCACCGGCAAATTTGCCAGCTTTTTTAATTTCCCCTGCCAGCTCATCATTATTGGTAACAATGGCACTTGTCTCCTTGCCCAAAGCAATAATAACAGCACCTGTTAACGTAGCAATATCAATAACCTTCTGAGCCCCCTGCTCGCATGCATACCAGACTGCGTCCGCCAGTACCATACGGCCCTCTGCATCGGTAGAAATAACCTCAATGGTCTTACCATTAGCTGCACGCACGATGTCGCCGGGGCGTTGGGCTCTGCCGTCAGGCATGTTTTCAGCGCAAGCAAGCACGCCCATAACATTACACTTCAATCCAAGTGCAGCAATTGCCTTCAGAGCGCCTAAGACTGCACCTGCACCACTCATATCGTCCTTCATCTCGCCCATATTATCGTCGGGCTTAATGGAAATACCACCACTATCGAAGGTGATACCCTTGCCAACGTAAGCAATATAGGGTGCATTACCATTACCATTATATTTCAGCGTAATCATACGGGGCGGGTTCACACTACCTTGACCTATGGCGAGGATAGCACCCATATTTTTCAGGGCCATTTGCGGCACATCAAGTACTTCAACCTCTAGCGGCAGCTCCTCAGCTAGCTTACGTGCTGCCTGGGCCATAACCTCGGGTGTAACAACATTGCCCGGACGATTGATAAGATCGCGGGTCATGGACACAGTTTCTGCCTTGATGGTAGCATTAGCAATTAAAGCTTGGGCATTTTCAATTGCAGTAAGAACATTCACAGCACATTCAGGCGCAGGCTTAGCCTCGCTCTTAAACTCAGTAAAGGTGTACGCGCCTAGCTGCAGACCTTCGATAATTGCCTCCAGATAAGGAGCTCGCTTGGGATTCGTCAGGATGGGAGCAGCAATTACTGCATTTTTAGCCTTTGCCTTGTGCAGCGCTCTCCCCACTGCCCCCGCACTCTTGCGAAAAGCAACAGGCTTACACTCCGAGCCTACGCCACAGCCAGCCAGAACCACTGTCACAAGACCTTGCTCATTCGGAAGCACCAGCTCGCTAATAGTACCGATCTCGAACATATCTTCATGGAGTGTAGCATAAACTTCTACTGCTTTTTTTATATCCTCAGGCAACTCTATTTTAGCTAAAGCAGCCATACATTCCTTGCACAGAAAAAGCGCAATAGCATCAACATTATTATATGCAGCAGCTTCTACACCAGCCGCTTGACATTCGTATCCATTTACCATTTTATCTACCTCTTCCTATGAGAAACATTTAAAAATATTCCACTGCCGTAGTAAGCTCCTCAAGGAAGCTATTGCCATTACTACGCTTCAGAGTTAAATCACTAACCACTACCTTCATCTCGCGTTCGCGGAAACCATCAACAAAATGCGAACCTAAAGAATGAATAGCATAAGGTGAACCATTGATTTTACCAATATAGAGCATATCGTGCCCATCCAAGCACAAAGCAGCACCTGGAGTTAAATCTCTAATTACAGCTAGCTTTTGTTTATTATCCAAATCTTCCAGCAAATACCTAACCCCAGCAGTATTAGCCTGATCATCACTATTACGCGGCAAATAAATACCCACGGTGCGATAAGCATTCAATACTAGACTTGAGCAATCAACGCTATCCTTCAGACCACCCCAGCCATAGGGCATCCCATGGAATTTAAAGGCTGAGCGAACAATATTATGTGAAGTATAGGGCAAATAACCCTTATGCACAGCCTGCGTTGTCTTAGGCACATTCAAGCGTTGCTTCTGTAGGTTACCATCGGCCTTACGCATACATGCATCAATAACATAAAGTCCTGTTTGCTCTGCAACAATGGGTAGACGAGCTCCCTGCTGATAGAGCACCTGCTCCTTACCTACCTTGAGCTTATATTGAGCATCGGTAACGACAAGGAAATTTTTCGGTGTCACAAATTGCAGCCAAGTTTTTTTATCAGTAAAGGCTAAATTGAATTTATAAACCCAACCACTATAATTATAGCTCTGGATGTAATAAAAATAGCCATTAGCACTTTGATGTAATACAGCTACCGGCTCGCCCGGATCAAGGCAGGATTCCTGCAGCGCATCAAATTCATGGTCGGCAGCATAATAATATAGTCCCTGACCTGTAGGCATGTTACGAATAGGTGTACGTCTAACAGTAACAGCATAGCGCACATTGACTTTAGTCGGCACTGCCTTGATATTAGTCTGCTGACGCAAAATATCCTTATAATTATCGCTTACCTTATTACCATTTAAATATAAATCATCCTCTAATACAGCATAGTTCATAAGCTGCGTTTTTACAGCATCACCACTAAGAGTACTCGGATAATTACTCATGTCGTAAACAGTTCGGGAAATAGTACGCAGCTTGCTATTAAAGCTTTTAATCCCCTCTGCATCCAAAAGTAGCTTTGCACCATCAGGATTCTGTTTTAACCAATATTCAGGCGTGATAAGTGAAGGGTAATTCGTTATGCCACTGGCAAAACCCTGCTCTGTTTGCAGTAGCAAGCAGAACGCTAAAAGTAATGTACAAAGAAATTTATAAATCAAGATTTATCCCCCTTATTTTGCTCATGCTTCTATCTTAAGAAATTATGCTCTTACATACTTAATATTATAATATTCTTGTTAAGCCGTAAAAATCCTGCTACTAAGCTTATCATTTGCGAAATTTATCTAAAAAATACAAAAAGGACTGCTGCCAAAAGCAACAGTCCTAATTTTTTAAGCAAAAAGCCTCTTAGTGGCTCTTACGAGCGGTGAAGCAATCGCGGCAGTATACCGGACGATCGTTAGAGGGTTTGAAGGGTACCATGGTCTCTTTGCCGCATTCAGCGCAGGTTGCGGGGAACATTTCGCGTTGCGGACGTTCAGTTTGGATGCCCATGCGTTGTTTACGAGCTTGACGGCAGGTCGGGCAACGACGGGGTTCATTGGTGAAACCTTTTTCTGCATAGAATTCTTGTTCAGAAGCAGAGAAGGTGAATTCTTTGCCGCACTCGCAGCAGGTTAAAGTCTTGTCTTCGTACATTGTAAATCACTCCTAATCATAGATACATACCCCAAAGAACGCATTAAGATTTTACTGAGGCTTCCCCATGTCACCTATGATTAAAGAAGATAGAAGAAGTTAGTAACTTAAACGGACCACTGAGATACCACTACCAGTATATAGTACTAGAAAACAATTGTCAACTAGGGAATATAAAATTTACGTAAATATACTGATTATATTTTTAGCTGAAAAAAGCTTAGATTACACGAGCTTCAATGCTGTCATTTAAAAAATCAGCTAAATTAATGCTATCCACACACAAATTGCCTTTATAGTCACTCAGAGTGGATACAGATGCATTATAAACACTTAAGCGCCAGAGGCTCTTTAAAGGCACGCCTAAGGCTAGGCAAAGCTGTAAGCGGATAATGCCACCGTGAGAAACAATGGCAATATTCTTGTCATGACCCTGCTCCGCAAAAATGTGCTCAAAGGCAATGCGACAGCGTTCCATCGCTTCAGCGAAGGTTTCCCCATGAGGTGGCTGCCATTCATCTGGACGATGGAGAAAATCCTCCATTTGCTTAGGCCAGCGTGCTGTAATCTCTGCATATTCAAGCCCTTCCCAGTCGCCAAAGCTGATTTCCTTTAATAGCTCTAGGGGACGATACGCCAGATTGCGACTCATAGCAAGCTCTGCCGCAGTCATGCGTGCGCGGAGCATGGAGCTGCAATAAATAGCGTCAATTTTTTTGTTAGCCATATAAGCAGTCATTTTACGAGCCTGTGCAAGACCAGTGCCATTAAGCTCTAGGTCGATTTGTCCCTGAAATTTATGACCTAGATTACTATCAGTTTCACCGTGCCTAATTAAGTAAATTTTACCCATTCCTCTAACTCCTCTATTCTGCATTTGTACTTAAAGCTTCGTGTAAAGCCTATACGTAATTTACTCGAAGTACTCTGAAGCTCGCAGTTACTTTTGCTCTTTTTTCGTCTGCTCCGCCAGAGAGAATTCCTTAACCTCTGCATGCACGCTTGCTTCGTCAAAGGTTTCCATTTCTTTATAAGCCTTGATGCCTGCGTCAAACAGCGTAAAGCAAATTGCTGCCCCCTCGCCTGCACCATCAGGAATATTCAGACGTAATGGTGCTACTAAACCAAGCTCCTGCAAAAGCTCCTCTGCACCGGGCTCAGCACTGACATGACCTGCAAAGCAGTAGTCAAGTACATCAGGAGCAAGCTCCTTAGCCTTTAGTGCAGCTTTTAATGTAGCTACACCGTCAAGCATTACGCATACTCGCATTGCTGCAGCCTGCAGAATGCCGCCCGTCATCGCTGCGATTACGATTTCTTCTTCAGCGTTAGCCAGGCAGCCAAAGCCTACGAGGCCTAAGCCATGCTCATGCACCAGCTCCTGTACTAGGGTAGCACCCTCCTCCATAGCTTCTGATTCGCCTTCAGAGGTGACCAGCAGCGCCTGGGTTAGAGCCTTCGTCTCAGCAGCCAACACATTTACAGGCAGCTTGTTTTGCATGATTTTCTCAGCCTGTGCCGCCTCGGTAATGCCACACCAAACGAGTAGCTCACGCTTAGGATATTCCAAATCCAGCTTATTATATTCCTTCACAACACCTGCGTATTTAGCAGTCATTTTTTCCAGCTGTGCCAGACTGCCCACAGGTTTAATCAGCGCATCAAAGCGAGCCTGCGCTAGCTTGGCGCAGGTGCTATCTGCAGGGGTGATTTTTTGAATAATTTCTTCTATATGCATCTGAATCTTCCTTTTATATTTATTATAAACAAGTTTTACTAGCTAAGCAATTCCATCTTGACAACTTTTGCAGCCAATAGATGCTCTCTGTGGTTTCCTTTAATCCAAAAGCATAAGCACAATTGCTAAAGGAGATATGTAGCTAGCATTAAATAAACAACAACACCGCATTCCGTCAAAAAGCCATAGGTATCACCTGTAAGGCCACCTAATTGCCCGCTCAGGAAATGGGCTATGCCCTGGCAAATAACAAATGTCAAGGCCGCCGTATAAAGATATGGTAAGCCACAGGCAAAGCAGAGTGCAATACACAACGCAAACGCAATATACGTATACACAGGCTTTGCGTATGCCTTAAACATATGCCCAATGCCAGTCTTGCGCGCGTAGGGATAGTTCACAATGTAGCTTACCATAAAGGTACGCGTGCAGATGTAAAGTGCAACGAGAGCATAGGTAAGCTTCATTGGATTAAGTGTCGTGTAAGCAGCTACCTTCAGTAGGACTAAGCATACTAAGGCGATAACAGCATTCGAGCCTACATGGCTATCCTTCATAATCTCCAGCATGCGCTCACGATTGCGGGCACTGAATACACCATCCGAGGTATCCATAAAGCCATCGTACATCAGCGCACCGATGATGATAAGCTCTGCTAAGACAAGCATTACAGCGCGCATCAGATTTGGCGTGTGCAGGTAAACGAGACCATAATTTACTGCGCCCATAAAGATACCCATCACCAGACCTACAAGTGGGAAATACGGCACACTGCGGCTAAAATCGTCATCATGCCACTCTTCTCTATGAGAAAAGCGCAGTCTCGTTAAAAATTCTAAACAGGTGATAAAATCGCGCATAATTTTTCTTATCGCTCCTTAGCCCCTGTTTAGGGTGTTGTACACGTCCAGCGCACTCTGCAAGACTACAATCGCAAGGCTAGCACCCGTGCCTTCGCCGAGACGCAGACCTGCGTCGACAATAGGAGTCAGGCGCATCAGCTCAAGCATCGCCTTCGCAGAGATATCGCTGGATAAATGGGAGCAAAGCATATAGTCGCGACACTCAGGATAGAGGCCATAGGCTAAGAGTGCCGCTGCTGTAGCATTCACGCCATCCACCATAGTTGGTACACGACGCATAGCACCGCCAATGATAACACCTGCAAGACCTGCATGATCATAGCCTCCTACCTTACAGAGGATGTCCATAGCATCACCCTTAATGGGCTGATTTTTCGCCAAGCCATCAATTACGACCTGACGCTTAATGCGCATACGCTCATCGTTGATGCCGCTGCCACGACCTACCGTAAGCATGGGGTCGAGGCCGAGGAAGGCGCTGGCAATCGCAGCCGTAGAGGTCGTATTGCCGATGCCCATCTCGCCCGTGTAGAGCAGATTATACCCCTTATCAATGCACATATCCGCCATTTGCATGCCCACCTCGAGCGCTGCCTCTGCCTGCTCTCGCGTCATAGCGGGACCTTGGGTGAAATCATTCGTTCCCCAGGCAACCTTGTGGTCGTACACATGATCCATATCACTCAGGTCAAAGGCCGTACCCGCGTCGCACACATACACATCAGCATGCGCATGGCGCGCCAGCACGGTTGCTCCTGCAGTACCACGTTTATAGCCATTGATCATCTGGCGCGTTACCTCCTGAGGATATGCACTTACGCCATATTTAGCAATGCCATGGTCGCCACACATCAATACCATAGCAGATTTTAGCTTTTCAGGTAAGGGCTTAGCCGTCATTGCAGCATATTGCTCTACCATTTCCTCCAGCTTGCCCAGATGCTCACCAGCCTTGGCAATTTTTTGCCAGCCATCACGCACCTGTGCTGCCGCTGCTGTATCCAGAGCAGGAATAATTACTTCACGCATGTATTTAATCTCCTTATATATCAATCCTCAAATTTAAAAGCCAGCTTCTTCATATCCACTGCCTGACCAGCTACGCAGAGGTACACGTTATCTGCAGACTCTGCCACACGCTGATTAACCCAGCCCGCTAGGTCGCGATACTCACGCGCCATCTGATTATCCGGCACAATGCCACTGCCTACCTCGTTCGTTACGAAAACAACGATTTTACCGCAAGCACGTGCAGCTGCCAGCACCTTATCGATTTCCGCGTAGACAAATTCGCACCGCGTTAAAAAATCGCCCTCTGGAGCATATTTGCCATACAATAAATTAGCCATATAAATCGTCAGACAGTCAAAAAGCACAGCCTGCGTCTCGTCGCCAAGCTTAGCGAAAACCTCCTCCGCATGGTAGGGCGCCTCATGGTTTACCCAACGCCCGTCATTACGTCGCTCGCGATGGAGTCTTACACGCTCGGCCATTTCCTCATCTAAAATCTCAGCTGTAGCAATATAATCGCACTTGGGAGAATAGTGCAGCACATAGCGCTCAGCAAATTCACTTTTACCGCTACGAGCCCCGCCCGTAACCATAATTAATTTTCCAGCCATAATATAAACCTCCCTTCATTAAAAAAGCCTCCCACTACTGGCGGGAGGCTTCAAAATTTTACACTTATACCTATTTAATTGCACACGAAAACCAGCCTATCTCCCGTAAGCCCACGGTTTCGCAACAGGCAGGTCTCCTGGCTTAGCTTCGTCGCCCACAGCGCCTTCCCAACTTGCGTCAGTGACATAATTGCCTGGGCTCCACTTACAGTAGCGGGACTGCTCCGGATTCACACCGGCATTCCCTTTTCAGCAACAACCGCGATTGTTGCACCTGTCAAAAATTTCCAATTTTGTATATTCTACATCATTAGGAAAAATCCTGCTAACGAATGAGAATTATTTCCGCAAGTATTACTTTACGTGCACAAATTTTAGCTTAATCCTGCGACCACAGACTGGGATTGCCATATTTAGCATCGAGTCGAGCGCTGAACCAACGACCATTGAGCACATTGTGGATAATATGCTCTTTGCTTGCGTCGCTAATAGAATGGTCATTATCCATTTCAGATAATACTCCTTCATAGCTCAAGCGACTATTAATGCTATAGATTCTAGTTTGAGCAATATTAGCATCAAAAATCATTTCCGGACGATAGTCAGGGTTCCATTTATTCCAGGTATTACCAAGAAGCACTGTATTGGGGTTACCAGTTCTCATAAAGGAGGCTATAGACGAAATGAAGGTCTTGCTTAGCTCCTGTACACCTTTTGTCGTAAAGGCATCGGTATTTTTCGTAAAGGGATACGCTTGATCAGAGATGAAGGGCAGGAAGACACCATGGAAGGCACCGTTACGTGTACGATATGCTTCACCTACTACCTCGTTGCTATGACCAAAATCAAAAGTGCAAACATATATGTCACTCTTATAATTAGGATAAAGCTTCTCAGCAGCCTCTTGACCATTAAACAGGCCATAGAGCAAGCTGCCATATTTATTGGCAAAACGGAATTCTTTGGTGGTTTCCTCATCCACATTAATTTTATCTAAGCGTGCTTTAAAGAAGGCGTCACGCGCAGCAAAGGAGCTAAATTCATCACTGCTAGCTAAAAGCATAAGGGGTACACTGTTTACAGGCTTAGCATCAAAGCCCTTTTTAGGCAACAAAGCTCCATCAGCATATAAATGCGGGAAAGCACTCATGCGAATTACAGCACCCGCCATTACAGGAGCGAGACGCTCTGCCTTAATATTAGCCAAATAATTGCGTACGGCTTTAGCATCCTTACCCTTATCACTAAGCAACCATTTTTCAGCAGTGAGAACGTCTGTTGCTTTACCATCCTCAACAGCAAGCGGAGCAAGCTTTTTAGCTAAAACTTTCTGGCTTAATTGCGGATCAGCAACGGTTAAGCCGCCACTAAAGGAGATCATCTTGTCAAATTTACCATTAAAAGCAGGAGAAATGAGCATTGCCAACACATCTCTACCACCAGCAGAGAAGCCAGAAACAGTAATATTGTTTTCATCGCCGCCAAAACGCTTAATATTAGACTTCACCCAATCGAGAGCTGCTGCTTGGTCTAAGAAGCCATAATTACCACTTTCCTCAAGTGCGCTCCCCTTTTGCAGAGCCGGTAAATTATTAAAGCCCAGTACACCTAAGCGATACTGAATAGAAACATAAACAGCATTTGCTTCCTTGGCAAATTTATTACCCTGCCACAGGCGACTATTACTGGTTTGATTATTGCCGCCGTGAATAAATACCATAACAGGAAGGTTTTTTTCATCAGTATCAGGACGCACGATATCAAGGGTAAGCACACCCTCCTCACCGATTACCTTTTTGCCATTGAATTGAATATTTGCCGGTGCTTTCCTAGTGCAATTGAGTACAGTTTTATGTTTTTTCAAAGTCTGGGGTGCACGATAACGATTAGCGCCAGCTGCAGTCTGAGCATAGGGTACACCAAGCCATTCCACTACCTGATGCTGTTCATCATAGCTACCACTAACAATTCCCTGCTCCGTTTTTACTTCCTTGCTAAATGCCTCCACGTTATTAGTGAAGCTCAGGCCTGTTGCCAAGGTTAATCCCAAAGCTAAGGCAAGATATTTCTTGTAACTGCTTTTCATGTTCACACTTCCTTTATTTGTCCTTAAGATAGAGAAAAATACCGATACCGGTTAAAATACAGATAATACCGATAAACTGCTGTAGGCTTACTACCTCGCCTAAAAAAATATATCCTAGAGCACAGGTACCCACTGTCTCACCGAGAATGCTCATGGAGATAACATTAGCTGACAACCATTTCAATAGCCAGTTAAAAATCAGCTGGCCAAGAATTGTTGACACGAGAGCGAGACCAAGAAAATCTAGCCAGGTACTCAAGCTATAGCCAGTGAAGCTGTGACCACAAAGCAAACTGTAAAGCCCAAGGAAAAACGCGCCACTACTATAGCCTAGCACGGAGTACGGAATGACGCCCAGTCCCTTGCGCACCTCTTGGCCGATAAGGAAATAGCCAGAAATGACTGCCGCTGCCACGAGCGCCATCACATCACCAAGAAATGCACGCCAGCTTACCGCGAAGTCACCCCAGCCAATGATAAAGCTTCCCCCGATAGCAAGCAGACAGCCCAGCATGGCACCCACAGAGCAACGCTCTCGCCACAAAATATAGCTGCCGAAAATCGTAAACAGAGGCTGCAGCGTGACAAGCACTACGGAGCTAGCGACACTAGTTAGCTTTAGTGATTCAAACCACAGCACGTAATGTACAGCTAGAACAAAGCCGCTCAATACACCAATACCGAGCTTACGCGCTGGTAAACTAACAAGCTGCTCACGATTAGCTTTGCTACACAAAAGTAAAGGCAGCAAACAAACTGCTGCCAATAATAAACGATAAAATGCGATAATTCCACTCGGTGCCTCCGCGAGCTTGGCAAAAATCCCAGAGGTCGAAAGAAAGAAGACCGCAAGGAACAAAATCGCATAGGATGAATATTTGCCTGGAATCATTATAAAACTCCCACAGCATATAGTGCGCACAAGGATTTAGCATCATAGAGCTCGCCACTAGCAACCATAGCCTTTAATTGGTCAGGAGTGAAGGCTGCAATGCCAATGAACTCATCCTCATCCGTATGCTGCGCGTACTTTTTCAGGCCCGTGGCTTTATATAAGTGAATAATTTCGTTGGAAAAACCAGGCGTTGTCGCGATAGAAAGCAGCTCCCGCCACTCCGACGCTTCGTAGCCTGTCTCCTCACTCAGCTCACGCTGCGCGCACTCCAGTCTATCCTCCGCTTCGCCATGGTCCAGCTTACCTGCGGGAATCTCCCAGAGCAGTGTACCAAGAGGATACCGGCATTGCTTCACCATAATAACACGTCCATCCTCAAGAATGGGGACAATCGCTACCGCGCCAGGATGCCGGATATATTCACGAGTGGTGTCCGCACCATTGGGCAGGGTGACATGATCACGCTGCACCTTCAACAGACGCCCGCTAAAAACCTCTTCATTACTACCCTCGACATAGATTTCGTCAAGCGCAGGCTCATGAAATTTTTGCAATTGCATTTGAAACACCTCTATTGTAATAAACCTCTTCGTCTAACTTCTACCTAAATTTTCTTTTCTTCAACGCGTCCTTCACAGCTTGTGCACTAGCTAAGAGCTCCGTCGCGCTCTCATAAGCTGCACGCGAAGTGCTATCACCTGCAGTCATGCGCACAAGCTCCTGCAGGCGTTGGTTATAGCCTAGCACAGTAAGCTCCGTCGCGGTGCGACCACTGCTTGCTTTTTTCTCGATATACAGATGATTATCAGCAAAGGCTGCTATTTGTGGCAAATGGGTAATGCAGAGCACCTGCCCCACTGTCGCAATAGCTGCGATTTTTTCAGCCATGCGCTGCGCCGTCACGCCACCCACACCAGTATCAATTTCGTCAAAGACCATCGTCGGTACCTGGCCTCTATCCATCAGCACCGTCTTCAACGCAAGGGCAATACGGCTGAGCTCGCCTCCGGAAGCAACCTTTTCAAGATCGTTCAAGGGCTCACCCAGGTTGGCACTGAAGAGGAAACGTAGTGCATCACAGCCCTGGGGCGTAAATTTTTCTAAAGGAGCAAGCTCAATCTCAAAATTACCATTGGGCATAGCAAGATCATGAATGTGGCGTGTAATAGCCTTGCTTAAGGACGCTGCACTCTCCTTACGTTGCACCGTTAGTACAGCTGCAAGCTTGCGCAAGCGCTGCGTGGACTGCGCAACTGCCTGCTGCGCCTCGACTATAGCCTCTGCAATATTCTGCAGCTGCTCTAGCTTTGTCTGCGTCGTAGCGAGGTACTCGAGTACATCTTCTGTTGTACCACCATATTTCTTCTGCAAACGATAAATGAGGTCAAGACGCTGCTGCACCTCATTCGCGTGCTCCTCATTGAAATCGGCACGGCTGAGGTAATCTGCCAGCTCCGAGCGCGCATCGTCGAGATTAATCCAGGCACTATCCACCGCTTCGGCTAGAGCTTCAAGCTTCGCATCGTAGCGCGCCGCATACTGCAGTTCGTCACGCGCACGTGCCAAACGTGACAGCACAGCATTCTCATCATCGAGCTGGCCATAAGCTGCATTAACGGAACGAATAATGCGCTCGCCATTGCGCAACAGCTTCGCCTCCTCCTCGAGCGTCTCTTCTTCGCCGAGGACAAGGTTCGCATTCATAATCTCATTTATTTCCCAATTATAACGGTCAATTAAAAGGTCCTGCTCCTCATTATCACTCTCGAGCTGAGCCAAAGCCTTTTGGGCCTCGACATAAACTGCGTATTCCTTCTTGTACGCTGCCAAAGCCTGCGCCAGCTGCGCTCCACCGAAGGTATCCGTTACCATACGAGGTGCTTCAGGCTTTAAGAGCGCCTGATTTTCGTGTTGGCCGTGAATATCAACGAGCGTCGCACCTACCTGCTTTAAAATAGTAAGCGGCACCTGTACTCCATTGATTAAAGCACGACTCTTGCCCGCCGCACTGATTTGCCTTTTTAAAAAGAGCTCATCATCCTCAAGCTCAATACCCTGCTCCTGCAGAATGCCTTTGATATGCTCCTGACCAGTGATATCAAAAACAGCCTGCACCCACAGTCCTTCCGTGCCGCTACGAACAAAGTCCGCTGAGCCACGTCCACCTAAAACCATGCCAAAGGCATCGATTAAAATGGACTTGCCGGCACCAGTCTCGCCAGTGAAAACATTAAAGCCGGGAGTAAATTCAGCATGAGCATCCTCTAATAATGCGAAATTATGTACATGCAAGGATTGCAGCATCTTCTCACCCGCCTTAGCGATATTCTTGTAAACGCTTCAAGAGCGACAGAACGCCTGCCTTATTTTCCAAAGCTACGAACACAGTATCATCGCCAGCAATAGTCCCTAATATTTCAGGCCATTTCATATAATCCAGAGCAAAGCCTACAGCCTGCGCCGTTCCAGGCAGGGAATGAATGACCACCATGCATTCATTAGCACGAATATTGACAATGGAATCATGGAAGGTACGCTCCAGTCGCTCCGTAGTCAGCATCATGCTGTGCTCCTTCGGATATGCATAATGGTAGTGACCATTAGCATCGGGCACCTTCACCAGCATGAGCTCCTTAATATCGCGGGAGACAGTGGCCTGAGTAACATCAATGCCCTCATTACGCAGGGCACTAGCCAGGTCCTCCTGAGTCTCGATTTTATGATTATCAATAATCTCTTTAATTTTAGCATGTCTGGTCATTTTCATAGCCATTCACCTCATTTGCTGAAATATATGTAAGCAATTTTTTATAATTAAGAGTTTACACACAGATTAACATTTAAACATTACGCATTAGCTTCTGTTGCCAGGTCTGATAGTAATCGCGGCTCGTCAAGCGAATCATTTTCATCGTATACGGGCTCTTTTCAATGCGCACTACAGTGTCATTATCAACCTCAATGACATTTTCACCATCACAGGCGAGCACCATCTCCTCGCTCCCGGGCACAGCCTTCAGCTCAATGCATTCGGAGAGCGGGATGACAAGGGCACGCGCCGTCAGCGAATGCGCGCACACAGGCGTAATTACGCTCACGTCAAGCTCAGGCATCACCAGGGGACCACCTGCGGACAGGGAGTAGGCCGTGGAGCCTGTGGCTGTCGCGATAATCAGACCATCGGCTGCATAGCGACCGGAAGGCTTGCCATTGATATACATATTCAGGTGCGCCAGCTTACTATAGATACCCTTCGCAAGCACAAAATCGTTAAGTGCGTGTGCAGTTTCCAGCACTGCTTCCCCGCGAATCACTGTTGCCTGCAGCATTTTGCGTCGCTCTATAATATAATGACCCTGCGCAAGCTTGCTAATCGCCTTGCGCATGCCGGGCAGGTCTATCTCAGCTAGAAAGCCCAAATGCCCGAAATTAATACCAAAAGAAGGCACACCTGCGGGCACAGTATAGCGCGCCATTTGCAGCAGAGTACCATCGCCTCCGAGGCTCACTGCCGCGTCGAGCGACTGCAGATAGCGATTGTGCATATTGGTAATCGCATTTTTGTCGAAGGAAGCACATCCATAGTCCGCTGCTACATCCTGCGGCAGCAGGGGCTCAATGCCCCAGTCACGACAAAGGGAAATAAATTCCGGGAGTGCAATATGTACTTTTTCCTTGCTTAAATTGGGAAATATCCCTAATTTCTTTGTTTCCATAAGAGTAAAATGCAACCTACCCTATCTTGAAAATCTCATTTTAACTACTATTTTCTGATTAAACAAGCTTGTGCTTAATCAAGATCACCGTGACTCTTGCCCACGAGCTCGTGCACAAATTCAGCACTTACAGCGTCGTCAGCACCTAAAGTCAGATGCAGCAGATATTCGATATTGCCTTCTGGCCCCTTAATCGGGGAGAAATCAAGACCAGCGATACCGAAGCCCTCATCCTTAGCGAAAGCGATGACATTATTGATAACATCCTCATGCACCTGCGCATCGCGCACGACACCCTTCTTGCCCACATTCTCCTTACCGGCCTCGAATTGTGGCTTAATCAGCGCTACAACAAAACCGTCACTTTTCAAAATCTTATGTACTGCGGGCAATATTTTATCTAGGGAAATAAAGGCCACGTCAATTGTCGCCGCATCCACTTGCTCTGGTAGGCTGTCTGCCTCTAAATAGCGCACATTTGTGCGTTCCATATTAATAACGCGCTCATCGCTACGCAGCTTCCACGCTAGCTGGCCATAGCCCACATCGATGGCATAAACCTTAGCTGCACCATTTTGCAATGCGCAGTCCGTGAAGCCCCCGGTAGAAGCACCAATATCAGCAACTACCTTGCCTTCGACGCTGATGGGAAATATCTGCAACGCCTTCTCCAGCTTCAGGCCACCACGGCTCACGTAGGGAAGCTTATTGCCCAAAAGGCGAATCTGCACATCTGGTGCCACGGGCGTACCAGGCTTATCTATTTTTTGTTCATTCACCAGCACCTGTCCGGCCATAATGGCTGCCTGCGCCTTAGCACGGCTTTCGAACAGCGCGCGGTTCATCAATAATGCGTCTAATCTTTCTTTTTTCATCTATTCACCTTTAACTAATGCGCTTGTTCGGCGCACAATAGCAGGAACATCCAGGTCTAAATCACGCAATAGCAGCTTTTTATCGCCGTGTAGCACAAACTCATCAGGAATACCTAATGTCAGCACTTTGCAGTCGCTCAATAATTTCTGCTCATTTAGCGCTTCTAGTACGGCACTGCCCACACCACCGGCTAGCACACCTTCCTCGATGGTAACGAGCTTACCGTATTTACGCGCATGCTCACAAAGCAGCTCCACATCTATAGGCTTGGCAAAGCGCATATTCACTACGCCTGCGCTAATACCCTGTTCCGCCAAAGCGTCCGCAGCAGCAAGAGCACTACTTACCATGCTACCGATAGCCCAAAGACATACATCACTGCCCTCGCGCAGCACCTCAGCCTTGCCTAGGGGCAGCTCCTCAATGGGGCCAGTGATATCCACGCCCACGCCACTGCCGCGGGGATAGCGCACACTGGTGGGCACACCTGCATTCACGGCCGTCTTCAGCATATGACGCAGCTCGTTCTCATCATTCGGCGCCATAATCGTCATCTCAGGAATGCTGCGCAAATAAGCGTAGTCGAAAACGCCATGATGCGTAAAGCCATCGTCGCCGACGATACCCGCTCTATCTAAGCAGAGCGTTACCGGCAGCTTCTGCAAACAAATATCGTGGAAAACGGAGTCATACGCGCGCTGCAGGAAGGTGCTATATACTGCCACTACAGGCTTCAGACCTGCGGCAGCTGCACCTGCTGCACTCGTAACTGCATGCTGCTCCGCAATGCCCACGTCGAAGAAGCGCTCGGGATGCGCCTTTGCAAAGGTGCTAAGCCCCGTACCATCGGGCATAGCAGCTGTAATGCCAATAATCTTTTGATCATCATTAGCAAGCTCCGCTAAGGTTTTGCCGAAAACCTCGGTATAAGTAATCGGGGCATTGGGATTGCTGATTTTTTTACCTGTAGCGATATCAAAGGGACCGGTGCCGTGGAACTTATTGGGGCTTTCCTCTGCAGGCTTGTAGCCCTTGCCCTTTTTCGTCAACACATGCACAAGTACGGGCCCATCGATTTTTTTCGCCGCATAGAAAACGTCTATCAAGCCCTCTACGTCGTGGCCATCAATGGGGCCAAGGTAGGTAAAGCCTAGCTCCTCGAAGATGGAGGTGGGTACCATCAGGTACTTCACACTGCCCTTTAAACGGCGGATTACCTTTAACACATCGGTACCAATTTCCAGATTTTGAAGCCATCCTTCAAAATCATGCTTTAGCTTCGTATATGTCTCACCTGTGCGCAGCTGGTACAGATACTCACTCATCGCACCAACATTTTTTGAAATAGACATTTCATTATCATTGAGCACGACAATCATCTTTTTATGCAACATGCCAGCGTTATTCAGCGCCTCGAAGGCCATGCCGCCCGTCATGGAGCCATCGCCGATAATAGCCACGACATTGTAATCCTCGCCCTGCAGGTCGCGTGCAACGGCCATACCCAGCGCCGCACTGATGGAGGTACTGGAGTGACCAGTGCCAAAGGCATCGTGCTCGCTCTCACTGCGCTTAGGGAAGCCAGAAAGACCGCCATACTGGCGTAGCGTCTTGAATGCTTCACGACGCCCGGTCACAATTTTGTGAATATAGGACTGATGGCCTACGTCAAAGACAAGCTTATCCTGCGGGGTGTCAAATACACGATGTAGAGCAAGCGTGAGCTCCACCACGCCTAAATTTGGCGCTAAGTGACCACCAGTGCGGGAGATGACCTCAATGAGGTACTTACGAATCTCTTCCGCTAGCTCCTTGAGTTGCTCCATAGTAAGCGCCTTGACATCAGCAGGAGAGTTGATGGTATCTAGTATATGTTTATTAATAATATCTTGGTTACCCATAAAGATATAACTCCTTTAGGGAAATCCCCTTTATTTTATTAATTCTTTCTCTTCGTCATCATCTTCGTGATCTGACGCAGGGGCTCTGCGTTCTCTCCGAAGATATTCAGGCACTCCAGTGCCTCATTCACAGTCTTCTCAGCTAGCGCATGCGCAGCCTCGAGACCATAGAGGCTCACATAAGTGGACTTATGATTCTTCTCATCACTGCCCACGGGCTTACCCAGTTCCTCAGTCGTACCCTCAACATCAAGAATATCATCCGTAATCTGGAAGGCCAACCCTAAGAGATCTGCAAACTTCGTCAGCGCCAAAAGCTGCTGTTCATTAGCGCCTGCCAGATGCGCGCCACCACGAATAGCGGCGATAAAGAGCGCACCAGTTTTACCAGCATGCAGCTTGCGCAGCTGCTCCGGCGTAATCTCCTTGCCCTCGAACTCCAAGTCCAGACCTTGTCCACCGACCATACCAAAATTACCTGCACACATCGCCATTTCGCGTACAGTTTCAATCAGAGCCTTCGGATCAACATTGCGCTGCTCCAGCATCACCTCGAAGGCCAGTGTCAAGAGGCCATCGCCAGCGAGCACGGCCATCGCTTCGCCGAACACCTTATGGTTCGTCAAGCGACCACGACGATAATCATCATCATCCATACAGGGCAGATCATCATGAATCAAGGAATAGGTATGAATCATCTCCAGACCGCAGGCCACAGGTAAGTAATTATAGCCCTTGCTGCCAACTGCCTCTGCAGCTGCCATCAGCAGGATGGGGCGAATGCGTTTGCCGCCAGCCATCAGGCTGTATTCCATAGCCTCATCGACCTTGGAAATACCCTTTTTCGCAATGCGCTCCTTCAGGAAATTTTCGACCAGCTTGTGCTGATTATCATAATACGTTGCAAACTCCATTTATTTAACCTCCAAATCCTGAAATGGCTCTAGCTCAAAGCCAGCGTCATTAGCATCATTAATAACGATTTTTTCGACCTCCTGCTTCACGAGGTCAAGCTTCGCGGTGCAGATTTTGGATAGCTCCACACCATATTTATAAACATCCAGACTGTCTTCAAGGGAAAGCTCGCCACTTTCAAGAAGGCGCACCTGCTCCTCGAGCTCAGCCAGAGCATCTTCAAATTTAATATTTTTGGCAATCTTTTTTGCAGCCATACTTTATTCTACCCGCCTTTCGATTTCTTGGACCACGGAAATTATCTGTCCATCCGCAAGCGAGGTTCTGAGCTCCTCGCCCCAGCGTACCTGCTCCACTGAGCTAATGATACGCTGCTGCTCATCACGCACACAGCTATAGCCACGCTTAAACACGGCATAGGGGCTAATCGCCTCCAGCTTTGCCTTAACAAGCTCTAGCTGATGCTTGGTCTCCGACTTGCGCTGCTGCATTTCCTCTGTAAGATGCGCTCCTGCCATATCAAGGCGCTGCTCCTGCTCGAGGAAGAGTCGCTCCGGATTTTGAAAAACCCAGGAGCCTTGCAGCTGCTCAAGCTTACCCGCCTTCGCCTCGTAGAGACGCTCAGGCTCACGTAAGACTCTAGCATTTACTAAACGTTCCAGGCGCTCTGCCTGTGCCATATACAGACGTTTAGGATTACGTAAAAATTGAGAATTAACTAGTCGCTTAAGCTGTTCCTCCTGAGACTGATAAATAAGCTCAGGAGTACGAAGCAAGCGATTATTTTTTAAATTATTTAAAGCCCCCTCCATAGTTAGAAGCTTCCGCTCCATAGCTTGGCGAGCACGATTATCTAGATCTAAGAGCTGGCTCAGGATAATTCCCATATCTGGCACAGCAAGCTCCGCAGCCTGGGACGGTGTCGCCGCCCGCTTATCGGCAGCAAAATCACAGAGGGTAAAATCAGTCTCGTGTCCAACCGCACTGATAATAGGTATCTTACTAGCTGCCACCGCGCGCACCGTGCGCTCCTCATTGAAGGCCCAGAGGTCCTCCATGGAGCCGCCACCGCGACCGACGATCAAGATATCGGCTAGCTTCTTGTCGTTAAAGAAGCGTATCGCTCGAGCAATTTCTGCTGATGCGCCCTTGCCCTGCACGAGTACGGGATAAAGGTAGAGCTTAATGCCAGGACTGCGCCGCCTCGACACGGTGATAATATCGCGCACTGCCGCACCCGCGCTAGAGGTTACAATTCCCACACTACGTGGATGTAAGGGCAATGCCTGCTTGCGCTCCTCCGCAAATAGGCCTTCATCTGCAAGCTTTGCCTTCAGAGCCTCATACTGCTGCATTAAATCGCCTGCCCCCTGCTCGAGGAGCAGATCGGTGTAGAGCTGGTAGGCACCATCGCGCTCATAGACGGCTATGCGACCCACAGCGACGACCTTATCGCCATTGCGTGGTTCAAAGCGCAAGCTCTGTGCCTTAAAGCGAAACATCACACATTTAATCACACTGCCGCTATCCTTAAGAGAGAAATAGCAGTGCCCCGAGGGATAACGCTTGAAATTGCTCAGCTCTCCCTCCACCTGCACATTTCGCAGCTGCAGGTCACTGTCGAGCACGGACTTTATGTAATTGTTGATTTCTGATACGGTAAAAGTATTGTTCATGTAAAAAGCTAAGTAGCAATTAGTTTATTATATTAATGCTAATTTATTCATTCTCCACGCATACGCTGCACAGCCAGTCGCATTATCGCAGCTAAAGCGCCCCTCGGGCACCCACAGGCGCACCGGTCTACGTAGCTTCGCAAGCTTAGCCTCCACATGCTGGCGAATAAAGCTATTCGAACCCACACCACCGACTAGTAGCACATCGCGCACGCCATACTCCTGCGCACCATTACGCAGTACGCGCGCGAACGTCTCTGCTAACGCGTACTCCACGCCCAGAGCTAAGGCAGCAGGCTCAGCCCCCGCCTCCAGCTTGCGTAATGCCGCGGTACACGGTCCCGACAGACTCACCTGGAGCTTACGCACGGACACGGGCAGCTCGACCATCACATCAGCGAAACTCAGAGCGCTAACACTTTGCGCCTCAGCTTTGGCTCCCGCCTCGCTCTCACTTGCAGCACTAACTTTCGCTAAAGCCTCATTCGCCAGACGCTCTAATGCAGGCCCAGTCGGGAACTGTAGCCCGAGCGCCACACCGATGCGATCCACAAATTGTCCCGCATGTAGGTCGATACTGCCGCCCACCTCAGTAATCTTATAGCGACCACTGTCTTCACGCTCCGCGAGTAACACGTCCGTCGTGCCTCCGCTCGCATGTAGCAGCAGAAACCTTGCCCCAATCTTCTCATAGCACCCAGCAGACCACAGACCTGCCTCGAGATGATTCTCCTGATGGCTAAGCACCTCTAAGCGAGCCCCAGTCACAGCTGCCAAGCTGCGTGCCACACTCATCCCTGCAAGAAAAGCGGGCATATACGAGCCCTCGAGTGGACGTGGATAGCCGCTCACGCCAATAGCCGCCAAGCGATACCCTGCGGTAGCAAGCCCTACTAAACCCTGTACATCATTACTAACAGAAGCATCATAACCTTCGCTAGTGGTCCTTACGCCATTCTCTAGTACTTGCCCGATAGCCTCCTCCATCAGCCGCGGCAGATTGCGCGTATGCTGGAAGACCATCTCCGACTGCTGTAAGCCACAGCGCCCCGGCTTCACGCTCAAAATCTGGCGCGCTTCGCCGACAAGCTTCCCCGCATCATTCAAGAGAGCCACAGAGGTCGTATAGCAGCTCGTGTCTATACCTAAATAAAGATTTTCTAATTTTCTATTTTCACAAATAGCCATGCTTTAGCTCCCTGCGAAATTAATTTTTAATACATTCACCACTAAGCCCTTAGCCCAATAATTAAGCTTAAAGATTTAGCTAAATGAGGCACAGAGGTAAAACTCAGGCCTTACGCCTTAGCCAGCTTACCCAATACACCATTGATAAAGCGAGGAGACTCATCCGTGCCATATTCCTTAGCAACTTCAACAGCCTCGTTAATCGCTACGCCATGCGCAATCGGCTCATCAGCGAAAAGCATCTCATACACAGCAACACGCAGAATATTGCGGTCTGTAGCTGACATACGCTCCACAGTCCAATCGATTGCGAACTCCTGCAGACGTGCATCAATAACCTCTTTATTGGCCAGCACACCCTTTACTAAAAGTAAAGCGTAATCATAAGCCTTCGGCGCATTTTCTTCGTCATGCTCAGTCAGAGATGCTTCTACAGCAGCCTCTGCCTCTACCTCATTAAAGTCTATTTGAAATAAGCTTTGTAAAGCCACCTCACGGGCAATTCGTCTAATCATTTTCTCAGTCATTTCTTCACTCTCCCTAAATTTTATTGCAATTATCTATGATAGCCTTGTGGCAGAAGTCTATCCAGCCACTCCAGCAAATCCTCTTTTTTATCAAGCTTATGCCCAATGAAAAAGCCCAACCCAATGCATATCATCAAAAATAGCGCTTGGAAAAAGCCTAACCACAGCACAATTACACCGATAAATAAACCAAAAACAGAGCATAACAGACGGCCCCGATAATTATTCCAGATATCATTAATAATATCGTTAAACATTACGCTGCCTCCTATTCCTCATTCTTCTTAATTTGCTTAATAAAGAGCTCCATTTCCTTCACATCAATGCCAGTAACCTTTTTGATGTTTTCCTTAACATTGGTGCGAATTTCCTCGGAGCTTTCCGGAATATTGATTCCAGGCTCAATGGATGCGTTAATGCGCACATTGATGCCCTCGTCCTCCAGCTTGACGATAACCTTGACATTGTGAATGCCATAGATTTCCTGCGCCAGCACGGCAATATAGTCTTCAAGAGCTCCCTTACCCACGGAAACCTTGCCCTTGTCGCTTTCGCTCAGCTTCAGCGTGCTCATGCCAGTCAGTCCTAAACCAGTTACCAAAAGTCGCAGGCTGACCAGTAGCATAATCACGCCGCAAACTGCGTAAATCCAATTACCAGGGATATGGTTCACGAGGCTCACCAGCACATCCTGAGAAAAAACGCCTAGACTGCACAGCACCGCCAGCACCGAAACCACGGCCATTAGAAAAGTATATAGAGTTAAAATAATTCTATCAGCAATACTCATTACAAGTCCTCCTCAAAAAAGCGCTTATGCCGCTCGTCCATATCCTCGTCCTCAGGTGGTAAAGTAAAGAGATCAATTGGCGCTACCTTCGGAGCAGAAGTATTATGAGGCTTACCCGAAGGCTCAGCTTCCTCATCTTCCTCTTGATCGTCGGCATGGTTTCGCAATCCTGCCAGCTGCTGCTCAAAGGAATTAACCTCTGTTGCCTCGGCACGACGCGCTTGGGCTCGCAGAATCTCAGCCATTGCCTCGTCCGAAGAAGCCTCCTTCTCTAGCTCTGTGGTCTGGCGTTTTGCCACTCCCTCAACATTAACATCGACGAACTGCACCTCGTAGCCAGTCATAGCCTCGATAGCCTCTTTGACCTTTTCTTGTACCTCCAAGGCAATCTCCGGAATGCAGTAGCCATATTCGATATTGATGTAAACACTAGCATTGACAGTCTTGCCCTCAAATTTAAGACGTACACCCTTAGAAGCATTTTCCTTGCCAAGAAAACGATTAATGCCATCAGTAAGGCCACCACTCATGCTGATGACACCTGGCACCTCCTGTGCTGCAAGGCTTGCCACGATGCAAATAACCTCATCTGCAATGCGAATGTCTCCATATTCCTCTAAATCATTGTTTTCCTCAAGCTCATCACTCGCTTTAGCATCCTTATGCTTAACACGATCCTGCTCAAGTCTTGCCTTAATATTATTGTCCCTATCAGCCCGTGTCTTCAGCTCAATTTTGTCAGTATCCACTGGTTGATGCAGCTCTACGTCGGGCAATTGATCCAAATCGTGCTTCATACAAAGCACCTCCTATGTAGCAAATGACTTTCATCATTTTAACAATTAGCTTTCCTTATAGAGTGATTTAGAAAAAAATCCTAGTCACCCATTATTATCTTTTAATTATACCACAAGTGCGCCCTAATTTATACACTTTTCATGCATAAATTGCATAAAAAAACAGCAACGCAGTAAATTGCGTTGCTGTTTGAAAGTATTCACCTATAAAGGCTGGCTAGAAGTGGTCAGATACGAGCAAAATCGAGGAAGGCGTACTAGAGGTACGTCGACGAGATTTTGTGAAGTAGATGGCCGCTTATAGACAGACTTACGCTCTGGAGATGTAGTCGCCGGTACGAGTATCAATAGCCAGAACGTCGCCCTCGTTGATGAACAGAGGAACCTTAACAACATAGCCGGTGTCCATGGTAGCGTTCTTGCTACCGCCGGTAGCGGTATCGCCTTTAATACCAGGTTCGGTTTCAACTACGGTCAGCTCTACAGTGTTCGGCAGGTCAACGCCCAGTACGCGACCTTCGTAGATCATGATCTTAACGTCCATGTTCTCTTTCAGGAAGTTCAGAGCGGTGCCCAGAGTTTCCTTACTCAGCTCGGTTTGTTCATAGGATTCGTTATCCATGAATACATACATGCCGTCGGATTCATACAGATATTGCATTTCACGACGCTCAATACGAGCTTTCGGCATACGCTCGCCTGCGTTGAAGGTACGCTCAACTACAGCGCCGGTGCACAGGTTACGCATTTTAGCGCGAACGAAAGCAGCGCCCTTACCAGGTTTTACGTGTTGGAACTCAACAACCTGCCATGCGTCGCCGTCGATGGTTACAGTTACGTTAGTTTTGAAGTCAGTAGTGGAAATCATTGGAAGCCCTCCTAAAATTTTTTATTTACACAATTTCAATGAGCTGCTTTTTGACACCATTTAGGGCACGGGCGCCTTCATCCGTCAAAACAACAGTATCTTCTATACGAACCCCGCCTTTGCCGGGAATGTATATACCAGGTTCAATGGTAAAAATCATACCAGTTTGTAGCACGGTCTCACCACGCTTATTGATGTTCGGCATCTCGTGTATCTCGAGGCCCACACCATGCCCGGTGCCATGCACATAATAATCGCCGTAGCCACAATCGGTAATCACCTTGCGTACTACTGCATCCAGCTCGCGGCCGGTCATTCCCACCGCTGCCGCCTTCAGTCCCTTCAGCTGCGCTTCCTCGACAATGGTGTAAATCTCCTTATGCCAGGAATTAGCCATGCCAAGAAGCACTGTGCGCGTCATATCGGAGTGATAGCCCTTATAGACAGCACCAAAATCAAATGTGATGAAATCGCCGATTTCTACCACCTTATCACTGGCCATGCCATGGGGCAAAGCACTACGCGCGCCACTAGCCACTATCGTATCGAAGCTCACCTTTTCACTGCCACGAGCACGCATATAGTACTCCAGACGGCTTGCAAGGCTGCGCTCCGTGCGACCGGGACGAATATCATCTAAAAGCTCTATAAAGGCCTCGTCAGCAATGCTGGCTGCCTTGAGCAAAAGCTCCAGCTCCTTTTTATCCTTAATCATGCGGATGCCGCTGAAATCCATGCTCTCCATGGGAATCTCTCCCAAGAGCTCTTTAAGCACCACATAATCAGTATAGCTATACCAGGCTCCATCGAAGCCTACCACCTGCACTCCGGCCTTCTGCGCCAGCTCTGCAGCTGCACGCCAGATACTGATGCCATCCACGGGCTTATATTCCAGCACCTTGAAAAGCTTCAGCTCAGCCTTAGCCTGCTCGGTATAGCGTCCATCGGTAATCAAAACACCCTGCTGGCGGTCCAGATACAAAAGACTGGAATCGCCGGTAAAGCCGGTGAGATAACGGATTGTGGTAACATCCTTAATAATGACACAATCGATGGTCTGTCTTGCCATCATCTCTAAAACCTTATTGATGCGCGTCATTAGTTTACCTCTTTTCGCCTAATTTGCCACATAATATTAGCAATTACCCTATTATTTTACCACTCATTGGCAAAACTATCAACTATTTCGACACTAAAAGGCATATTTTCGATAATATCCATCGTATCAAAATAAGTATCGGGGGTAGCGTAAAATTTTATCAGGCCTGCACTGCCGTCCACGGTGCTCACCATGGCCAGATGCTCATAGCCTTCCATAATCCAGTTTACATCGGCAATATGCTCAGGCTCCACCTGGGCGTAAATCATACTGTGAGGTTCAGGGGCACTATCGCTCATTTATTTAACAACCTTTCTGCGTAATAAGCTAAACGGTAAAAGCTCCACATCGCTGTGGGCACTGAAATGCTGCTGTGCATGCGGCGCGCAATCAATCTCTGCGCCATCCTCATCCTGCATAGCAGTTAATACATAGGGCAGCAACGTGCCGTCGGGCATCAATAGCTCCAGCTGCTCGCCTGCCTTAACATTGTTGCGCTGCTCAAAATAAGCGCGCTTACTTGCGGCATCATAGCTTAAAACAATGCCGACAAAATCATGGGTCTGCTCATACTTAGAGCTCGTGTACACCTGCGCATTGCGGTCAGGCTTTGTAACAGCAAAGCCAGTCGTGTACTGGCGATGGGAAACCTTGTTAAGCTCGGTAATCCACTCCTCCGGTACGCTATAGCGCGAACGGTCAGCCCAGCACTTATCAATCGCCTTGCGGTACACGCTCACCACCGTCGCTACGTAATGCACGCTCTTCATGCGGCCCTCAATTTTCAAACTGCACACGCCCGCATTCATCAGCTCCGGCAGGTACTCGATGAGGCATAGGTCCTTGGAGTTCATCACATAGGTACCTCGCTCATCCTCCTCTAGGTCGAAGTATTCGCCCGGGCGCTTTTGCTCACCCAGCTTGTACATATTGTACTCCCAGCGGCAGGCCTGCGTGCATGCGCCACGATTGCCGTCGCGCCCCGTCAGGTAGCTGCTCAATAGGCAGCGTCCGCTATAAGAAATACACATCGCACCATGGACGAAGGCTTCGAGCTCCACATCAGTCTTCGCGCTGATTTCGGCAATCTCTGCCAAAGAGAGCTCACGCGCGAGCACCACTCGCTCTGCGCCTAGCTGCGTCCACGCCTTGACACTGGCATAGTTCGTCGTATTGGCCTGCGTGCTCACGTGCAGCGCCATCTCGGGCACTACCTCACGAGCCGTCTGCCATACACCGAGGTCACTGATTAAGAGCGCATCCACCTTGCAACTAGCTAGTCCACGCAGATAATCAGGCAGCTTATCTATATCCTCATTATGAGCAAAAATATTGACGGTGACATACACCTTCTTACCCAGGGAATGAGCATATTCCGTTATTTCGGCAATCTCCGGCAGATCAAAATTATTGGCAAAGGCCCTGAGGCCGAACATTTTACCGCCCAGATAAATTGCATCCGCACCATAGAGCAAGGCCATTTTGCCCTTTTCCATGCTGCCAGCCGGGGCTAGGAGCTCCGGCTTCTTAAGTAGTTTAGACATTTTTCCTCTTATCCTATCTCTTCAATCGCTCTTAAATGCTCACTATACGTCTTCGTAAAGCGGTGGTGACCGTCCTTCTCAGCCACAAAATACAGATAATCTGTCTTCTCCGGCTCCAACACAGCCTTAATAGCGCTAATGCCAGGGCTACCAATCGGTCCCGGGGGTAAGCCCGCATTCTTGTACGTATTATAGGGACTATCAATCTTTAAATCATCAAAGGTAACTATTTCCTTCTGCTCGCCAAACAGGTATTGAATCGTCGTATCAGATTGAATCGGCATACCAATCTCTACCCGCTTCAGAAAAACCCCTGCAATGCGAGGCTGCTCCTCGGCAAAAACTGCTTCTAGCTCCACCATTGCAGCCATATTTACCACATCACGAAGCTTCAAGCCGCGCTCTGCACAAATACTTTTAATTTTATGCTCCTGCATATATTGGTCAAAATGACTGACGAAAATCGCCAGCATTTTTTCCTCGCTGATACCAACAGGCAAATCATAGGTTGCAGGAAAAATAAAGCCTTCAGCTTTAAATTTCACATTTGGATCATCAGTTTGCATATAATCATATGGAGCATAATTTTTCGCTGCAGCAATAAATTTATCCGCATTGCCCAAGCCCTCAGCCTCAAGCTTCTTTGCCGTTTTCACGACAGTATAGCCTTCCGGCACGGTAAACCGCAAGAGCTTAATGCGCCCCTTGACCATAACGTCGACAATCTGGCCATTATTAAGACCACCATCAATTTGGTAAGGTCCTGCCTGCAACTTTGTCGCTAAACCCTTATAGCGAGCCTCTAAGCGAAAGGCAACGGGATCCTTTACGAGCTTCTTATCATGCAAAAGCTGGGCAATATCCGCAGTCGTCATGCCCTCCTTCACGATAATCAGGTGCTTACCCTGTACCGCAAAATCCCTATTATCGCCCCGCACATGCAGCATCGCAAGAAAGCCGCACAGAGGCACGATAATCAGCACAGCGAGCGCAATATACCAATTGCTCTTAAGCCAGCTTTTCAGCTTCTCTACATCTATTTGCATCTAGCGCACAACCAATCTACTCCGAATGCACAACCTCTCCTAGCGCAGCACGCCAGCTTCACAAGCTCTACATCCGACTAATTTACATAAAAATACCGGACCGAAGTCCGGTGCTTTTTATTCTTCCTCTTCGCAGAGCTGGTCGTACAGTTCAGCAACGGCTTCGTACTCTTCATCGGTGGGACCAACGTATACTGCTTCACCATTTTCGTCGAAATCAATGCGAGCAATAATGCAGGTATCTTCATCGTCCTCATCATGGTGATGGCATTCGCACTCTTCGTCCTCGCAACATTCATCATCAATGCCTACTAGTACTGCAAAGCTTTTGCCGTTATAAGGAATAATCATTTCTTCCATGAAATAATGTTCATTACCTTCAGGGTCGGTCAGAACAACTACGTTAACTTCTTCTTCAGCCTCTTCTTGCATAGCTGCTAATTCTTCGTTTTTGATATCTTTCTCGGACATAGTGCACCTCTTTTGTACAGATTTTGTCAATATATATTTTATAATAAACAAGAGCTCATGTCAAATTTTAAAACCCTTGCTGACGATAATTTTGTAAAAATACTGCTATCGTCATTATAGCGACACTGGCTAATAGCCTAGGTTCAGAGCTTAAAGCCCTTACTGTCGAGATAATTTTGTAAAATCACCACCGCTGCCATCATATCGATGACCTGCTTACGTTTTTTGCGACGCATATCAGCGTCTACAAGCACCTTTTCTGCAGCTACAGTAGAAAGACGTTCATCCCACAGCACTACTTTGCAGGCGGGGAACATTTCCTCCAACTTTTTAGCCATCGCTTCACAAGCTAGCGCACGTTCACCAATGGTGCCATTCATATTTTTCGGATAGCCTACAACGAGGGTATCAACCTCGTGCTCCTTAATAAGCTCAGCAATGCGTGCGTAATCACGCTCCTCCGAAGTACGACGTATTGTCTCTACACCATTAGCGATCATACCCAGCAGGTCGCTCACCGCAATACCAATGGTTCTCGTACCCACATCCAGGGACATCTTGCGCATGTTCATTCACATCCTCTTTGGCGCCCCTGTAGGGGAGCTGTCAGCCGCGTAGCGGATGACTGAGGGGTCACTCCTTATAATTTTTTATTTCTTAATACTCTCTAAATAATTAATCACCATCGCCTCAATTAGCTCGTAGCGCTCATGGCGGCGCAGCTTCGTACGCGCGTTGTCAAAGCTAGTGATATAGGTCGGGTCGCCGCTTAGCAGGTAGCCTGCCAACTGATCGACGGGGTTATAGCCCTTCTTCTCCAGGGCTGCATAGACTTCTTTTATAGTTTCAGCGACATCCAGCTTCTCCGGCTGACGCTTGAACATCATGGTTTCTTGGGATACATCTGCCATAGTTAACAGCTCCTTTCCGCTTGTACTTTATATTGTACCATAAAACGCGTTAATAGAAAACCCCATCCGAAATAGTTTCAGACGGGGTTTAATTAGTAAATTTAAGATGCGTCAGAAAGTATCAGATACGAGCCGCGCCGTCGACGGCGTACAGACTAGTACTCCAAGGAGGCGCGGTGAAGTAGATGATGCTTTATCACGCGGCTTCCAAATTATTTCAACATGCCTTCGATAATACCACTAGCAGCTGCCAAAGCGTCATCAACCTTGCTGATGTCCTTTGCGCCAGCCTGTGCCATATCAGGACGACCACCGCCGCCACCGCCGCACAGCTTAGCCACAGCCTTCACGATATTACCGGAATGAGCGCCCTTAGCCACAGCGTCCTTCGTAGCCATGGTCAGAATGCTTACCTTCTCGCCCATTACGGCAGCCAGAACTACGATACCGCCGATCTTGTCGCGCATCTGGTCGCCCAGGTTACGCAATGCATCAACACTATCAGCCTGCACCTTTTGTACCAGTACGGGCACGCCTTTAATTTCCTTAACCTGATCAGCTACATTAGAAACCTGAGCCTTTGCAATCTCATTTGCCAGCTCTTCAGCCTTCTTCTGTGCAGCCTTCAGCTCAGCCTGCAGAGCCTCCAGACGTTCGGGCACATCGGTCGGACGGCACTTCAAGCTAGCAGCCAGGCCCTTTACCATAGCTTCAGTAGCATTCACATGCTCAACAGCACCATGACCGGTTACAGCCTCGATACGGCGTACGCCTGCACCGCTGGAGCCCTCGCTCACGATCTTGAACATGCCGATTTGTGCAGTATTTTCAACATGGCTGCCGCCGCAGAACTCCATAGAGAAGCCAGGCACAGTTACCACGCGAACAATCTTACCATATTTTTCGCCAAAGAGCGCCATAGCACCCTTCTTTTTAGCTTCCTCGATGGGCAGCTCTTCGATTTCTACGCCCTTGCTAGCGAGGATTTGCTCGTTGACAATGGACTCTACCTCAGCCAGCTCAGCCTCGGTTACCTGGCTGAAGTGGGAGAAGTCAAAACGCAGTCTATCAGGACCTACATAGCTACCTGCTTGGTTAACATGGGAGCCCAGCACTTGCTTCAGAGCAGCGTGCAGCAGATGGGTTGCGGTATGGTTGCGAGCAATATCCAGTTTGCGATTCTTGTCCACAGCGAAGGTCACTGCGTCGCCAACATTGATAACACCTTCGGTAACCTCGCCTACCATGATAATAGCACCATCGGGCAGCTTTTTAGTAGTAGTTACGTTAATAACACCGGTCGGGCCGGTAATAGTACCCAGGTCGCCTAATTGGCCGCCGCCCTCTGCATGGAAAGCGGTTACGTCACAAATTACAGCTACTTCTGTGCCATCATTTGCAGTTTCAATCGGATTAGCGTCGTGAGCCGGGTACAGCTTCACGATATTAGCCTTGGTCGCAGCCTCGTCCACCTTCAGGGAAGCTACGTCAATACCGGTGGTAATATAAACAACCGGACGGCCTTCCTTATCATTACGAGCATCACGTGCCATTTGGCGTTGTACCTCGAGTGCAGCGTCAAAGCCTGCTTTATCCATAGTCAGGCCCTGCTCCTCGAGAATCTCAGCAGTCAGCTCCCAGGGGAAGCCAAAGGTATCATTCAGCTTGAAGGCAGTAGCACCATCAAGCTCGGTCTTACCCTCAGCCTTAAGCTTAGCGATTTCTTCATTCAGCAACTCACTGCCCTGCTTCAGGGTGCGCAGGAAGCTGGTTTCTTCCATGTCGATAACCTTTTGGATGTAGTCGCGTTTTTCAGCCAGATTAGTGTAAACATGGCCAAACATGCCGATAACTACGTCCACAGCGCCAGCCAGGAATTTCTCGCTGATGCCAATCAGGCGACCATGACGCACTGCACGACGCAGAATGCGGCGCAGTACATAGCCACGACCCTCGTTAGAGGGCAGAATGCCGTCGCCAATCATAAAGGTCATGCTGCGAGCATGGTCAGCAATAACCTTCAGGGATACATCAGTATCATGGTCCTTGCCATATTCCACACCTGCAACCTTGCAAGCATATTCAATAATCGGGAACATCAAGTCGGTTTCAAAGTTGGAGGGCTTGCCTTGAATAACGCTAGCCAGACGCTCCAGGCCTGCACCCGTATCGATGTTTTTGCTCTTCAGCGGCGGATAGGTGCCGTCGGGCATTTGGTTAAATTGGGTGAATACCAGGTTCCACAGCTCCAGGAAACGGTCACAATCGCAGCCAGGGCCACAGGTCGGCTTGCCGCAGCCACGCTCAGGGCCGAGATCGATGTGGATTTCGCTGTCAGGACCGCACGGGCCACTGCCAATTTCCCACCAGTTGTCAGCCAGACGCACGATGCGCTCATCGGGCACACCTACGCTTCTCCAAAGCTCATATGCTTCGTCATCCTCAGTATGGATGGTGATGTACAGTTTGTCAGCAGGCAGTTCCAGCTCTTTCGTCAGGAACTCCCAGCTCCAGGGGATAATCTCTTTTTTGAAGTAATCGCCAAAGGAGAAGTTACCCAGCATTTCAAAATAGGTATGGTGGCGCGCAGTATGACCTACGTTCTCAATATCGCCAGTACGCACGCATTTTTGGCAGGTGGTGATACGCGGAGAAGGCGGCTTCATTTTGCCGGTGAAGAAAGGCTTGAAGGGCGCCATACCAGCACCGATAATCAGCAGAGTCGGATCATCCTGAGGGATTAGGGATGCACTCGGCAGCATCAGATGGCCTCTATCCTGGAAAAACTTCAGAAATTTTTCGCGGATTTCATTACCAGTCATGTATTTCATAATAATGTCTTCGCTCCTTTAATTTTTTTCTCGTCAAGTAGACATATACATTAACATATATAGGAAATTATATAATTTTTACCCACTAAAGTCAACATGATATTAGCACTTCTAGCTTCCCCTAGTCCTGCAGACTCAACTTAAGCTTTTCATAGGGGTAGGAACTTCTACTCGTACGCAGATCTTGCCTTACTAGACTCTCAGCCATAGCCACAGCATTTACAGCAGCGTCTATAACCGTCACTCCAAGGCGCTCACTCAATTGCTCTGCCATACCCAGGTAGGACAAGCAGCCTAAAATCAGCACCTGCACCCCATCCTTAGCGATGAGCTCACGCCCAGCAGTCTCCAACTGCGCCAAGGCTACTTCGCGATTTTCCCACGGATTAACCGCAGATCCATAGGCGATACCACCAATCGCAGCGATGCGACTCGGGTTAACGCCACATTGCTCAACGAAAAGCCTCTTTTCCGGAGTTCTTCCTGCGTCAGCTAGCAGCAGCCCTGTCTGCCTGCCAAGGAGCGGGGCAACGAGGCAAGCAGCCTGCCCTGCCCCCACTACGGGAATAGAGAGTAGCTCGCGACAGGCGTCCAGCGCTGGGTCGCTAAAACAGTACAGCACCACGGCATCATAGCCCTCGTGCTCAGCACGCACCGCCATCTGCAAAATTTCCGGTGCAGCCAACGCCACATCGGCAGCACTATCGATTTCTATATGTGTAGCTTGGAGGCACTCCATGTGAAGCTCTACATCAGGCCCCACATGCGCGCTGAGCAGCTGACAACGCACAGCCAGCTGCTCAGGAGTAACCCCATAATCAGGATTAATAATAAAAATCTTCATTTGCTCGTTACTCTTTACACTAAAATCGAAGCGAGGAACTTCTTCGCGCGCTCCGTCTTCGGATGATTGAAAACCTCATCCGGCGTTCCACTTTCAATCAAGTAGCCACCGTCCATAAAATATACGGTATTGGAAACGTCCTTAGCAAAGCCCATCTCATGCGTAACCAGTACCATAGTGATACCAGTATTGGCCAGTTGCTTTATAACGTCTAATACCTCTTTAACCATTTCAGGGTCCAGCGCACTGGTCGGCTCATCAAGCAGCAGCACCTTCGGCTCCATGCATAGCGCACGCGCAATAGCTACACGCTGCTTCTGACCACCACTAAGGCGACTCGGATATTCATTAGCCTTGTCACTAAGGTTAACCTTCGCAAGTAGCTTCATCGCCTTCTCCGTAGCCTCAGCCTTGGATAATTTATTGACTACGCGAGGTGCGTAGGTCATATTCTCCAGGACCGTCATATTGGCAAATAAATTGAAATGCTGGAAGACCATGCAGGCATTCTTGCGAATGTCCTCAATTTTAACCTTGCCATTGACGATATCGGTGCCCTCGAAGAGGATTTGCCCGCCTGTAGGCTGCTCTAAAAGGTTAATGCAACGTAACAGCGTGGATTTACCACTACCGGAGGAGCCAATGATGGTCACAACCTCGCCCTTATTAATGGTGAGGGAAACATCCTTCAGAACCTCCAGCTCACCAAAGCTTTTAGATAGGTGTTTAATCTCAATCACTGATGCGCACCTTCTTTTCTAACAAAGAGCCCAAAAAGTTCAGGGCCATAACCAAAACATAATACACAGCAGCCGCCACAATAAAGGCCTCAAAGGCACGGAAGGTCTTTGCCTGAATGAGGTCTGCCCAGCGCAGCGTATCAGCTACACCGATGACGGAAACAAGGCTGGAGTCCTTCAAGAGCATGATACTTTCATTTACAAGGGATGGCAGTGCATTTTTAATCGCCTGAGGCAGGATAATATCCAGCAGGAAGCGATGCTTTGGCACGCCTAGGCTCATCGCACCCTCCCATTGACCTTTATCAACAGCGAGGATGCCACCACGCAGCGCCTCTGAAATATAGGCAGCGGAGTTCAGGCCGAAGCTGAGCACGCCAGCCTCTAGCGCGCTAATTGTGTAACTGGTAAGCTGCGGCGTCGCAAAGTAAATCAGCATCAACTGTACTAAAAGCGGAGTGCCACGGAAAACAGAAATATAAACCTTCGCCAAAAAGGAAAACAGTTTATTTTTAGACAGGGTGATTAACGCAAGGATAAAGCCACCGATAAAGCCCATAATAGTAGACAGGAAGGTGAACTTTAGCGTAATCCACACTGCAGAAGCCAACAGCGGAATATAAGGCTCCAATACGGAAAAATCTAACATTTTAAAGCAACTCCTTACAGCTTAGCAATGTCGAGATCCTTAATAGCTGCTTCGTATTGCTTAGTTGCCTCTTCACCCATATGTTTAACGAGGATTTTGTGCAGCTCACCATTGGTGCGCATTTCCTTCAACAGCTCGTTAACCTTGGCAGTGTCCTTAGAGTTTTTCGGCAGAGCAATAGCGAAGGTATCATCTTTAACAACGGCTCCCTGCAGTACATGCAACTCAAGGTCAGCATGTTGTTTTACAAATACAGCAGCTTGAGAGGAATCGAACAGACCTGCAGCCAGACGACCATTTTTAATATCTTGAACTACCAGCGGGGTGGTATCCATTTCTACTACCTCAATACCACCAGCAGCTTTCAGCTCTTTGGCATAGGTGGTACCCATGGAGGCGCCTGCTTTTTTACCATTCAGTTTAGCCATAGAGTCGATGTTAGCACCTTTTTTGCAGATGAGAGCTTTCATCGGGAAATAATAGGGTTTAGAGAAATCTACCACCTTCATACGCTCGTCGGTCGGGGAAATAGCGGAAATGATTACATCTGCACGACCACTTTGCAGCGTCGGAACCAGAGAAGCGAATTTCATATCGGAGAACTCGATTTTCTTGTTCATTTTTTTAGCCAGATATTCAGCGATGTCGATATCCACACCTTGGTACTCCTTGGTGCCCTCTTTAACAGATTCGAACGGCGGGAAGGTGGAGTTAATAGCTACTACCCATTTATCCCCTTTAGCATCTGCCTTAGCAGCCTCTTTCTTTTCGCCGCCACAGCCTACCAGCATCATAGCGAGCATTGCAGTTGCAATTAATGCAAAAATTTTCTTCATGGTTAATACCCCTCTTTCAAATTAATATTTAATTTCTATATTATACCCTATTTGGGCTAATACATGCTTAGCAACATTTTCATCAGTTGTAATCCAAGCCCCGATTTCCTTAGCATGGTGAATAAAATCTCGCAGGGCTCTCAAATAACCAGGTCGGCCGATAAATTGAGGATGCATAACAAAATTCAGCATGCGTCCTTCCTCAGCGAGCACATCAATCTCATCCTGCCAAACCTGCACCATCTCGCGCCCACTACGCAAAAAGTAATGCTCAGGATGCTGCAACGTGTACATATCATAGGAAGTATCATCTACTACGCCATCCTTAGGCAGCTCAACGATGGGAATTTCACTACCATCGATATCGAGCAGGAAAGGACCGTCATTATTGCGCCAATTAGAGGAATAAATGATACCCCTATCAAGCCAAAGCTGTTTATGAAAGTCGTGGATAATACCATCCGGCATGCGCACACCAACAGGACGCTTGCCTGTGAGACGACGGAAAATGTCGTCCACCTTATCCATCAACGCGCTTTCTTCATCATAGGTGTCCTTCACCTCATGCATATAGCCATGGTAGCCAATTTCATGACCCTGCTCAGCGATGTATTGGATAATTTCTGGATGAATCTCCGCGGTATAGGCGGTGGTGAAAAAGGTCGCTTGGAGCTTTTCCTCGGCTAACATCTTGAGAATGCGTGGCAACGCCTGCTTCGTGGCATAGAGACCACGGGACATGTGAACAAGATGACGAGAGTTAATATCATTACGCGTGAGCCAGAGCGTCTCCGCATCAATATCAAAGGAAAGGCAGAGCGCCATACGCTTGCCCTCGGGCCAGTGCCAATTATGTTCACGTTTAAAGCCATGAATCATTGTGCAGCACCCCCTTTATTTTCGTAGAAGCTTTTCACATAGCTAGCAACCTCTTGACAAGTTGTAATCCATGCCCCTTGCTTCCGCATATATTCAATAAAGCGCTCTAGCATCCGTACGCGGCTTGCGCGGCCAATTAGCTGGGGATGCAACTTAAGAACGAAAACCTTGTCGCCCTCGTCAGCTAGCTCGTCGAAATTATCCTTCCAGAAATCGTAGACATAGTCCACAGGATAGGTGCAGGTGATAGTAGCTTCATCTGCGTAGGAAAAGTAGAAATAGCTAAAATCATCTAAAGAAGGCTCCGTAGGCAGCTCTACGATGCCATTCTCGTGACAGTAAGCCCAATCGCAATCCTTCAGTGTGGAGTTGTATAGATATCCACGCTCCTGCATTAAGTCGAGAGCACAGTTCGGTAGTAAATCCAAGGGTCCTCTGTAGCCAGAGAGCTTCTCCACTCCCAGCTTAGCAAAAAGCTCTTCGCTCTTAGCCATATTCAGCTCTTCTTCCTCACGTGGCATATCCACGCTAGCATCGTGCTCATAGCCATGGTAGGCAATCTCGTGCCCAGCAGCGATGATCGCTCGCACCTGCTCAGGATACATTTCGGCAATCGCACCAGGGATGAAAAAGGTCGTTTTTAGCTGCTGTCGCTCAAGCATAGCCAAGCAGCGCACGAGGCCTTCATCAGGACCATATTGACCGCGACTAGTATCGCTAAAGCCAATGGTGCGTTTACCAATGACAGATTTACGCAAGAGCTCAGCATCAAAGTCGAAGGTTACCATGACGGCAATACGCTTGTCTTCAGGCCAAGCTATGCCATCACCATTTTTTAAGGTAAACATGTATTAATCTCCCTAATTAGCTAAACTTAAAAGTTCTTTATTATTAATTATAGCAA
>JAXEPX010000110.1:0-8935 GCA_034117325.1 Phascolarctobacterium sp. | reverse complement strand
TTCATCTGCGTAGGAAAAGTAGAAATAGCTAAAATCATCTAAAGAAGGCTCCGTAGGCAGCTCTACGATGCCATTCTCGTGACAGTAAGCCCAATCGCAGTCCTTCAGTGTGGAGTTGTATAGATATCCACGCTTCTGCATTAAGTCAAGAGCACAGTTCGGTAGTAAATCCAAGGGTCCACGGTAGCCAGAAAGCTTTTCTACTCCCAGCTTAGCAAAAATAGCCTCACTGCGAGCCATATTAGCCTCTTCTTCCCCGTGTGACATATCCACACTAGCCTCATGTAAATAACCATGGTAAGCGATTTCGTGCCCAGCAGCGATGATAGCCTGTACTTGCTCGGGATACATTTCTGCAATCGCCCCAGGGATGAAGAAGGTCGTTTTAAGCTGCTGTCGCTCAAGCATAGCCAAGCAGCGCACGAGGCCTTCATCAGGACCATATTGACCGCGACTAGTATCGCTAAAGCCAATAGTGCGTTTACCAATGACAGATTTACGCAAGAGCTCAGCATCAAAGTCGAAGGTTAGCATGACGGCAATACGCTTGCCTTCAGGCCAAGCTATGCCATCACCATTTTTTAAGGTAAACATGTATTAATCTCCCTAATTAGCTAAACTTAAAAGTTCTTTATTATTAATTATAGCAAAGCTGGCACATTTTTAAAAGAGTATTTGCAGCTTTTCTGCATAAAAATACTGATACAACACATAAAAACTGCACCCTAAGCCGGTGCTCTCTTGACACCAGCGCAGAGCGCAGTTTTAATTATAATTATATTATTCTCTTACAGACCAGCTTGCTCACGCAGGGAAGCAGCTTTATCAGTGTGTTCCCAAGGCAGGTCTACATCAGTACGACCGAAGTGACCATAAGCAGCGGTTTGCTTATAAATCGGGCGAAGCAGATCCAGCTCACGGATGATGCCAGTCGGGCTCAGCTTGAAGTTCTTGCGTACCAGCTCAGCAATCTTTTCTTCGCTGATTTTAGCAGTGCCAAAGGTTTCTACCAGTACAGAAACAGGCTGTGCTACGCCGATAGCGTAAGCCAGTTGAATTTCGCACTTATCTGCCAGGCCTGCAGCAACGATATTCTTTGCTACATAACGAGCAGCATAAGCAGCACTACGGTCAACCTTGGAGGGATCCTTGCCGGAGAAAGCACCGCCGCCATGACGAGCCATACCGCCATAGGTATCAACAATAATCTTGCGACCGGTCAGACCAGCGTCACCTTGCGGACCACCGATTACAAAGCGACCAGTCGGGTTGATATAGTATTTAGTATTTTCGTCCAGCATTTCTGCAGGAACTACAGGTTTAACAACGTTTTCAATGATATCCTTCTCGATTTGCTCATGTGTAACTTCCGGAGCATGTTGGGAAGAAACTACGATAGCATCAATGCGAACAGGTTTGCCATCCACATATTCTACAGTAACCTGGGTCTTGCCATCGGGACGCAGATAAGCCAGAGTGCCGTTCTTGCGAACTTCGGTCAGGCGCAGAGCCATTTTATTTGCCAGGTATGCAGGCATGGGCATATAGCTGTCGGTCTCGTTAGTAGCATAGCCAAACATCATACCTTGGTCGCCAGCACCAGTCTCTTCTTCTGCAGCATCGCCTTTTTTAGCTTCCAGCGCCTTGTCAACGCCCATAGCAATATCAGCGGACTGCTCATCAATGGAGATTAATACGCCACAGGTATTGCCATCAAAACCATATTTAGCACGGTCATAGCCGATATCAATAACAGTTTGGCGAGCAATATGCGGAATATCAACATAGCATTTGGTAGAAATTTCACCAAAAATATGAATTTGACCAGTGGTTACGATGGTCTCACAAGCAACACGGCCTTTGGGGTCTTCCTTCAGGATGGCGTCCAGGACTGCATCAGAAATTTGGTCGGCAATTTTATCAGGATGGCCTTCAGTTACAGATTCAGAAGTAAATAATTTTCTCATTTTTGTCTCCTTTCATAGACACGTACATAAATAAGTAAACATCGAGCTTCAATGAGGAATTAAAAAAGGCGTTCTCATAATGAGAACGCCATAAATTACTTTAAAGCATCCTCATCTCACAGCTTCAAGTGCTGTAGGACTTAGCACCGTTTACGGATGTCACTCCGCAATGGTTGCTGCGGCTTCACAGGGCCATTCCCTCCACCGCTCTTGATGAGTAAATTTGTATTTTTACTTTGTACATTATAATCTATCTAGCGCTAGATAGCAAGTATTTTTCGCAAAAAATCACAAGAATTTTTCATGTTACTAATTTGTTGCTGCTTATTAAGATTTATTCCTTACACAAGCTAGTTTATTAAGCTATTAGTCTTAATCGAATAGTACTATTACACATTCATAAGTCGTAAATCTATAGTAGGATATTAATTAGCTTCACGAGCCGACTTAAGTTTTAAAGCCTCATCGAGAATACGGTTAGCAACCTCTGTTTTAGGCATTTGCTCCAAGGAGCAGATTTCTCCATTAGCATAGAGGAACTTAACAATATTAGTATCCGCATTAAAGCCAGCACCTGCAGCCGTCACATCATTAGCAACAATCATATCAAGGTTTTTCTTCATAACCTTATCACGCGCATTTTCTATAAGGTTCTGTGTCTCAGCAGCAAAACCTACTAAAACCTGATGTGTCTTTTTAGCGCCTAGAGTCTTTAAAATATCAGGATTTTTATCCATTACAACTGTCAGCGCATCGTCAGTTTTCTTCTTAATCTTTTGATCAGCTACATCACGAGGTCTATAGTCAGCAACAGCAGCTGCCTTAATCACGATATCCACATCATCATAGGCTGCTAGACAGGCATCAAGCATCTCGCGAGTACTCTCGACCTTCACCGCACGCACATTTGCGGGGATAGCAAGTGCAGAAGGACCACTCACTAGCAACACATCCGCACCACGCTCAGCAGCCATCTGTGCCACTGCGTAGCCCATCTTGCCGCTGGAACGATTACCCACGAAGCGCACGGGGTCAATCGGCTCGCGCGTGCCAGCTGCAGTTACCATAACCTTCAGCCCACGTAGGTCACCCTCACGCTTCGCAAAGAAGGCATTGATAAATTCTACTATCTCTTGAGGCTCAGGCAGTCTACCAGCGCCACTAGTACCGCAGGCCAGCTTGCCAACTGCAGGAGGCATTACAGTAATGCCACGGCTAGCCAGCTTCTCCAAGTTTTCTTGTGTAGCAGCATTCTCATACATACCAGTATTCATTGCCGGGCACACAATAATTGGCGCTTGAGCAGCAAGTAATGTTGTACTCAATAGGTCATCAGCAAGGCCATAGGTCATTTTCGCAATAATATTGGCAGTAGCAGGCGCTACAACGAAAACATCAGCCCAATTAGCCAAAGCAATATGCTCAACATTAAACTCCTGGTTAGCTGTCCACATGGAAGTAGCTACCTTATTGCCACTGATTTCTTTAAAGGTCAACGGTGTGACAAATTGCTGCGCATGCTCCGTCATTACAACACGCACTTCACAGCCCTGCTTACACAGACGGCTTACTAAATCCACAGCCTTATAGACTGCGATACCACCAGTTACACCTAAAACTATCTTTTTACCCTTTAACAAGATCATATCCTCCATAGCAAAGCGCCTGCGAAAGCTATCAACTTCGCAGGCCCTAGGCATATCATGCATAAAATTTAAAGCTTATACGTTCTTGGTACGCTCGTAGGTAATAGTATCAGCTGCAATTTCCTTCAACGCAGTACTAACCTCTTTCTCCGGCGCATTGACCTCAGGATTGGTCAGCTCACGTGCTCTTTTAGCAGCGAGAATAACAAGAGTATATTTACTATCTACCTTTTCAGCCAAATAATCGATGGAAGGATCTACCATGGACATTATGTGTCACTCCTTTATCTCAAAAATTTATTTTTCAGTTTTACCCTTACAAATTTCATCTACAATGAAATATGTTCTTGCAACACGATAGCGCTCAGCCTCCATAATGGTCAGCACCTTATTAGCAGCCTTTTCTGCGATATCGTTGACAATAATGTAATCATATTCCTGAGCGTAAGTCAGCTCACTAGCAGCGGAAGCCATTCGACGCTCGATAACCTCCTTGCTATCCGTACCACGCTTATAAATACGTGCAGAAAGCTCATCTAGGGACGGCGGTACTATGAAAACAAATACCCCCTCCGGAAAGCGTTTTTTTATCTGCAGAGCACCTTGAATATCGATTTCTAAAAGTACATCATGGCCACTTTGTAATAAATCCATAACATATTTTCGAGGTGTTCCGTAATAATTTCCATAAACCTCAGCGTACTCTAATAGCTCTCCCTGGGCAATCATTTCTTTCACCTCAGGTACAGTCTTAAAGAAATAGCTTACGCCATCTACCTCACCTACACGAGGCTGACGCGTCGTTACGGAAATAGAATAGCCCAAATCAGGCAGCCTATCACGCAAAATTTGGCAAATCGTGCCCTTACCTGCTCCAGAAGGACCAGAAACTACAAGTAACACGCCTTGGGGAGTTACGTTTTCTCTTTCGTTAGCCATAATTCTACTCCTCTTCCTCAGTATCAACGGGAGTTAATCTATTGGCAACAGTTTCAGGCTGCACTGCACTTAAAAGCACATGACCGCTATCCATAACTACAACAGCACGAGTTCTACGACCATAGGTCGCATCAATACACATGCCTCTATCACGCGCTTCCTGAATAATACGCTTAATCGGCGCGGATTCAGGACTAATAATAGCAATAATTCGATTTGCAGCTACTACATTGCCGAAACCGATATTAATCAGCTTTACATCCATGTTGCCACTCCCTTCTTATTCGATATTCTGAATTTGCTCGCGGATTTTTTCAATTTCCGCTTTGATTTCTACAACAATCTGGGCTAAGGTGTAATCATTAGCCTTAGAAGCAATAGTATTGGCCTCACGGTTGAATTCTTGAATCAAAAAGTCCAGCTTACGACCAACAGGTTGATCAGAGGAAATAATGCTCTTAAACTGTTTAATATGACTCTTCAAACGAACGATTTCCTCAGTTATACTGGTACGGTCTGCAAAAATAGCAACCTCCTGCAGCAAACGCTCAGGCTCCACAGTAATATTGTGGTCCGCCAAAAGATTTGTCAAACGCTCGGACAGCTTAGCCTGATACTCATCAACCACCATGGGCGAGCGCTCTTCAATAAGAGCCAGCTTCTCGGCAATCAGATCAGCACGGTAGATAAAATCACCATAAATATTGCCACCCTCGGTCTCACGCATTGCAACAAGATGGTCAAGTGCTTGCTTCAGCGCAATTTCCACCTTCGGCCATACGCTTTCAACATCAAAGAAGCCTTCTTTCACATTGATGACATCCTGACAACGGGACAGGTAGAGAATCTCTTGAGCTTGGTTAATACCAGTTTCACTAGCACCAATAGCCTCGCCCACCTCCTGCAATGCTTTATGATAAGCGGCAGCGAGGTTCTTATCCACCTTTAGAGTACAATTTCCACTAGTAGTGTAATCAGCATTGATAAAAACATCAATTCGTCCACGACTTACAGTTTTTAAAATAGTCTTACGAATGCGATCCTCCACAGGATTCATAAAACGCGGCAAGCGAATCGCCACTTCATTATAACGATGGTTTACGGTCTTCATCTCGACGGTGATAGAAAAATCAGCATCTTCGTATTCACCGCGACCAAAGCCAGTCATACTCTTTAACACGAGCTTCCTCCCAACTCCAAAAATGGTATATTTTTACATAGCATATTTGATAAGCGGCTTTACGCACAGATTTCGTCAGTTGCCCTTATCCTGAAGCTATATTATACCATATTTTGCTTTTGATTTCACCATTTTTCTTGCGTTTTTGCGTAAATCCTTTGTTTCGATAAATTTCAGAGTTATTCTAAACAGCTTACGCTTCCTGCCATCCCTTGCAGAGATCCACCCAGCCTTGGCAATTCGAGGAATATTTTTCGAGCTCTTCCGGGGTCAGCTCAATAGCACTATTAGAGCTGCCACAAGCTGGGAAAAATGTTTGAAAGCGCTTTAGAGATTCATCGAGATAAACCTTCACACCCTCGTTAATGCCAAAGGAGCAGACGCCGCCAATGGCATGGCCAATCATGGGCTCTACTTCCTCCGCACTCAGCATTTTAGCTTTGCAGCCAAAGAAATGCTTGTATTTAGCATTATCAACCTTTGCATCACCAGCAGCGACAATAAGTACACAGCTGCCATCAGTTAATTTAAAGCTCAAGGTCTTAGCAATGCGAGCTGGCTCGCAGCCTGCGGCCTGGGCAGCTAGCTCCACAGTAGCGCTACTAGTAGCAAATTCGATAATGCGGTCTTCTATATTAAATTTACGCATATAAGCACGTACTTTTTCAATGGACATAATGATATTCCTCCTCAATAACACTTAAAAAGATAAGCTTTTTTTATATGTATTGCTTTGCAAATTTCAATCTTTACGCTAGCACTACTTTGATTTACAAATTTTTCAAATAAGGTGCAAGCTCCACTTCGTCAGGCGTGGTGTAGTACGTCCTTTGATTCGTGAAAATGACAAAGCCTGGCTTGCTACCAGCTGGTTTCTTTACATAACGACGCTCCACACAATCCACAGGGACATTGCTACTAGTGCGTGCCTTGCTAAAGTAAGCCGCAAGCTCCACCGCAAGGTCAATAACTTCCTCACTGGGCTTACCACTCGCACATTTAAGGATGACGTGCGAGCCAGGGATATCCTTCGTATGAAACCACAGGTCACGCGGACCGCCTATAGTAAAGGTAACATAATCGTTTTGTTTATTATTTTTGCCAATGTAGAGATCGCAGTCCTCGTTTAGTTTCAGATGCGCGGGCTGAGATTTTTGTAGCGCTGTTTTCTTTTTCTTGCCGACGATTTTCACGAGGCCTGCAGCAATCATTTCCTGGCGAATCTCTTCAATCTCGTTTTTGGTTGTCGCCGTAACAAGCGAAGCGTCAAGGCTAGCCAAATAAGTCAGCATTTCATCCGTTGCATCAAGCTGTTGGCGTACTTCAATTTGTGCGCGTTTATATTTATTATAGCGTTTATAATAGGCCTGCGCATTTTCTGTAGGGCTAAGCACAGGGTTAAGCTTCACGGTAACTGATTCCCCGTCATAAATATTGATGAGCTCAGCGCTAGTCTGACCCCTACGCAGCTGATAAATATTAGCCATAATCGTATCCGCTAGCATGCGCTGAGACTCCGCATCATCGGCATGCAAAAGATCCTCCTCGAGAGCCTGCACCTTCTTCTTCAGCTTCGTCGTTTCGTTAGAGACCAGCTTTGCCAGCTGCTCCTGCTGGGGCAATTGGATGGGCGTCAGGCTAACAGCGTAGTTAATAGCGCTATTGATGTCCGGGAAGGACTGCACCCGCATCCCCTGCTCTAGGACTTGCGGTGGCAGCGTGAGGATGGTCTTGACTTGATTCGTGCGACCAATGAGTGCATAGACAGGGATGGAGTTAGCATTAGCTTCTGGCACTGTTAAAGAATCAGTTGTAGCACTCGCACTAGCAGGCACGCCACTTAGAGGCGCTAGCTGCTGCCTGCTAGTCTGCAAGCGCTGTTGCAGCGCAGTGATAGCCTCGGTGAGGGCTGTGACGTCTCTCGGGAGAAAAATCTGCGCCTGGCTCTCGATATGCGCAGCGGCGAGAAGCTCCTGTGCTGTCGCCTTGCCGATACCTGTAGTGGCGCTAACAAGCGCTTTGACGATGCTTGAGTTCGGTTGAGCTAAAGCCGTGCTCACGATTGCGGTCGGGTCAGCAGTTAATATATTCAGGCCGGTCTGCAGCGGGGGCGCGACATACTCTTTTCCGGGCAGAATAGCTCGATAACTGCTCTGTGCGGCACCGACATGCTTTAGACTGTCAATTATCAGCTCTTGGTCGCCTTCACTTTGTGTAAGAATAATATTGCTATTTTTTCCTGCCAGTTCAAAAATCAGCTTTTTCGTAATTATTTTACTGGAGGCACCTAGTAAGTCAATCTCCAGCGTAATGACACGATCGAGATCACTTTGATAAATTTTCGTTATACGCCCTTCCTCCAGATGCTTACGTAATAGCATACAAAAGCTGGGCGGAGTATCAGGATTCTCAGGAGTTTTCTCCGGGATATAGAGAGCAGGACTACCACCGTTCATGTCAGCTACTAAGGCACTTGTATCCCTTGTGCGCTTGACTAAAAGCATAACAGCATGCGCGCTTGGCATATAAACGCGATAAATTTTACTTCCTAAAAGCTCTCTATTTAAATTATCATTAACTAGCTTAAGTGTTAAACCTTCAAGATTCATTCTAGTACTCCTCTTATTATCATTATGCATTATTATACTCTACCCCATTGCAATAGTACAGTAAAAAGGATATAACAAATGACAAAAAAGTAGTTCAGTCTTATACTAGAGCTGCTTATTTCTATAAAACAAAAAGCCTGTAAGCTATGCTTACAGGCTATGTTGACTCTTGGCAGGGGTACTAGGACTCGAACCCAGATCGACGGTTTTGGAGACCGGTGCTCTACCATTGAACTATACCCCTATAAAAATGGAGCGGAAAACGAGATTCGAACTCGCGACCCCCTCCTTGGCAAGGAGGTGCTCTACCACTGAGCTATTTCCGCAAATGGCGACCCGGATGGGACTCGAACCCACGACCTCCGCCGTGACAGGGCGGCATTCTAACCAACTGAACCACCGGGCCATTGTCAGGTGTCTGACAGGTATATATATTACCATATCATTAAAGATTTGGCAAGCGTTTTTTTGCAAAAAAACGCAATTTTTTCTTTTTGTTTTACTTTCTATCCTACAGCTTCCCTAGAGCAAGCTTATCAATCTTACCGCTTTCGTTCCGCGGCAGCGCCTCGAGGAAAACGAACTGACGTGGTA
>JAXEPX010000109.1:0-10298 GCA_034117325.1 Phascolarctobacterium sp. | reverse complement strand
CAGCGATTCGCCTAGCGAAGGAGCAGCTACCTAACGCGCGCGTTATCGCGATGTGTCCTGGTGGGCGTACGCTGAAGCAAAGTATTGTTGAGGAGTATGCACATAGTGAGCAGGATTTTATCTTCGTCTGTGGTCACTACGAAGGCTTTGATGAGCGCATTTTCCACTGGGTGGACGAAAAGCTGTCCATCGGCGACTACGTGCTTACAGGTGGCGAGCTACCTGCTCTTATAGTGATGGATGCTATTTCCCGCTTCATTCCCGGCGTACTTGGCAAGCTGGAGAGCGCCGTGGAGGATTCGTTTAGTACGGGTCTCTTGGAATATCCTCAGTATACTCGTCCAGTGAATTTCGAAGGGCTGGAGGTACCCGAGGTGCTGCGTGGCGGCAACCATGCGCTGATTGCGGACTGGCGCCTAGCGCAGTCGCTAAAAGCAACATATTTCGTGCGTCCCGACCTTTTGAGCGAGGAGCAGAGTCGCTTGCTCGACCTAGAACGTCCGCTGCCTTATAAAATGAAGAAGCGTGAGCGTCGGTTCTGGGAGGAGCTGCGCGCGCAGATTGCTACTGAAAAGGCGCACATGGTAGCACAAGAGTCTGGGCTTAACCCTGCAGCAGTTAGTGAAAATGTTACTAACGAGGAAAAGCTAGGGGAGGCACAATAAATGGCAGAGCTTTATCTGGGACTTGTGCATTATCCCATTTATAATAAAAGAGGTAACATCATTGCCTCAGCTGTGACGAATTTTGATATTCATGATATTGCGCGTAGCTGTCGCACCTACGACGTGCAGCGCTATTATATCATCCATCCGCTACAGGCGCAAAAGCGCATTATCGACAAGATTCTCCACTATTGGCAAGTCGGTTATGGCCATGTCTATAATCCTGATCGCTACGACGCCTTGCAGCGCGTGCAGCATATGACGGATATCGCTGCCGCCGTAGCCGATATCGAGCAACGCACGGGGAAGCGCCCCTATATTGTCACAACGGATGCTAAAATTTACCCAAATACTGTGACCTATAAATTCATGCGCGAGCAGCTGGCAGAGGGTGATAGGCCCATCCTGCTTTTATTTGGCACGGGCTATGGCATCGAGGCCGAGACACAGTCCAGCTTCGATTATATCTTAGAGCCTGTCTATGGTGCGTGTGATTACAATCATCTGTGCGTACGCAGTGCGGTGTCCATTATTCTGGACCGCCTGGCGGGCGAAGCATGGTGGGAAAAATAACTTTTTTTGTAAAATATTTTGCACTTTTGGTCGTTTTTGTGAGAAAATTAGCTTGCAATTAAATGCCCATTATGGTAAAATACTCTAGTGTAATACGGACGGTCCGCTGTGGAGTTCACACATGAACGTCTATGATTTTAGGAGGAAAAAATGAACATTATTGAAGTATTGGAACAAGAGCAACTTCGCAACGACATCCCTGATTTCAAAGCAGGCGACACCGTAAAAGTTTATTGCAAAATCATTGAAGGCAGCCGTGAACGTATTCAGCTGTTCGAAGGCGTTGTTATTTCTCGCAGCGGCTCCGGCGTACGTGAAAACTTCACCGTTCGTCGTGTATCCTACGGCGTTGGCGTAGAAAGAACCTTCCCGGTTCATAGCCCCCGTATCGACAAGATTGTAGTAGCTCGCCGTGGTATCGTTCGTCGTGCAAAACTGTACTATCTGCGTAACCTCACTGGTAAAGCAGCTCGTATCCGCGAAAAACGCTAATAATTTTAATTTTCATAAAAGGGATTGCAGTGATGCAGTCCCTTTTATTTTTTCTTAATTATCAAATACTGTTTTTATACCAGAAGCATAGAGCTATACTCCACAAATTTTTGTGGAGTTATTTTTTTACCTTCGTTTTACATATGCATAATATTTCCTTAACAATCACCTGTTATACTATCCTCAGAAACCACAAAGATGGTTGAAGGAGGAAAATAGAAATGAAAATTAATAAAATCGCATGTTTAGGTCTCGCTGCAATCGTTGCTCTCGGCGCTATGGGCTGTGGCTCTGACAAAAAAGCCGACGATAAAAAAGCAGCTGGTAACAAAATCGTAGTCGTATCCCGTGAAGACGGCAGCGGCACCCGCGGAGCTTTCATCGAGCTCTTCGGCATTGAACAAAAGAAAGATGGCAAAAAGATTGATATGACCACCGAAAGCGCATCAATTACCAATAGCACTGCTGTAATGATGACCACCGTGGCCGGCAACAAGGACGCCATTGGTTACATCTCCTTAGGCTCTCTGAACAACACTGTCAAAGGCCTAAAAATCGACGGTGCTGAAGCTACCGCAGCTAATGTTAAAAGCGGAGCTTACAAAATCTCCCGTCCCTTCAATATCGTAACCAAGGGCGAGCCCAATGCCATTACCAAAGACTTCATCAGCTTCATCCTCTCCAAACAAGGTCAAGAGGTTGTTGCTAAAGCAGGCTACATCGGCAATGACAAGGCTGATAACTACACTGCTAATAAAAAATCTGGCAAGATCGTCGTAGCAGGCTCTTCTTCTGTAACTCCGGCTATGGAAAAACTGAAGGAGGCTTACAAAAAACTTAACCCGGATGTAAATATCGAAGTACAACAAAGCGACTCCACCACCGGCGTAAAAGCAGCTATCAGCGGCATCTGCGACATCGGTATGGCATCCAGAGCACTGAAAAAGAGCGAAACTGACGCTGGCGTAAAAGCAACTGTTATTGCAACCGACGGCATCGCAGTTATCGTAAACAAGGATAGCAAGGTTGACAATCTGACCAAAGCTCAGGTAGCTGATATCTTCACCGGTAAAGTAACCACCTGGGATAAACTGGGCAAATAAAATAAAAAATAGCGGGGGTAGCGCATGCACTCCACGTGATATAGGGGCGACTAGTCGCCCCTTTTTTGTAATAAACTAAACTTAACATTACAAATTTTTCTAGTGAATGTAAGGAATGTGAAAGTGTATGAATAATCGCAAGGAAATAATTATGCAGCAGGTTTTTCTAGCTGCAGCCTGCGCCTCCATCGCTCTTGTTGCCATGATCTGCTTCTTCCTTTTTGCTAACGGCTTGCCCACAATTGGCAAAATCGGCGTTAGCGACTTTCTTCTAGGCCAAAAATGGCGACCTAATAATGATATCTATGGTATCCTGCCCATGATCATGGGTAGTATCTACGTTACGTTGGGCGCAGTCATCACGGGCGTTCCCGTGGGCATCCTCACCGCCATCTTTATGGCGCGCTTCTGCCCCACAAGCATCTACAAGCTACTCAAGCCCGCTGTGGAGCTCTTAGCCGGCATCCCCTCCGTCATCTACGGCTTCTTCGGCCTCGTCGTACTCGTGCCATTCATCCGCGACACGTTTGGTGGCACCGGCAGCAGTATGCTCACTGCCTCGTTACTACTGGGCATGATGATATTGCCCACGCTTATCAGCGTAGCAGAGGCTGCTCTGCGCGCCGTCCCAGATAGCTACTACGAAGGCGCGCTCGCGCTAGGTGCTGGCCACGTCCGCAGTGTCTTCTTCACCGTAGTCCCTGCTGCGAAGTCCGGCATCATGGCAGCCATTATACTCGGCGTGGGCCGTGCGATAGGCGAGACCATGGCCGTCATCATGGTCGCAGGCAACCAGGCGCGTATGCCACAGGGTCTGCTCGAAGGCGTGCGCACCATGACCACTAATATCGTCATCGAGATGGGCTACGCTGCTGATTTACACCGCGATGCACTCATTGCAACAGCAGTTGTCCTCTTTATCTTTATCATGATTATTAATCTGAGCTTCTCTTATCTGAAAGGCAAGGTGGTCCACGAATGAGCTCTGTAAGTGAAGCTACTTCTTTAAAGCAAGTAAGTCCATCCGTGCAACCAAAGATGGGCAAGGGGGGCAGCCCCTTGAGCAAGGCCCTATACCGCTATGGGCGCGACCCGCTAAGCGTAGCGCTCCTCGGCTGCGTCTGGCTCGCAGCAGCTATAACCTTTCTCTCGCTGGCCTTTCTCCTCTTTTACATCCTATGGCAGGGGCTGCCTAATCTTAGTCTCAAGCTTTTCGAGCTTGAATATAGCACCGAAAACGTCTCCATGTTCCCGGCCCTGCTCGACACCATCATCATGGTACTGCTAGCGCTCCTCATGGCAACGCCCTTGGGCATTTTCGCAGCTATTTATCTCGTGGAATACGCCAAACGCGGTAATAAAATCGTCAATGTGGTGCGCGTCACAGCCGACACACTCTCTGGCATTCCCTCCATTGTCTATGGCCTTTTCGGCATGCTCTTCTTTGTAGTTTTCCTGCACATGGGCTACTCACTGCTCGCAGGCTCTTGCACCGTCGCCATCATGATTCTCCCCTTAATCATGCGCACGACGGAGGAGGCCTTGAAGGCCGTACCCGATAGCTATCGCGAAGGCAGCTACGGCCTGGGCGCGGGCAAGCTGCGCACCGTCTTCGCCGTAGTACTGCCCAGCGCCATTCCCGGCATCCTCGCTGGCGTTATCCTAGGCATAGGGCGTATCGTAGGCGAGACAGCTGCGCTCATTTATACTGCGGGCACAGTTGCCGCCCTGCCGACGAATGTCATGAGCTCTGGCAGAACACTTGCCGTTCACATGTACGTGCTCGCCAGCGAAGGTCTCTACATGCAGCAGGCTTACGCCACGGCTGTGGTGCTGGTGCTCATCGTAATCGGAATCAATTTTGTGAGTGCACGCTTGGCGAAAAAGCTAATGAAAGGAAACTAAATGGTGAAGCTGATGGAAAATGCTAGAACGAAGCTTTTAATAGAAGATTTACATTTATATTACGGCGATTTTCATGCGCTGCATGGAATCAATATGGATATCAAGGAAAAGGAAATCACGGCCTTCATCGGTCCCTCCGGCTGCGGCAAATCCACGCTGCTCAAGAGCCTGAACCGCATGAACGACCTTGTTGAGGGCTGTCGTATCGAGGGTAAGGTCTTGCTCGATGGGGATAATATATTTGCTAATGACGATGTCAATACGCTGCGCAAACGCGTGGGCATGGTCTTCCAAAAGCCCAATCCCTTCCCGATGAGCGTGTACGATAATATTGCCTTCGGTCCGCGTACGCATGGCATTCATGCAAAGTCAGAGCTCGACGAAATCGTGGAGCGCAGCCTGCGTCAGGCAGCTATCTGGGACGAGGTAAAGGATCGTCTAAATAAGAGTGCGCTTGGCTTCAGCGGCGGTCAGCAGCAGCGTCTGTGCATCGCGCGTGCCCTCGCCGTGCAGCCCGAGGTACTCCTGATGGACGAGCCCACCAGCGCATTGGACCCCATTTCCACGATGAAAATTGAGGATCTGGCGCTGGAGCTGAAGGAAAATTATACCATCGTCATCGTTACCCACAATATGCAGCAGGCAGCCCGCATCAGCGATAAGACGGCCTTCTTCCTCTTGGGTGACCTCATCGAGTACGCCAACACGAAGCAAATCTTTACCAATCCGCAGAATAAGAAGACCGAGGACTATATCACTGGTAGATTCGGCTAAGATATAGACTAAAAATCTTACTTAACCCCTCAGTCGCCTACGGCGACAGCTCCCCTTGAAAGGGGAGCCTTTCTCCTAAATATAGGTTGGTGGGAGCCTCCCATTTAAAGGGGAGGTGCCGAGCTTTAGCGAGGCGGAGGGGTTAACTAAAGGAGGATATTTAAATGGTTCGTAATAAATACCAGGAACAGCTCGCCCTGCTCCTAAACAGCGTCCGCGTTATGGGCGTCAGCCTTGAAGAAACGCTGGACAAGGTCATTGATAACCTAGAAAAAAAGGATAAATCCATAGCCCAAGCCATCATGGGCGGGGATGATGAATTTGATAATAGCGAGGTCGATATAGAGCGACAATGCCTTGAGCTCGTAGTTACGCAGACCCCGGTAGCCAGCGATTGGCGTGAAATCGCCTCCTGCTTAAAGCTCGTGGGGGACATGGAGCGCATCGCCGACCACTGCAGCGACATTAGCCAATATACGCTGCGTTTAGCTGAAAAAGAGCACGTACCCATGCCCGACGACTTCATGCCCATGTTGCAGGTAATGCGCCAAATGGTGTATGATAGCATCACTGCCATCAGCGAAAACGATGTCGAGCTGGCGCGCAAGGTTATGGCAACCGACGACGAGGTAGACGACTATTTCCGTGACATGCGCCAAAGTTTGACCACGCTGATGCAGCAATATCCGCAGCTCGTGCCGCAATACGTCGACTATCTGATGATTGCTAAATACGTGGAGCGCATTGCTGACCATGCGACAAATATTGCCCAATGGGTACTCTTCGTCGTAAAAAATGAGCTCAATAGTTAGTTTTATTTATAAATTTTAGCCAACTCCCAATCCCTAATACCACTATTTATTTAGATTCTTTAGCTTATCCCCGAGTAACTACTTAAGTGTAGTATACTCAGGGAATTTTTTTCGTTTATGTAAGCTTTGCTCTAAGAAACATAGGCGGTTTCTAGGTTAAAATTTAATGTTAACTAGAAAATATTTTAGGTTGACTAAAATGCTTACATGCTTTATAATAGGCTACATAGAAAGGATGGCAAAATGTTAGAGCTAGCACATAAACTTGCAGATAACGATACAAAATTTTTTGGTGGTTGGGTCTTGGCCGGCGTCGAGGTGCATATCCACGGCACAGCAACGCAGCTGGAGAATAAAACGCTGCTCGCCAAGGAGCGCAAGAGCATGCTCCAGGTGTTGGGAACGGCGGCAGACGGCAGCATCGCTAAGGAACTGCGCGTCTTCCTCGTGCTACCGAAAAGACAGCTGGACTCAACGCAGTCTGCTGCGGTTAAAGCTGCGACCGAGCAAGCTCCTAGTGCTAAGCCCCATAGTGAAGCAAAAGAGAGCAATGCCCACGCTAATGCACATGCTGGCACACTTCTTGCGGAGCATGTCTTCACTGTAGACGAGGTACGCAATTACGTAGCTTTTACCGGTGATGAGAACATTATCCATAAGGGTGAGCACCCAATAGTCCCTGGGTTGTGTATGACTGCTTGGTTGCAGAGCGCACTTGCGGCGCGCGAGCTGGACTGGCGTGTGAGCTTCCTCGCTCCGGTATTTACGGGTGACACACTGTGCGTTTATCAAAACGGCGCTGAGCTGCAGGCTTATGTGGGTAGTTCTAATGTTTTTACCATAAAATTATAAGGTTGGTGTTTAATCATGACGACAAATAACAAAAGTATTAATAAAACTGCGGAAATGACGAAAATGGCTCTTATGGTAGCTCTGAACTGCGTAAGTGCTTATATCATCATTCCGCTACCATTTTCCTTATCCCCGATTGCATTGCAAACGCTCATCGTTAACCTTACGGGCTATGTGCTGAACGCCAAGCAAGCCTTCATGACCATGCTCGTCTACCTGCTCGTAGGCCTCGCAGGTTTGCCTGTTTTCACGGGTGGCACCGGTGGCCCGGGCAAGCTTTTTGGCCCCACGGGCGGCTACATTATCGGCTTCCTCTTCACGGCAGTTTTCCTAGCATATACCCGCGGTGAAAAATACAATTTTAAACGCTATGCGCTACTCGGCTGCATCGTAGGCATTCCGCTGATTTACCTCTTCGGCTTCCTCCAGCTGAAGCTCGTGACCGGCATGCCCTGGGATAAAGCCTTCTATACCGGCGTACTGCCTTTCATCCCGTTGGACATCGTTAAATGCGTAGCCGCAGCAATTTTGGCAGGCCCCATTCATCGTATTTTTGGTAATAAATAAAGAAAAAATTTATCCCCGTATTTGCGCCTGTCGCAGGTACGGGGATGTTTGTACAGGTGGTAAAATTATGCATAATGCTTATATTTTAGGTGGACTCCGTAGCTATGTGGGCGTGGTCAATGGCATGTATCGCCACGTGCCAGCGGAAAAGCTGGGCGCAGCCGTGCTGGCACAGGTCATGGCAAAATACAATATCACGCAGCCAGATTATATCATCGCTGGTAATGGCGTAGGCGCAGGCGGCAATATTACTCGCCTGATGGCGCTTGAGGCAGGAGTGGATATCTCCGTGCCCAGCTTCACCATCGACGTGCAGTGTGGCAGTGGGTTGGAGAGCATCGCCGTTGCTGCGGCCAAAATCGCTAGTGGGGAGGCCGATTGCATCATCGCCGGCGGCTTTGAGAGCAGCTCCACACAACCACGCCGTGGTTACAATGTTAATCATCCCGACTATAAGGGCGAGGAATGCTACAGCGTTGCCAAATTCATGCCCGGTATTCATCGAGAAACAGTGATGCTGGAGGGCGCTGAGCTCGCCTGCGTGCGCGAAAAGGTTACGAAAGCCGAGCTGGACGCATGGGTGCTGCGCAGCCATAGTCTTGCGTCTCAGGCGCGCGATGAAGAGGCGCTCGCGTCAATTATTGAGCCTTGTTTTGATGCCAATAAAGACGAGGGCATTCGTCCGCGCATGAGTCAGCGACTTTTGGATCGCCTGCCGAAGGTACTCGAAAACGGCGAATATATTACTGCTGCTAATTCTTGTCTCATCAATGACGGCGCTGCTTTTCTCGTACTAGTATCCGAAAAATATCTTGCTGAGCATAAGCTACAGGCACAGGCCAAGGTCATCGGCTCTACGGCCTGCGGTGGCGATCCACTCGTGAGTCCGCGCACGGCTGTCATGGCACTGGAAAAGCTGCTCGCTAAGTATCATCTGACGGAAGAAAATATCGACGATTTTGAAATTAATGAAGCCTTTGCGGTAATCGATGTGCTCTTTGCACGCACCTTTCCGCAGAGCTTGGACAAATATAATGTTTTCGGCGGTGCGCTGGCCTATGGTCATCCCTATGGTGCCTCCGGTGGCATAATTACCCTGCATCTTTTAGAAGCCCTGAAGCGTTGTGCAGGGCGCTATGGTTGCGCTAGCGTGGCGGCAGCTGGGGGTGTGGGCACAGCCCTGCTTATCGAAAGAGTGGAGGCGTAGACTATGAAGCAGCTAGAAAAAATAGAGGAGACCCACAGCGAGGCCCAAGCACTGCCCCACGTCAGCTATACCTCCTACCTGGAGCTCATCGAGAGCCAGCCAGCTAGTAAGCTAGCCCTCGTGGACGATAGCCAAAGCTATACCTATGGTGAGCTTGCAGCTGCAGCCCGCGCAGTGAGGGAGCAAGCTGACTTTACTGGCAAAGCCATATTTATTCATGCTGATACCATTGCCGAGCAATTGATTAAATTCATTGCCTATAGCGGTACCGCCACGCGTCCAATTATCGCGACCGAGGTTAGCAAAACGCAGCAATTTATAATCGACGAGATACCTGCGTCAGCCTGCATGGGCGTTATGACGAGCGGCAGTACGGGCAAAAGTAAATTATTATGGCGTGACCTACACAGCTGGGCCGATTTTTTCGCTGAGCAGAACCGTGTTTTTGGTGTTGATAAAGATACGGTTATCTTTTGCCAAGGCAGCCTCGCTTTTACGGGCAATCTCAATATCTATATGGGAGTGCTTGCAGCGTGCGGTACGCTCATCGTTACGGAAAAATTTCGCCCCAAAAGCTGGCTAGTACTTATGGAGCAGTATGGAGTGAACACGATTTACATGATTCCGTCGAAGCTATTACTGTTGCCGAAGTTTATTACCGAGCCTAAGCTTGCTGTTCGTAGCATTATCAGCGGCTCGCAAAGCATGGGGCGTCAGGAGGCAGATAAGCTGTTGGCTGTGTTCCCACGCACTCAGATCACTCTCTATTATGGCGCGAGCGAGCTCAATTATATAACCTACATCAAGGATGATGAGATGACGGACGACCGCACGCTCATAGGCAGACCTTTTAAAAATGTGGGCATTAGCATCAAAAATGAAGAGATTTTCATCGACACGCCCTATCATGTGGAGGGCATCGAGCTGCCGTTTTCGCTAAAGGATAGAGGCTATCTAGACGAGGAGGGCAGGCTGCATTTTCTCGGGCGCACAGATGATATTCTGAGCGTAAATGGCTGCAAGGTGAGTGCAGTGAAGGTGACGCGCGCTCTTATGGACATGGCGGGCGTAACGGAGGCTGCGGTGCTCGTGCGCCATGTGGAAGATAGCGATATGCTAGTGGCGTATGTGGTGGAGGCGCAGGGGTATGCTTATACGAAGCAGGAGCTGGTGCGCTCGCTGCGCGAGGTGCTCACGGAGTACGAACTACCACGTCAGTTCGTTTTCCTCGAGGCGCTGCCGCGGAACGAAAGCGGTAAGATTGATAAGCTTGCTCTAGGGAAGCTGTAGGATAGAAAGTAAAACAAAAAGAAAAAATTGCGTTTTTTTGCAAAAAAACGCTTGCCAA
>JAXEPX010000108.1:0-5125 GCA_034117325.1 Phascolarctobacterium sp. | reverse complement strand
TAAGGCGCCCAGCGGTGCGAGTGAACCGATTTTCAAAGCACCTAGCGAGAGTGCAGTGCAGCCTGCTAAACCAGAGCCAAAGGCGCAGTCTGAAGGCTTAGTACAGGCTACTCCTATGCAGCAGACGATGTGGCAGCCGTTCGAGGATTTTGCTGCAGGTAGAGTCTCCGACGACACTGCCGAGTACACTGTGGGCAAGCGCGAGACGGTAATACCTGTGCTGGAGGCTCGTACCGAGGGTTTGGATTGTGCTCAAGGTAATGACGCACTCCAGCCAGCAGCAACGGAGCCCCAGACAGCAGTTTGCCCTGCTCCCGATCGTGAGAACATAACCTTTACTAATACGGATAGCGGCATTGCGACCATCTGGCCCATTGGGCAGGTGGACAAAACCTTTATCATTGCCCAATCCGAGGATACACTGTATTTAATCGATCAGCATGCGGCGCATGAGCGCATCCTTTACGATAAGCTTGTCGCTGCGCATGAAAATATCCCGGCGCAGCAGCTGCTCATTCCGCTTTACATCGACATGAATGCGGAGGACATCGAGCGCATTGAAGCGCAGCGGGACGAGTTCCTGCGCCTGGGCGTGGATGCCGAGGCAGGGGGCGAGAGCATCCTGCGCGTCAGCAGCCTACCTGCGGATATCAAGGCCGAGGACGCTGAGGACTTCATTTTAGAAATTGCCAAAATGCTGGGCGAGCTGCGCGAGGTTAATGGTGCGACGCTGCGCCAGGAGCTGCTGCATATGACGGCCTGCAAGGCTGCGATTAAGGCGGGACAGCTTCTGAATATGCGCCAGATGCGCCAATTAATCATCGATTTATGCAATACCGAGCATCCCTTCACCTGTCCCCATGGCCGTCCCTGCATGATTGCCATCGACTCGAATGAGCTCTATAAAATGTTTAAAAGGACGGGCTTCTGATGCTGGAGGGTAAATATGGAGTGGTGCTCAGTCGTAATGCCCGTGGCACCGATGCCATTATTAAGGCGCAGGCTATGGCCAAGGCGCTGGGCGTGGCTTATTACGACCGACCCCATAATAAGGTTTTAGAGGAATATATGGCCGAGCAGGGCCTTGCTGCCGTGCTCGTACTGGAGAAGGATGGGCCGCGCGTGCATAGTGCGTACGGCACCTTCGCCTACCACCCGAGTATGGCGGCCATTCGCGTGCAGCAGCTGCTGCGGGGTGGGCAGGACCATCTGGTGGCAGCGCTCGAGCTCACACCCGGCAAGCGGGTGATGGACTGCACGCTGGGACTGGCGAGTGATGCAGCTGTAGCAGCCTGCGTAGTTGGTACTACGGGCGAGGTAGTGGGCCTGGAGGCGTCGAAGCTGCTGCACTTTGTAGTGACTGAGGGCCTCTCCCGCTACGAAACGAAGGCGCCGCTCTTAAATGCGGCGTTACGGCGCATTAAAACAGTGCACGCTGTAGCGGAGGACTACCTTGCTAGCTGTGCGCCCGACTCGTTCGATGTTGTTTATTTCGATCCCATGTTCCGTCATCCCGTCCAGGGCTCGAAGGCGATGGAAGCTTTGCGCCCCCTCTCACTGGAAGCGCCGCTGACGCGCGCGACCGTGGAGCTGGCTCTGAAGGTAGCGCCGCGCGTGGTCATCAAGGAGCGCAGTGAGTACCTCTTGGCGGAGTATGGCTGCACGGAATATGTGGGCGGCAAATATAGTCGTGTCAAATTTGGCATTTTGCGGAGGTAGCAGATGGAGCTAGTGAAAAATAAACCTAAGGTGCTCGTAATCCTGGGCGCTACGGCGACGGGCAAGAGCCATTGCGCCATCGAAATTGCCAAAAAATTTCAGGTTCAGGGCGAAATCATCTCCGGCGACTCCATGCTCGTCTACCGTGACATGAATATCGGCACGGCGAAGCCCACGGCTGAGGAGCTGGCGGCTGTGCCCCATCATCTGGTGAATATCCTGCCGCCTGACGCAAGCTTTAGCGTCGTGGACTTCAAGGAGCAGGCTGCGCGCCTCATTACGGAGATTAACGCGCGGGGACACCTGCCCATTATCGCCGGAGGCACGGGCCTCTATATCAAGGCTTTGCTGGAGGACTACGCCTTTAATAGCGTGAGCGAGGATAGCGAGCTGCGCGCACAGCTGACGCGCGAGGCGGAGGAGCAGGGCGCCGAGGCACTGCACGCACGCCTGGCAGCGCTGGACCCCGAGGCGGCCGAGCGCATTCATCCGAACAATGTGCGCCGCGTGGTGCGTGCGCTCGAGGCGGCGCTGAGTGGCGAGCAGGTGAATCAGTATGGCGCGGAGGAGAGCCCCTATGAGGCGCTGGTCATTGGTCTCAACATGGAGCGCAGTGCGCTGTATGAGCGCATTAATAAGCGTGTGGACCTGATGCTGGCGGCGGGATTGGAGCAGGAGGTACGCAGTTTGCTCGAGCGGGGCGTGAGCCCAGAATGCCAGAGCATGCAGAGCATTGGCTATCGGCAGATGGTGTGGTACCTTAATGGCAGCATGAGCTATGATGAGGCCGTGGACAAGCTGAAGCAGGCGACGCGCAATTTTGCCAAGCGCCAGATCACCTGGTATAAGAAAATGCCCTATATCGAGTGGCTGGAGCTGGAAGCGGAGCCCAATTATGCGAACATAGTTGAAAGAATTTGTGAAATACTTGTAGAAAAGGGATTTTCGTTGTAAAATTAGAATATAGAGATTAGATTGGAGGGGATTTTGATGATGAATTGTGCAAAACCCGCTATGAATTTACAGGATAGCTTTTTGAACCATGTGCGTAAGGAAAATTTGGGTGTTATCATTTACCTGATGAATGGCTTCCAAATTCGCGGCCTGGTACGTGGCTTTGATAATTTTACCGTGATTATTGAAAACGAGGGCAAGCAGCAGCTGGTGTATAAGCATGCGATTTCCACTATTTCGCCTGCTACCAACATTACGATTATGCAGCCCGAGAAAAAAGACTAATATTCTGAAGCGAGAACGGTGCCTAGCGCTCCGTTCTTCTTTTTAGAGCTTTGGGGAGTGCGAGCGCGATGAGAAGCTATCAGGAATTATTTGAACAATATCTGCTGGTGGAGCTGGGCGTGTCGGACAATACGCGGGCGGCCTACTGTCGCGATTTGCATGTGATGCAGAGGGCGCTGGGCATTAAGGACTGGGATGGCCTGCTGCATTTAAGTAAGCTGCAGCTGCGAGGCTATTTAAACGAGCTCAAGTCTCAGGGGCGCAAGCCGACCACGATTTCGCGCAAGCTGGCTGCGATTAAGGCCTTTTATAATTTTCTCGTGGACGAGCATTATCTCGATATTAGTCCGGCCGAGGCGCTGGAGGCCAGCGTGCGCACGCAGCGTCTGCCGAAGTTCCTCAGTTTGGACGAGGTGCTGGCCCTCTTGGCGGCGCCCAAGCTGGAGACGCTCACGGGCTATCGGGACAGGGCCATGCTGGAGACGATGTATGCCACGGGCATGCGTGTGTCCGAGGTGGTGCAGCTGCCCCTGAAGAAGGTGGATTTGCAGCGCGAGTATGTGCTGGCCCTGGGCAAGGGCGCGAAGGAGCGCATGATCCCCTTAGGCAGCAAGGCTGTGGAGTATCTGGAGCATTATATTAATTTTGTGCGGCCTCAGCTTTTGCATGTCAAAAAGAATGAGGACTCCACTGTGGAGGAGCTCTTCGTTTCGCGTGAGGGCCAGCCGCTCACACGGCAGCGAGTGAATGAATTTATTGAGAAGTATGCCCAGGCGGCGGGGATTACGAAAAGGGTCACGCCCCATATGCTGCGCCATTCCTTTGCCACCCATTTATTAAATAATGGCACGGATTTGCGCATGGTGCAGGAGCTTTTAGGGCATGCGGATATTTCGACGACGCAGATTTATACCCACCTCGATGTGGCGCGGCTGCGCGAGGTGTATGATAAGGCTCATCCTCGGGCTTAGGGTCGCGAGGAAGAAGGAGTAAGGTTATGGCTACAAGAAAAAGGAGAGAGAAAAATTCCTCCTCCGGTGGAAAATATATTATCCTGTGTTTAATCGGCGTAATTGCGATTTTGGCAGTGGCCTGCGGCTTTTTCTATGCCAATAGCAGCACGAAAAAGGATGTGGGCGACAGCAAGGATGGCGCTCCGGCCAAGGAGATTAGCCTTTTGAACGAGTCCATCGAGGCGCAGCGCCTGGTGGATACGATTTTGCTGCAGAAGGATAATTGGCAGCTGATTGAAAATGACCACGGGAAAAAGAACGTGGAGGTGGAGGAGTCCGGTGCCAAGGTGCAGATTCAGCAGCGCAATCTGGCAGTGGGCATCCCCAATAGCACGAGCCTCACGGGCGCAGGCGAATGGCTGCGCGAGAAGGTGGAGGCTAATGGCCTGGCCTATATCAGCGGGCGCATGACGAAGTATCGCAAATGGGATGCCTTTGAGGCGCAGGTAGGCATTAAGGTGAAGGCGGGCTCCGGTACGAAGGAGTTCATGACGGACACGATTATCTTTTTCCATAATAGCAATTTGAAGAAGAAGGATAAGGATGTCAAGGATTTGCCCGAGGAGCCTGAGGCTGAGGTGAGGCACTACAAGGGTAAAATAGCGATTGTTATTGATGACTGTGGTGCGGATATGAGTGCTGTGCGCACGCTACTCAACACTGGCTTGCCCTTTAGCTATGCGATTTTGCCGGATAAGGATTTTTCCAGCGACGTGCTGGAGATGGTGAAAAGCCGTGGCCGTGTGCCGCTGCTGCATTTGCCCATGGAGCCCTTGAGCAAGGGGGCTATGAGCGAGGGCAGTCGCACGGTGCTGGTGGACCAGGGCGCAGCGGCGCAGAAAGCGCTGGTGCGCAAGCATTTGAACAGTTTGCCCGGCGTGGTGGGCGTGAATAATCATCAGGGCTCTCGCGCAACGGCGGATAGAGCGACGATGAAGAATGTGCTGTCCGTGCTGAAGAGTCAGGGGATGTTTTTCTTAGATAGCAGGACTAATTCTGCCTCTGTGGCGCGCGATATGGCGCGGGAGCTGGGGGTGAAGACGGCTCGCAACGATATTTTCCTCGACAATAGTACGAATGTGGAGGAGATTCGTCGCCAGGTGTATAAGGCCTTTGCGATGGCGGAGAAAAATGGCAGCGCGATTGCGATTTGC
>JAXEPX010000107.1:0-2217 GCA_034117325.1 Phascolarctobacterium sp. | reverse complement strand
AACAGGACACAACCCCCGGCAGTCTGGTTTACACAGAGCCTGCATGGGCTCTGCAAGCAGCAGCCCTTCACGAAGCGGTTCTGTTATGTCGATAACATCCGAATCGTAAACAAAAGCATCATTTTCAATATTTTCAGCACTCGCCGGATAGAATTTCTCTACGACCTGCGCCTTGTTGATGCCTGAAAACTCCTTCAGACAACGTCCGCAGGTGCGCTGCACCTTTGCTTCCATGTCCGCCTGTAGGAGGAGCACATCACCGGCATTGCTAATGCTACCAGTCAGCTTCACCGTACCTTCAATTGCCATTTCTTCACGGCTAATCTCCAGCTCGGCCGGCTCCAGTTCAAAAGCAAGGGTCTTTTCTCCGACCAGTCTTTTCTTGATTTGTGCGACATTTATCTTAATCATATTTCACCAATCGTTACAATTATAGCGGTTTAGAGGCACTTTGTCAAGTGAAACCTCTTGATTTCTGTTAAAAAGTAAACAAAGCCTGCAGCCTCAGCCTAAATCCTACAGCTTAATAATTCGGCGGCAAATATTAAAGGTATCGCGGGCAATCACGAGCTCCTCATTCGTCGGGATAACGAAAATTTTCACCCGCGCACGGCGCACGCTAATCTCGCGCTCCTGCCCACGCACCCTATTCAGCTCAGGGTCAATGCGCGTGCCCAGATACTCGAGGCCATTGCAAATCTTGTCGCGCATAAAGGGAGAGTTTTCGCCCAGGCCTGCCGTGAAAACAATCGCATCCACGCCGCCCATCGCAGCCACATAGCCACCGATGTATTTTTTAACCTTATAAGCAAAAACGTCAATTGCCAGCTGACTACGGTCATCACCACGGTTCGCAGCGCTCTCCAGGTCGCGGAAGTCGCTAGACAAGCCGCTAATACCCAAAATACCACTACGACGGTTCAGATAATCATCAATCTGCTGTGCCGTCATATTCTCCTTCTCCATCAGGAAGGGAATAATCGCCGGGTCAATCTCGCCACTGCGCGTGCCCATAATCAGGCCCTCCAGCGGGGTATAGCCCATGGAGGTATCAATGGATTTACCATATTTAATCGCCGTAATGCTGGCGCCATTACCCAAATGGCAGGAAATAATGCGCAAATCCGACATATGCTCGCCCATCAGCTCTGCAGCGCGCTGAGCAACATATTTATGCGAGGTACCATGGAAGCCATAGCGACGCAGACCATATTTTACATAAAGCTCATAGGGAAGGCCATACAGATAAGCTACCTTGGGCATGGTCTGGTGAAAGGCCGTATCAAAAACAGCAACCTGCGGCACGCCGCGCATAATCTCCATGCAAGCATTGATGCCAAAAAGATTAGGCGGATTATGCAGCGGAGCAATTTCGCAGCAGGCCTTAATGCCGTTCAAAACCTCATCGGTAATCAGCACGCTATCGGCAAAGCGCTCGCCGCCATGCACTACGCGATGACCCACGGCGTCAATTTCTCCCATATCCTTAATAACGCCATATTCCTTGTGGGTTAAAGCCTTCAGAACCATTTTAATACCCACAACATGGTCAGGTATATCCTCTTTTAAATCGATAGTATATTTACCCACGGGCGTGTGCTTTAAGGTGGAGCCCTCCATACCTATGCGCTCGACGAGGCCCTTGGCCATCACCTTCTCGCCCTCCATATTAATCAACTGATACTTAATAGAAGAGCTACCGCAGTTTACAACAAATACAATCACAATAAGCCTCCTACCTTAATTTTTCAACCTAGGCCGCTTGCAGCTGCCTTGCTAAACTCTGTGCTGGTCAAACGCTCACCAGCATACTTACATTATAGTATACACTATTTCCAAGAAAATTGATAGTACATATTTCGTGTATACATGTAAATATGCTATAATAAAGCAAAAGAAGCTCCGTAAAATTTCTAAAAATAGCTGAAATTAGGCTAAAATTACTTTTATCGCATAGAATCGAGGGAAAGCATGCTACAAGCTACTGGCATCGTTGCCGAATATAATCCCTTTCACAATGGACATCTATATCATCTGCGCCAGGCCAAGCGCCTCACAGGGCAGCCTGTTATTGCTGTCATGAGCGCCAGCTTCATGCAGAGGGGCGAGCCTGCCTTTCTCGACAAATGGAGTCGCGCGCGCCTGGCCGTGGACTGCGGCGTGGACCTCGTGCTGGAGCTACCCGCTGCCTTCACGCTGCGCAGTGCCCAGTATTTC
>JAXEPX010000106.1:0-20049 GCA_034117325.1 Phascolarctobacterium sp. | reverse complement strand
TCCTCACGAATCATCTGGTAGCCCTGCAGTGCCATTTCTGGTGTCAGTACCCACTGCGCGCCATGACTCGCAGCTAGTTTCATGCCCTGCAGGATTTTTTGCTGATTTTCTTCCTGCCTATTACCACAATAAACAAAATGTAAAAAAGCAATTTTCATATTCACAACCTCTATAATAGCGCTTGCTGTTGACGCAATAATCCGCTCATATGCTCCATGGTATTAAAGAACAATTCATGATTGAGATATTCTGGTTGAACAAGCTCTAGAAGCGGTTTCAGACTTTCCTTCTGAAAAGGTCTATGCTGATCTAGATTGCTTACAAAGTTAATAAGTTCACCCAAATCATTCACCTTAGGCATAGGACCTAAATGAGCACGCTGAAAATTTCCTGATAAAGAACAGTTAAGATGCATGCCCTTAATATATTTTCCTATCTCTCCTAAACTGCGAACCGTATCCATAACAAACTTTATGCCCTCTGCTTCACTAGTAAGTTCCCAATTACTATTCATCAAATGTCCTGTATCGAGCATGAAGCCTACATGCGAAAATTTTACACCTACCAGCAGCTTTTCGGCTAAGCAGGGCTTTCTGAATGTTAATCCTGGCCACCAAAGATTTTCAAAAAGCAAATAAGTATGCTCAGGAAGCATACCCACTATTTCATTAACAATAGCAATGGTAGCGTCGATAACTTCCTCATCTGTATGTACATATTTACGTGTAAACATCTCCTCCAAGTTGCAATCACTAACATGCCATACTAGATATTCCGGTTCATAGGATAAAGCAACACGCAAATTCTGGCAAATAATATCTAGCCATTCCTCGTTGTTGGAAGCCTGAACAGCATAAGAGGCTGCTAATTTATTGGTCTCTGGCTGCTTACCATTATGTTGCCAAAAATCCAGCCACATAGGCCAATATTTCAAATGCACACCAATGGCAGTTTCGCGATAATCATCTGGATAAGGCTTAGTATCATAAACATTAAGCTCCACTCCATCTAAATGATTATCACATAAATACCCTTGCAGTTGTCCAGGATATGCTGCTATTTGTTTTTCATACCCCATTACAGGACAATAATTAAATAATTGTTTCATACAACTTCACTTCGTTTCTCACAGTTCGACATTGTGGGCTTATTCAACAGGCATTGTATACTTTAATCCAGCCCTTTTAGCTATAATCTGCATATACAGCTGTTGCCACGCCTCTAGCATGCTCTCTAAGGCACCTGCAGAAATATTAACCTCTACAACGTCATAACCATTAGCTAAACTATTCAATAGTAGCTGGCCTGTTTGCTGCATTTCTTCAGCACTAATTAGCTCCCATAAGTATTGGTCCATGAGATGAATATAAAGCGAGGTCAGGCAAAGCATGTCATTTTCCTTAGCTAGAGCCTCGGCAACTACCATAAACTCTGCCTTCACTGGAGCCCCTGTCAGCTTCTGATATGCTTCCCACATGCTGCGCGTGGTAATTCCAAAGCGTTTAATGCGTCTAAACACATCATGCTGCGTGCGCTGATTTAAACCTGATTGGTTATCAAGAGCTCGTTTCACAGCCTTTTTGACAGCTTTACCAATCAGCTCACCCAGCTTGCTATGCTTGCCTGCCCCCTCTAGATAGAGGTCACTTTCACTATTCGCAACGACAATAGTAGTGTCAGTACCACTACCGGTAGCTATGCCATTAGAGTATTTGCTACCCTCTAGGAGCTCCTGAAGAGCAGCAGTTTTCGCCTCTGTACAGGTAACAAGAGCTCTAGTTAGCGTACCTGCAGGAACATCACAGTCCAACACTAGCATAATATTAATCGTACCATATTTCTGTGGCTTAGGCTGTGGTTTATAGTAATCGGCAGGATCGCCTACGCGTCCACCGTTAGTCTCAATGCCCCCCGTTACAATAGCTGTTACGGTAAGGTCTTTATAGCTCATGCTTTCCACCGCAACATTTTCCATACTTGCAGCCGTTCCCATCCCGCTCACATGGTCAGGGTCCAGTGCTAGACGCTTACTAATGAGACGCATATGCTCAGGATAAGTATCAGCCAACATCTCGCATGGCATACCTGCTCCCTGTTTAGCATCATAATTAAAAACCGCTGTATAATCCTCGTGATAGCCACCGTTAAAAAGAGAAGTGCTCAAAACCTTACGCTGACCCTTAAAATATATCACAATACTTTTTTCAAAAAAGTATACCTCATCCTGATTAGACAAAGTACATATATGCTCAGACATTATGTCAACCCCTCAATTCTAACCTACACTACCTGATCGATAGACACGCGTTTCATCGCGCATTCTGCGCCATAATCATCCTTATTTTCCATACCATAATAGCGAGCAAAACAGCCACCGCCGCAGAGCTTGAAATCAGGGCACTGGCGACAAAAATCCATGGTCTCACTAATCTGCCGTTTAGTCTTATCAACTAGCTGTTCTTCAATTCCGCTCATAACATTGCCAATATAAAATTCCTGATTACCTACTAAAGAAGAACAAGCGTAGATATCACCTTTGGCATCGACAAAGGCTGCTTCGCCATTCATAGCGTAGCAATGACCGAAGGCATGGCTGCAGTCACGGCATAGAACCTTTACCCGCTCCTGCTGCGCAATCTGCATAGGCATACCTGTCAAGCGCTGCAGAGCATCCCTGCGCGCGTAGACACTGCGCATAGCTTGCTCCATAGCCTCGGGCGTAGGCGGACGCAGGCCAGCGCCCCTGCCCTGCCCGCGCAGGATATCAAAGCCGATTTTGCGCACATTCCCGAGGAAGTAAGCAAACTCCACGATACCAGAAATCTGCTCCACATTATCCTCCGTTACAACGCAGGTTACACCACAGGCTACATTATTACGGCGCAGCACCTCGATACCCTTTAAAATAGCTCCTGTAGCTCCATAGCCATTCTTTTTCAAGCGGAGCTTATCATTAACATTGGGTCTTCCGTCGAGGCTCACACCTATAGCCACCTTATGCCTGAACAGAAATTGAGCAATCTCATCTGTAATTAAGGATCCATTAGTCTGCAGTTGCAAAACAGCAGGAAGCTTATGCTCCTCCACATGCTCTACTACCTTTTGTAGCGCAGTATAATTCAACAGTGGTTCGCCGCCGCTAAACTGAATGACAAATTTTTCTCCACTAGCCGCTGCTAAGTCAACTGCAGCAAGGGCTATTTCTGTCGACATTTTACTTTTATCATGCTCTGCTGCATAGCAATATCGACAAGCGAAATTGCACTTTCCCGTCAGGCTCAGCACGAGCATTTTTATTTTAGTCATCAGAAATCTCCTCCAATTCGCCTTCCATTTCCAGATAGAGCTTCTGAAGCTCCTCCTTCGTCTCAGGCTTAGCATTCCACAGGCCGCGCTGCTCTGCCTCAAGCAAAATCTCTGCCATTCGCTGCAACGCCCACGGATTAACATCACGCAGCCATTCCTGAACCTTGGGGTCAAAGGTATATTTTTCGGCGTACTTCTCGTACATCCAGTCCTCCATTACAGCACTTGTAGCATCCCATTGGAAGCTGTGGGCAATCATATTGGCCATATCAGCCGCGCCCTTGTAGCCGTGCTTCATCATGCCCTCGATATACTTAGGATTGATGGACTCACTGCGGAAAATACGCTTAGCCTCCTCCTGCACGCTATGCATGGTGACCTTCGTTCTATCGGTACTATCACCGCAATAGGAACGGGGTGCGCTACCTTTAATACTACGCACGCAGGCAATCATGCCGCCATGATATGCATTATAGTCATCACTAGAGAGCATATTAGTCTCGTGATTATCCTCATTTTTAATGGTGATATCGAGGCTACCCAGACGTTTACGGAACTGCTGCGGCAGGAATTTCCCCCTCGTTTTGCCGCCATAGGCATGACCGCCCCAGCGCACATAAACATCAGCAATATCATCAATAGTCTCCCAATTTTTCGCCTCTAGTAATGCCGCTACACCTGCACCATAGCAGCCCTCCTGATCGCCAAAGATACGATAGGCTGCTTGGCGCCATGCGTCCTCAGGGCTCATGCCCTCCGTTTCCTCAAGCTCCTTGCTATCAGCTAATAAATGCTTGCGAATATAATTTAGCTCCGGATCCTCGTCCAAGCTGCCAGCCAAAAGTACGGCTTTATCCAAAAGATTTACTACTGCAGGCATGGAATCGCGGAAAAGGCCACTAATGCGGCTCATCACGTCAATACGAGGACGCTGTAGCTCGGTCAGCGGAATAACCTCTAGGCCAATAACACGCAGGCTACCGCTCTGGTATTTCGGTCTGATACCCATCAGATAGAGGAATTCGGCAATGCACTGACCATGACTGCGCATATTGGAGCCGGACCAGAGCACAATACCGATATTTTCCGGATAATGCCCCTCCTCCGCAATGAAGCGTTCTATTACTTGGTCGCCAAGCTGTTTGCCTATTTCCCAAGCTGCAGGCGTGGGCAATGTTCTAGGGTCCACGCCGAAGAAATTGCGACCCGTGGGTAATAAATCCGCCCCACCGCTAGAGGGCGCACCACTTGGGCCGGGCTCCACATATTCACCCTCGAAGCCACGCAGCATATTCTCAATCTCCTGCGTCGTCAACATGAGATTGGGGTACACCTTTGTTATTGTGTATTCGGTAACCTGCTGAAGCTGTGCGCGTAGCTCGGCCGGAGCAGAGGCTACCCAGGGTAGCTCTACCACATACTGCCAGCTATCCTGAGCAAAACCATGGGCAACTAATACCCTAATCAGCTCCCTGCATTGTTCGCCGATGCGATCAATCAAAAAGCCATAGGTAATATTTAAGGGCTCGTAAATCAGCCCACTATTTTCCAAAAGCTCATAATAATCAAAGCCATATAATTTACTAATTGCCTGCGTGAGGCTGGGGATATCACCATTATCCAGGCGCAGCAAGAGCCACAGATAATCCACGAGCTGCTCTTCCTCGGGTGGCTGGCCCATAATATGCAGTCCTGTATGCACCTCCATGTTTTTTAAATCACTGATATAATTATGGAGGGCCATGACATATTCCTTGAAAGGCTGCTCCTCATCATAGGGCACCTCATCCTGCAGATTGGCCTCTGCCACCTTTTCCTTCACTAGCTCCTCTAGATGGGCCAGATTTTCCGGTTGCGTGGTTTCGAAGTGAATATACTCCTCCATGATTTTTTCCAGCTCTTCCAGCTCATCATAGACGCCTGCTTGCGTCTGCGGCGCCGGTAAATGCTCTATGAGGCAGGCTGCACCACGTCGTTTGGCTTGAATTCCCTCACCTGTAATCGTAATATTATAGGGATAAATATTGGGTAAATCGCCAATGGATAAATCAGGATAGCAAGCATTGGAAAGGCCTGCGTTCTTACCTGGTAGCCACTCCAGATTGCCATGGGTACCGATATGAGCCACAGCATCAGCCTGCCAAACATCACGAATCCAGCGGTAGAAGGCCAAATATTGATGTGTGGGCGCTACAAACGGATCATGGTAAATTTTCTCAGGGTCAGCACCAAAGCCACGCGCAGGCTGCACGGTTACGAAAACATTGCCATTCATCGTACCCGGGACGATAATATCGCCATTATATTCCATGATTTCACCGGGAGCCGGCCCCCAGTCCTTCGTCAATTGAGCTTGTACGCACTCTGGCATTTCCTGATAAAATTTCTGGTATTCAGAGCCGGTAAGCTTATTAGCCTCTTGCATTTGACGTTCGCTTAATAGCTTAATATCATTCGTAGCATTATGCGTAAGCTCCTTGATAAACTCTTTTGTATCTTCAGGAATAGTCTCAACCTTATAGCCGCGCTCCTGCATAGCCTTGAGTACGCGACGAATACTTTCGATAGTATCCAAGCCTAACGCACTGCCAATATTGGAATTACGCGGTGGGTAATTATGGAAAATAATCGCAATTTTTTTGTCGGCATTAGCCTTGCGACGTAAACGCGCCCATTTAGCAGCCTTGCGAGCCATACGCTCCACACGTTCGTCAATGGGAAGATAGCGTACATCGCCATTCTCCAGTACCTTTTTCGACGCAATGGGCACGCCGTGAATGATACCATCAAACTCGGGGAGGGAAATACTAATGGAAATTTCCATAGCATTCATGCCCTCAAAGCTATCCTTCCACTCCTCGTAGGGAGCCATAATGGTATAGGCCTGTAATACTGGTACATTCCACTTCTTCAAGCAGTCCAAAGGCATAGCGCCACTGGATGTCATAGAGAATTTCATCACGTTAATCAGAGCATCGATAATGGGTAGACCATCCTTACAGAAGAAGGTCTTGACCACTGTGGGCAGGCTTGGCATACCCATTTCCACATTGGGCATACCATTAGTGAAGACGCAAATCGGGTTAACACCCTGCTTCTCCAAGGCTTCCACCATAGCTTTCTGATAGGTCAGGTCCCCCCACACCCACTCGTCACGATAGAAAAGCATGCCAACCGTCGGACGGGAGCTATCACAAAAATCGTGCTCATATTCAACTAAATCAGTATAGACCTTCTGCGCACGAGGATGGTAAATGCCGCACCAATGAATGGGATCGGGCTTCGTGAGAGCTTCTGTATCCTCTGCAGCCGCAATTTTTTCTAAATACTGCCAAAGATTATAGTAGTTTTTCTCACCGCCAAACATAGCGTATTGCTTAATGGTAGCAATTGTAGCAACGGGTAGCTGACCACTAAGTTCGCCCTCCTTGCTACCAGAGGCATCCACATAATAGGGCAAACTGCGCTTATCCAGCGTACTTAAAACCTTTTTCAGAAAAGGCGTATCAAGGCCACTGCCCATCCACTTCATGAGTACGATATCAGCACTAGCTAGCTCCTTTTCCCATTTATTATCCCACTGGGTTTTCTCCGTAATCCAATGGCACGCGCAGGCAGGCGACAGCTTTTCCTCACGCTGCAACCGCTCCAGTGTCTGCTGCATCATACCCATGCGTCGGATAACGTTAGTCAAAAATATTACCTTTTTCACTTATTCACACCTCTATTTTTTACCTTCTTTGAATAATTCAGGATAAACAGCCTTCGCAATTTCCTCGATAGCCTCTACGATATGATGACTGGAGACATAGCGGTACTTATCAGAAACAAAGCGTAGCTGACCGTTTTGCACGGCCTTGACATTCTTATATGCAGGATCATTCATAACCTGATGGGCATACCCCTGCACATCCTGCTTATCATTGTAATTCCAGGTGGGCAGAAGAAAAATATCAGGATTAATGCGTACCACCATTTCCTTGCTAATGATAACACTGCCATGCTCGCTTTTAGGCGGAGTTACAGCAGCAGCTCCATTAATGACATGAGCCATAGTCAGCATGCTATCTAAGAGGTCGCCCCTTCTACCCATGGCAGAGGTAAAATTGAAGGCCACTGCCACCTTGCGCTCACTGGATGGCAAGCTGCTCAGCTTCTGCTCAAGCTTAGCCAAACGTTCATCCATACGCTGTACAAGAGCTTGCCCCTGCTCCTTTTCGCCCACTGCTTGCGCTAAATTCATAACCTTGGAGCGCATTTCCTCATAGTTATGCGGGCTACGTGCAATATAGACAGGTATACCTACATTTTCCAAGCTTGATATTACATCGTTACTAGTCGCAATCGAGGCTACTACTAAATCTGGCTGCAATTTTAAAATAGACTCTAGATTATCATGCACCTTACAGCCAACTTTAAAGGCCTGCTCCTTCGTAATAAAGGTAATCCCATTATCACCTGCCCAACGGCTATAGGCTACAATGCGCTTCAGGTCTACTAAATCCGTGATAATCTCATCCGTGCCATAGGTGAGTGAAACAATGCGATGGGGCTTTTCCTTAAATTTCAAGGTTCTGCCCGCATCATCCACAGCAGTATATGCGGAGCCATAATCAGCGGAATTAGTATTCTGCACTCCTGGTTTAGCACAACCCCACAGACAGAGACATAATAATAGCATTATTAAAAGCGTAATTTTTTTCAGCATTAATTTTACTCCCGCATCTTCTGCCAGATATAGGCATTCCAAATACGCTCCAACATAACTCTAGCACCTGTAAAACCTATCCAAGGACGTTCGCTAAAGAAATATTCATCGTTAGCAGGAAACGCCACATTCAAATTCACAAAATGCTTGCGCCCTTGACGATATAAATAAGAGGCCTCGCTACTACTTCCTAATAGCAACAGTTGCTCCCCGCTCAAAAGATTATTCAAGCCAGGGTTATCCACACCTGCACAATAAATGGCGTCAGCAGTAGTGCAATAATGCTGAGCATTTTTATTAGGTAGTTGGCGTTGGCAGAGCACCTCTAGTTGCGCCGTATCCAGCCATTCACTACGCAAGCTCTGAGCTAAGCAAAGCGCCATAGTTGGCGGTGCGCATACAGCCACCTTGTCAAACCAGAGACTACCCCACACACAACGAGCATCATTAATCCAGCTCGTCAAAAAACCATGCGTAGCTTCAGCCTCAGCCTCTAGCTTATGCATATTCACTGCAGGCAGCACCTTCGCAAGCTTTTGGAGCCAGTCTACTGTTCCCTCCACGCCATAGGGAAGCCCTGCTAAAATATAGGGTGTGCCAAAGCGCTCCTGTAAATATTGTGCAAGCGGTAGACCCAATTCTTCATTGGTTACTATATTCAGCTGTGCCCTTCCGACCAGTGCAAGCTCTTCGAGGCTGCTCCCTGCGCCTGGCATGGACTGAATAATATAGCCCGCCTTACTTAAAAGGCTACGCATTTCCTTACTATCAGCACTACCGTTCAGATAAAAGGGCGTCATGCCTAAGACATTTACAGAGCCAGCCTCGCAAGTCACATTGTCCTTGGCAAACTTTTCCAAAACCTTCATGCCGGCTTTAGCATACCCCTCGGCAAAGCCCCCCACCATACCACCACAGTCCATGGTTACAAAGGGACAGGGTAGCGCTGCTTTAGTAGCAATGCCATTTAAATCATCACCTATCAAGCTCATAGAGCAGCTCGCTTCTATAAAGAGCAGCTCCGGTACCTGCTCACGCTTAAAAAGACGCTGCAGTGTCTCCAATAAATATTTTTCTGAGCCATAAACAACGGCATTATTATCAGGCTGTGAGCCATGAAAGCGCTCCGCCATATCATATTCAGCATGCTCCAAATGACGCAAAGCATAAAAATAACACCAAAGTGGGCCATTACAGAGAATTTCTGCACCAGGTATACCGCCTACAAAGGCAGCTGCTCCAGTCAGAGCACAGGTGTCAACACGTTCACAGATATTTCCCCATTTATTGTCCTGTGGCTTAGACATAGGTTACGCCCCCTTTAATTCTGCTTTGCAGAAGTCTCGTAATAGCCTGTAAAAACTCTAATTCTCCCATTGTTCCTACTTTAGGTAGCATAGGTAAAAAGAGCTGCTTTATTTTTTTGTTTTGCAGCTCATGTGTTGTTAACACTAAATCGCTCTGCGTCAGCAGTACTTCCCCCTCCTGGGCGTTGTAAATGGGCACCTTTGTTAAGCTTGCCACTACTTGACGCATTTCCTCACGATCCTTCGCTTGATAAGCATCTAAGAGTACAATACCTTGTAGGTTTAAACCAAGCAACTCAATGCTCTCTAGCACTGCTCCCGGATGGTAGTAGAGTAGTTGACGGCCTAAGCATAGTACCGTCTTTTTTCCAAAAGTAACATGTCGCATAGCATCTAAAGCCTTTTGTAGACGATAAACCTCATGTTCAAGGACCTGCTCTGCTCCTTCTTCTCTATGCATAAGACGCCCAATATCACGCAACCAAGCTTTTGTATTAGCCCAACCTACAGGATAAACGTTAACATAGTTAATCCCTAACTTAGCCTGTAGTTTAGCAGCCACCTTTTGTAACCCTTGATGCACCTGACCACGACCACCTAAAATAATTGCTGCTTCCGCAGTTCCTATTTGGGACAAATCCTCAAAAGTCATGTAGCCAGGAAATTGGCCTATAACCTTCAGCTTCATTTCGTTCAATAGACGAGTCACCTCTGTGGCATAATGACCCCAAGGTCCTCCATTATCACCCAGCAATACTACAGTTCCTGGAATTTTAGGAGCAGGCTGCATAAATCTGTCCACTAGCTGCTCCGTAATTTCAAAATAACCCTGATAATATTCCCCATCTAAAAAGCCACAGCAATCTACTGTAAGTACAGGAATACCATATTGCGCCTCAGTTGCCCGAGCAACAGCCTCAACATCATCCCCGATAACACCTGCAACACATGAATTTGCTAAAACAAGACATTGAGGATGATACTGATTTATGGCAAAAGCAACACATTCCGTTAAGCGGTCTGCACCTCCAAAAATAGAGTGCTTCTCCTCTAATTGACTGGAAAGTAAAGGTACACTTCCTAAGTTTTCCTGCCTACCATCGCTCATTGTGCGATAATGTGCATTAATATCCATAGTCCTCGCTACATGCGCACAAGCACGCGGAGAGTGAAAAACGACTACACAGCCAGTGCAATAGGCTACAGCACGCCACACACCTGGCATGGAACAGCTGCAGCTTTTACGACTAGCGATAAAACGTTTTGTTTTAATTGCCATATTCTGCCACCAGCTCTTCTAATTCTTCAAAGGTCATTGGAGTAGGAATGCTCATATTGCAATTATGAAGCATAGATTCCGCTAAATTGCGATAAATATCAGCTTGCTTGCTTTCGGGGGCGTATTGTAGCACTGTCTGGCGATTATTTTCTGCCTTATTCACAATAACATCACGTGGAATAAAGGCTACTAATTGCGTTCCTAAACGCTTAGCAAATTCTAAAAGGAGCTGCTGCTCATTGGGGGTATTGCGGCCATTACCTATAATTCCCCCTAAACGTACCTGACCACGCTGAGCAAAACGGCGTACGCCCTTAGCAATATTATTAGCGGCATAAAGGCTCATCAACTCTCCTGAGGAAACAATATAAATATCCTGCGCATAGCCTTCGCGAATAGGTACAGCAAAACCACCGCACACTACATCGCCTAAGACATCATATAAAATTACATCTTCATCATCTAAAACATGCAAGGAATTCAGCTTTTCCAATGCCACGATAATGCCGCGACCCGCACAACCCACACCCGGCTCTGGTCCACCAGCCTCCACGCATTTTATCCCATTATAGCCTGTATGCACGATATCCTCGGCTAAAACATCTTCCTTATCACGCACAGTATCAAGTACGGTTTGCTTACAAATATGTCCTAAAAGTAATCTTGTGGAATCATTCTTCGGGTCACAGCCAATTTGGCACAGTTTGAGTCCCATCTCACTCATGGCAGCAGAAACATTTGCCGTCGTTGTAGACTTACCAATACCACCCTTACCATAAATAGCTATTTTTTTCATGCTTGTACATCCTCCAAAAATTTTTCATTACAAGAACTCACTCAATATGGTATAATATCCTATATACAATTATAATAATTCTAAACCATATACCTAATATATGGTCAAGCTTAAGAGGAATAATTATGAATAAAATCAATTCTGAAATCTGTCTAGATCATTGCTTTACGGCGGGTGAACTTGCCAACCTCTTTGGAATATCCAAGCAAACACTGCTATATTACGATAGAATCAAGCTGCTTTCCCCCGATTTTATCGGTGAAAATGGCTACCGCCACTACTCTATAAACCAATATCTTGATTTAGAAATCATCGTTAACCTACGTTCTCTCAATATTCCTATTGCTGATATCAAGGAATATCTCGAGCACCGTAGTAAACAAGAGTTTTATGCGCAGTTAGAGAAAAAGAAATCCGAATGTGCTCAAATCATTAAGGAAAATGAACGCATTATGCGCTCTATCGATAATATCGAAGAAAATTTGCGTACACACAACAATTTGCCGTTAGAGCAAATCACTGTCTGCTGGCGTGAGGAGCGTCTCTTGCGTCTCAGTGAAGTACTTTCCTCTGATGCAGGTAAAAAACGTATTGCTAAATTTGCTCGTCATTCACAAATGGTTTTTCATAATCGCGGTTTTGTTACGAAGCAGGCTGGGTGGATTGTCAGCCAGGAGAACTTTTTTACTAAGAATGATTTTAATCGTTCCAAGTCCTTCTTCTCCTTCTCCGAACACCTTAAAGGGCATTACAAGGTTCCACGTACCCCTCTGCCCACGGGACTTTATTTGGAGCTGTATTTTCAAGGCACCTACTCGGGTAATGCGCTCAAGCTACAGGAAAAAATTACGAGTTTCATGGAACGCAATGACTTTGTACCCTGCAGCGATGTTTATGTTTTGCCAATTGAAAACCATTGGCTCTATGACGATATCAACGATTATATTAATCTCATTTTTTTACAGGTCAAAAACAAATAGGCATAAAAAGAACGCCAGAAATCAGTGTAAGGCCTAAGCTTACCAACTGAATTCTGGCGTTTTTTGTTTTAAACTACGGCTTATTTTTTAGCTGCGCAATGGCCGGTGGTTTGCCCGGTGCGAATTTTTTTCGCAATTTCATGAGCTTCAGCTACGGATTTACCGTTTTCCAGAGCTGCTTTCATGTGAATCATGGCACTACGATATTTAGCATGCGCCTCGTCCTTAGGAATGGACTCGATATCCATCGGATTGAACTCCATTACTTTTTTGAAAATAGCATGGATTTCTTCAGAGGATTTGCCAGCTTTTTTAGCAGCCTCAACATGCTTCATAGCGCTTTCATAACGTTTCTTGCCATGGGGATCGGTAGGAATTTCAAATTTAGGATGAGTACAGGTCATTTGTCTTCACCTTGCCTTTCTTTAAGTTGCTTTGCATTATACACTATATAGCAGCTCAATAGTCAAGCAAAAAAATAACCCAGCTTTCTTAAAAACTGGGTTATTGATGTCTTTATAATGTTATTTACCGGTAGCAACCTTAGCAATGACTTCTTCAGTCAAATCATAGCCACCGAAAACCATTGCGCCTGCATCCACTACGCTTTCAATACCATGAGCTTTGGCAACCTCACCGATTGCTTTACGAATAGCTGCACGAATGGGATTCAGCAGAGATGCTTCTTTTTTATCAACGCGCTCTGCCAGCTTTTGACCAAGATCACGTTTACCATTATCATCCAGATTAGGAGCCTTTTCATTGAACTCAGTCTGAGCTTTTTGGCGCTCTAAGTCAATAACACTCATAGTTGCCTTAATATCAGGATAGCTGCGGAAAACGCGCTCCACATTCACATAGCCCACCAGATTGCTCTCAGCAGCAAAAGCAGAGCTCATGCAACCTAATGCCAGTACCAAAGTCATAACTAAAGTTAAAAAAATCTTTTTCATGTATGTACCTCTCTTTACAGGATATATTACTATCTAATATTATCCTATTTAGAGCAAAAAAGCAACGAAAATTTGCATTAACTAGGTAAATATTTCTTAAAATTCGATTGCCTTTACTCTTTCAATTGCAGCTTTAGCCTCTGCGATAATACGTTCCATAACATCCTTGCAGGGAAGAATATCATTGAGCACGTTCAAGCTTTGGCCAACCATAACGGTGCCGTTTTCAGTGTCGCCTTCCAGAATGCCACGACGGTTGGTACCGGTACCCATTGCCATGAGCTCTTCCTTCGGAGCACCTGCAATTTCACGTGCGGTATAGGCGTCGGTGAAAGCGTTAGCCAGGCAACGCACACCCAGGTTACGGCTATAACCGGTAGCTACGCTATCAGTATCAGTAGCTTTGATAATAGCTTCCTTAGCTGCAGGATGAGCAGGGCATTCAGTCGTTAGCAGGAAACGGCTGCCCATTTGTACGCCATCAGCACCCATCAAAAGTGCTGCTGCCAGAGCACGACCATCACTGATACCACCAGCTACGAGTACAGGAATATTTTGCACATTGGGCAGAACGTTCTCCATCAGCGCCATAGTGGTTTGCTTGCCGATATGACCACCAGCCTCCATACCTTCGATTACCATAGCATCAGCACCTGCAGCCTCAATGCGTTTAGCTAGCTTTACATTGGGCACTACGGGAATAACCTTAATGCCTGCTGCATGGAATTTTTCAATAAAAGGAACCGGATTGCCTGCACCCAAGGTTACGAAGGCTACCTTTTCTTCGCAGAGCATGTCAGCAATCTCGCCCACATTCGGAGCCATCAACATCACGTTAACGCCAAAGGGTTTATCGGTCAAGGTCTTTGCCTTGCGTACCTCGTCACGAGTCCAATCGACAGTACGGCCACCGCTGCCAATGATACCTGCGCCACCTGCATTAGAAACACCTGCAGCAAGTACTGCATCACTAGTCCAAGCCATACCACCTTGGATAACGGGATATTTAATACCTAAAAGTCTGGTTAATTTAGTTTGCATAATTTTACCTCCTGCGACTATAGAATAGTCTACAACTTACAATATAATTATAACCTATCCATATGGCTTTAGTCCGTGAAATATTTGAGAACTTTCGTCAAAAAGTGTAATTAATGTAACTAAAAAGCGCCTTTAAAAACATATTTTTCTGAATTTAGTAGAAAAACGTCCATATAATTTGACATTTTGCTCCAAAAAATGTAAAATTTTCTAAGTACCCTTTTAGGTATTTTTACAGTCTGTAATGACAAATTTTTATTTTTATAGGGAAAGAGGTCAAGAAAATGCGCAGTATAGAAGTAAAAAAGGGTTCCACCCGCGCAGCCCATCGCTCTCTGTTCTATGCTATGGGTTATACTGAAGAAGAATTACAAAAACCGTTAATCGGCATTTGCTGTGCCGCTAACGAAATCATCCCTGGTCATATGCATCTGGATACCATTGCTCAAGCAGCTAAATATGGTGTTCTGGAAGCAGGCGGCACTCCGATTGAGTTCCCCGCTATTGGTATCTGCGACGGTATCGCTATGGGCCATGATGGCATGAAATATCCTCTGGCTAGCCGCGAGCTAGTTGCTGACTCCATCGAAGCTGTAGCTAATGGCCACGCTTTTGACGGTCTGATTTTAATTCCTAACTGTGATAAAATTGTTCCCGGCATGCTGATGGCAGCTGCTCGTCTGAACATCCCCGCAGTAGTTGTTAGCGGTGGCCCGATGCTCCCCGGCCGTCTCAATGGCAAGGACATCAGCGTTTCCACTGTTTTCGAAGCTGCAGGTCGCTTTGAATCCGGCCAAATCGACGCTTGCCAGCTGAGCGAGATTGAGCATTGCGCATGCCCCGGCTGCGGCTCCTGCTCTGGTCTGTTCACTGCTAATACCATGAACTGCCTCACCGAGGTTCTGGGCATGGGTCTGCCTGGCAACGGCACCATCCCCGCTGCTTATAACGGCAAACGTATTGCTCTGGCTAAACATGCAGGTATGGCTGTTATGAAGCTGGTTGCTGAAAACAAATGCCCGCGCGACATCATGACCATGGAAGCTTTTAAAAACGCTATCACCGTGGACATGGCTATCGGCGGCTCCTCCAACACCGCTCTGCATCTGCCCGCTATCGCTCACGAAGCAGGTCTGCACCTGCCGCTGGAGCTCTTCGATGAAATCTCCAAGCACACTCCGTACCTGACGAAGTTGTCCCCGGGCGGCTCCCACCATATCATCGACCTGAACGAAGCAGGCGGCATTCCGGCTGTTATGCACGAGCTGGATCGTCTGAACATCATCAACAAGGATTGCGCTACTGTTAGCGGCAAAACCATTGGTGAAATCATTGAAAATGCGGAAATTCAACGTCCTGACGTTATCCACACTATCGAAAATCCGTATAACAAGACCGGCGGTATCGCTGTTCTGAAGGGCAACATTGCTCCGGAATGCTCCGTTGTTAAGGAATCTGCAGTAGATCCTTCCATGAAGGTCTTCAGCGGCCCGGCTAAGGTTTACAACTCCGAGGATGAAGCTATTGCTGCTATCTTCGGCAAAGAGGTTGGCTCCGGTGACGTTGTTGTTATCCGCTATGAAGGTCCTAAAGGTGGTCCTGGCATGCGCGAAATGCTGAACCCGACCTCCGTTCTGGCAGGCATGGGCCATGATAAGGACGTTGCTCTTCTGACTGACGGTCGTTTCTCCGGCGCTACTCGTGGTGCCTGCATCGGCCATATCTCTCCGGAAGCACGCGAAGGCGGCAATATCGCTCTGATTGAAAATGGCGATATTATCGAGATCGATATTCCGAACCGCACTCTGAACGTGAAGCTGACTGACGAAGAGCTGGCTGCACGTCGTGCTAAATGGGTTTGCCCCGAGCCGAAGGTTAAATCCGGCTATCTTGCTCGCTATGCAGCTCTGGTTTCCTCCGCTGCTACTGGTGCTGTTTTGAAGGTTCCTGGGCAAGACTAATAGCAAATTGTTTCCCCAAGCTCCGAATGCTTACTAAAGCCATTCGGAGCTTTTTATTTATCCTCATACTGCTTCGCTGCATCAGCTTGAGCCGCAGCAATCATCTCATCAAAGCCGCGTAATGCATTAAAAGCCGCAAACTGCTTTGCCCTAATGCTATAGTGCGTATTTAATTCTCCCTCGCCATTACGATAGGGATTTTCAATTACGCGTCGCCCTCCTTTACGAAAGCATTTATGCTCCTTTTGTACTCCATACTCAGCCACCGTTATGACCTCCTATCAATGTATTGCGAATTTTACCCGTAGCCTTCTCTCGATAGCTCAGGCCGCGTAGAATCGAATTTTTACCATATTTACCCTTGATATCGAGCAAAGCCTGCTGCATGTCTCTATCCTTCTCCTCGTTCACGCTATAGGGTGAAAATAGCGTCTGCCCCTCCTCTCCCAAGCTACTCAAATTATTAGCGCTAACAGCAAGCTGACGAATAGGAGCAGAACGAGTTGTCGTCAACAGATAAAGCTTACTAAAGTATTCCTCTAGAACCTGAAAGGAATCCGTCCCCTGGGGCAAATGCTGCGCACCACCAGTGGGCGGATGGCAGTCCTTGCTATAACGAATAAAAAGGCTCACAGAATTGCACAACAGCTGCTTCTCAACTAGCTTCAGGCTGAGAAACTCCACCATCTCCTGCAGCACGATATAGGCATCCTTGTAATCATAATCCTCAAAGAGAATCTGGCTATTTGATATGCTCTTGCTTTTCGTATGGTAATGCTGGATATCCTCGATAGTACAGCTTTCCCGCCCCCAAGCGTGGTCGATAAGATACTCCGCATTAACGCCGAATTCCTTATACAGCATATTTTTATCAGCCTGCGCCACCTCGCGCATCGTATAAATACCTTTTTTAGCCAAACGACGTGCCGTTCCCCGCCCAATATTCCAAAAATCCGTCAGTGGCTTATAATCCCACATCTCCTTTTGAAAAAGCTTCTCGTCTAAATAGCCTATATTATCTGGCCTATGCTTCGCTAAAATATCAAGGGCTATTTTAGCGAGATACATATTGGTACCCAGTCCCGCCGTAGCACAAATATTGAATTTTTCCGTTATCAAGTCTAAGAGCATTTGCAGCATTTCCTTGGGAGTACGCTTATATAGTGATAAATAGGGCGAAAGATAAAGAAAGCATTCATCTATGGAATAAACATGGATATCCTCCGGAGCCAGATAATCAAGGTACATGCGATAGATGCTCTCGGAGTACTCCATATACTTTTTCATACGCGGCAGGGCAATAGTATATTGGATGTAGGACGGTATTTCAAAAAGCCTACAGCGATTGCGCACGCCTAGCTTCTTGAGCGCTGGTGAGATGGCTAGGCAAATAGCCCCTCTACCGCGCGCAGGATCCGCTACAACGAGATTTTCCTTAAAGGGGTCCATCCCCCTCTCCACACATTCTACAGAGGCGTAGAAGCTCTTTAAATCGATGACAGCGTAGTATTTAACTTGAGCTCTCACTCCGCTTAGTAAAGGAAGTACCCCTTTAGCTACAGGAGCTGCTTGTCTAATAGCTTCAACTTGAGCACTACACTTGTTTTCTCCTGCCACATCTCTCGCCTCACTCTGCATAGATTTTCGAATTTACGTTTATGTTCGTATGCTTATTATAGCATTTTACGAACTATTTTTCAATATTTGAACATCGCTTTTTGCCAATAAATTTCCCTTTTGTAAGCACTTTGATTATAGCAAGCAAAAAAGGTCAGAGCATTACACTCTGACCTTTTAACAAATACATTTGCACTTCTGCTATTTTGAGCAATAAAAAAACTCCGAACTGCTAGAGTTCGGAGTTAATTTACTTGGCTCCCCGAGTAGGACTCGAACCTACGACGCCCTGATTAACAGTCAGGTGTTCTACCGACTGAACTATCGAGGAATTAAGGCTGGTAGTTCAACCAACGAATATTATTATAAAGCATCTTCATGGAAATGTCAACACTTTTTATGAAGATTTTTAGATTTTTGAGCTTACTTTCTGGTCAGCTTATAAATAAGTGCGTTGCAGATAGCTGCAGCCACGTTGCTACCGCCCTTGCGGCCGCGTGCCACGATATAGGGAATACCGGTCTTCATGATGATTTCCTTGGATTCCACTACGTTAACGAAGCCCACGGGCACACCGATAACAAGCACAGGGTTAATCTTGCCCTCTTTTACAAGCTCGTCCAGGCGAACCAGTGCCGTCGGAGCATTACCCACAGCGATAATCACAGGCCCCTCGATGGTGCAGGCCTTTTCCATGCAAGCAGCAGCACGAGTAGAGCCAGCCTCCTTAGCACGAGCAGCTACATCAGCGTCAGCCATAAAGCAAACTGCCTTGCAACCCAGCTTAGCTAAACCCATCTTATTGATGCCAGTGCAAGCCATATTAGTATCAGTAACGATGGTAGCACCAGCCTCAAGAGCAGCCAGAGCCTTCTCCACTACACCCTCGCTAAAAAGTAGATTACGCGCATAATCGAAGTCAGCAGAGGTATGGATAACACGTTTCACGATATCAAGCTTCTCAGGATCAATTTTAATTTGGCCTAATTCCTCACCAATGATTTCCATGCTACGCTTTTCAATATCTGCAGGCAAAACATTTTGTAATTGCATTTGTTACTACCTTCCTTTCAATACAACAAAAGGTACAAGAATTCTATCTTTCGATACCCGTACGCGCGCCAATGCCCTTTTCAAAAGGGTGCTTGCGCTTACAGATTTCCGAAACATAGTCAGCGAGCTCGATGAACTCAGGCGCAGGGTTGCGACCCGTGAGTACTACCTCCAGCTCCGCTGGCTTGCCCTTCAAAAATTCAATTAAAATATTTTTATCAAAAACGCCAGTATTGCAGGCGCCAATAACCTCATCTAGAATCAGCAGATCAATATGCTCGTCCAGACATTTTTGCTTAACCATGTCGAAAAGTGCCAAGTGTTCACGCAAAACCTGCTGCTTTTCTTCGGCATTCATTTGGAAAGTGAATTTTTTCGTTTCCTTGCCGCGCATAACCTCAATATTAGGCAATAGAGCAAGGCTCTGCAGCTCACCCGTAGGTCTGCTCTTTAGGAACTGTACGAGAAGGACATGGTTGCCATGACCACTGCAGCGCACAGCCAGGCCAATTGCAGCCGTGGTTTTACCCTTGCCATCACCAGTATAAATGTGAATCAAGCCGCCGTCCTTCATTTAGACTCCTGCCTCCAAAATTTCGTAAATTTTCTTCATATCCAGCTCCTTGCGAACGCTGTCAGCCAGAATATCGTATTGCTGACGCTTGTAATCAGCAAATTTAATTGTCTTCACATCATCCATATGCAGGCCCTTCTTCGCGAGTAGCGCTTCGACAATTTTCGCAGCAATGCCATCGCCATCAAAAACGCCATGCACATAGGTACCATAGACATTCATCTTGTAGGTAATATTTTGGCTGCCCTCGGCCATCTCGTCGCCAGCCTCGTGAATCGGACGGATGCAGGTCATGGCAGTATTCTCGTCAAATTTCGTCACGCCAGAGTGAATCTCGTAGCCATGCAGGGGCATGCCGCTGAGCTCGGAGAAAATACCCTTAATATCGCCGAATTTGCCCTCCATTTGGATGGTGCGCTTGTGCTCGATAAAGGATGTCTCGATATCCAAAAGGCCCAAGCCAGGGAAATCGCC
>JAXEPX010000105.1:0-3327 GCA_034117325.1 Phascolarctobacterium sp. | reverse complement strand
TATCGCTCGTCTTATTTATTAGTAAAGTGAATAGCGATCTCCGTCAACAAAGCCGCCGCCTTCCACAAGCACTCCTCATTAAAGTCGAAATGACTATTATGATGACCAGCTGCGATATGCGTACCATACATCATATACAGAGCACGACCGCCGTTTTGCTGTACGCGCTCCATGAAATAGCCACAGTCCTCACTGCCGCCCATATCCACATACTCGCTAATCTCGTCATAATGGCACTTCTCCTGCGCCAGCAGAGCAACCTCATGGCCCAGCTCCGCATCAGGCAGACACGCAGGCGCACCGCCAGCCATGCTCACCTTCAGCTCCACATCATACATAGCAGCGCAAGCCTCCAGCATTCTGCGAGCCTCCGCTACCATGAAATTATTGATCTCCGTAGTCGCACCGCGAGTTTCCAGCTTCAAAGAAGCGATATCAGGCACTACATTACGACCAGTGCCCGCATTCAGCACGCCCACATTAATACGGCTGGAGCCTTGGCTGTGACGGGAAATAGTGTTCAGGGAAATCGCTGCCTGACATGCTGCGAGCAGCGCATTCTTACCCTGCTCCGGTGCAGCACCTGCATGCGCGGACACGCCCTTGAACTCAGCATCCAGCTTCGTCGTAGCCAGGAAGCCGTCCGTCATCGTTACGAGTGCATTATCACTCGTAGCCTTAAAGCCGATATGGCCGCCAAAGAGATAATCCACATCGTCAACAACACCTGCATTAACCATGGCATACGCACCACGTACGCCCTCCTCTGCCGGTTGGAAAATCAACTTAATGGTACCTGCGAGCTCTTCCTTATGCTCAGCAATCAGCTTAGCCGTAGCCAGGCCAATGGTCACATGACCATCATGACCGCAGGCATGCATAGCCTTCTTATGCAGAGAAGCAAAGCCCTCCTGCGCCGGACGATGGCTTGCGCTAGCATCCTCGTCTACATCATTACAGTCCATATCCACACGGAAAGCAACAGTCTTGCCCTGCTTACCGGTTTTCAGCACAGCCACAACACCGGTCTTACCGCCAGCCATTTTTTCAACCAGCTCGGCATCAGCACCCTCGCTAATAGCACGAGCCATATAGCCCTCTAAATCAGCAGCACTGGGCACGCCCATCATAGAAGCTTCATCGATTACATCAGCACCAAAGCTAACCTCATATCCCAAAGCCTTTAATTCCTTAATAATCATGCTAGCCGTGCGGAACTCCGTCCAGCCGGTCTCCGGATGCTGGTGCAGATTTCTACGACGAGCTATCATTTCCTCACGCAAAGCCTCAGCCTGTTTCCAAATCATAGTCATAAATTTTACCCCCATTCAAAAAAGTACAGTTTGCTCGCTGTTCTCCGGCAAAAATATCTCCACCTCAGGTCTAGAGCGATTTTTATTGGAAACCCATAGACCACACTGAGGACAGCATATCATAACAGTCGGCAACGCCCAAGCCAAATGCTTTCCACAATCCGGACAAATATATTCCACCTGTAATGCTCCTTGCTCCTGCTTTTTCATGGCGCACCTCCTGTGATATTACGACACTTTATTATATCACAATTCTTTTTTAAGTAGTAGTAAATACATGTAAATTTGCGAAAAACCCCAGCAATTTCCCGCAAAATATGTTACAATAAACACAGATATTTTAAGAAGCGAGGTGTACCATGCTAACTGCTGCTGATTTTGACAAATTAGGCTTCTGGGAAGACGATACCCCGGAAGAAAATATTACCGTTTACGGTATGGATTTTGGTACTGATTATATCATGCTCACTGATGATCTGGGTAAAACTCCTGTGGATGAGAAAAAATTCATCGTGGTTGCGGCCTATAACGATGCTGATTGCTTTCTTTGGGGCGTGGAGCTGAAGAACTTTGCTGCGCTCAAGGAGCTCTGCGCTAAATATCCCGCAGGCAGTGCCGAGCTCTTGGAAGCTCTGCGTACCTATACCCTGCCGAAAAAGAAGTAATACTGCTTAGCCATACCAAAAAGCTAAGGCAATTTCTCTTGTCACAACAATCTAAAGCAAAGCTGCGCCCTGCGCCAGCCTCATTATCTATGAGAGGCTCGCGCTCGAGCGCAGCTTTTTATTTAGAGCTCCAGCACGTACACCAGTGCCCCCAGGATAACTAGTCCTGCAAAATTATAATATAAAAACGTTCGTAAATATGTCCCCGCCTGATAGGGATGCTCCGCAACAAACAGCTTATAGCTAATTACGCTGGCCATGGAGGCAATCAGCGTTCCCAAGCCACCGATGTTTACTCCTAAAAGCAAAGCATCCGCCTCCTGGGTCAAGCCTGCCAGAAGCATTGCCGCTGGTACATTGCTGATAAACTGACTTGCGATAAGCCCCGCTAAATACGTCCCAGCTGCCGTTCCTAAAAGTGACTGCTGCAGCTGACTCACAAGACTCAAATGGCTAATATTGCCAATAAAAACGAAGAAGCCCACGAAGGTCAACAGGAGGCTATAGTCGACCTCCTTTAGTAAATGCCTTGCCTTTATGAGCACGACCAAGACAGTAATAGCTAGCGCCATAAGCTTATCCACGGCATGGAGCACTGCCCCGATATTCAACGCCAATAGCGCACACCAGAGCAGAATTTGCCTAATTTCCGGTCTCTCCCTTGCGGGCAGCTCCAGCTGCAGCTCATAATTGCTCCCACGCATCACTAAAAGCGCTAAGAACGCTACGGATAAAAGCCCTGGCAACGCCATAGTCTGGAAAAAGCTCAGCGCTGTGTAATTATAATGCGCATATAAAAATAGGTTCTGCGGATTGCCAGGAGGCGTCACCATGGAGCCCAAATTGGCCGCCAGTGTCTGCAGAATGATAACCCGCGCCATATCCTGCTGTAGCGTGCGCCCGATGACAAGCGCCAAGGGCACAAAGGTAATCAGTGCCACGTCATTAGTGACGAACATGCTAGCGACATAGGTCACCCCTACTAGCGCCAGCACCACGCCTCGCCAGGAACGACAACGCTCAAGCAGGCTGAGAGCCAAGTAGTCCAAAAGGCTAATGCGCTTCAGCCCGGCTACCACCAGCATCAGGGCCAAGAGTACGCTGAGCACACCAAAATCTATATACGCTAACTGCGGACGGGAGTACATACTGCTCACACCAGCCAGAAGTACCGCTGCCACTAGCACTAGCTCCTGCTTACAATAATCTTTTAGTCTAGTTAACAATGCTTGCTCCACCATTTCTGTATTTTAAAAGCTACTCTGTCATTGTACCACTTTTTCTCAAGTAATTGTAGCTCCTTGGGAATAGATTATGAGATTTTTGTATGATATGAGTAGACCAGCGCT
>JAXEPX010000104.1:0-6483 GCA_034117325.1 Phascolarctobacterium sp. | reverse complement strand
AAGTGTTACATTTTTGCAAAATTTACGGTTTTACGAGAAGGAAAAGCTGTTTAGAGAATCTTGGACAGGAAGCTCTTGCAGCGCTCTGTTTTGGGGTTGCCAAAGAGCTCCTCAGGAGTGCCCTCTTCTTGGATAATACCGCCGTCAACGAAGACAACGCGGTCACCCACCTCGCGCGCAAAGCCCATTTCGTGGGTTACAACAGCCATGGTCATGCCCTCGTTAGCGAGCTCCTTCATAACGTCTAGTACCTCATTAACCATTTCGGGGTCCAGAGCACTGGTGGGTTCGTCGAACAGCAGTGCCTTCGGCTTCATGCAGAGCGCACGCGCGATGGCTACACGCTGCTGCTGACCGCCACTGAGCTGGTCGGGATAGCTGTGCGCCTTATCCAGGAGGCCTACCTTCTCTAGGTATTTCGTAGCCGTAGCCTCGGCCTCTTCCTTTTTAATGCCGCGCACCTTCATCGGCGCGAGCATCAGATTTTGCAGTACATTCATATGGGGGAAAAGGTTGAAGCGCTGGAAAACCATGCCAACCTCCTTGCGCACCTCGTTAATATTGGCCTCGCCATTTAGGGGAATGCCATCAATTACGATGCTGCCGCCCGTGGGCTCCTCCAAATAGTTAATGCAGCGCAGCAGGGTGCTCTTACCACTGCCGGAGGGGCCGATAATTACGACTACCTCCTTCTCCTTAATGGTCAGGTTAACACCCTTGAGAACGTGCAAATCGCCGAAGCTTTTTTTCAAGTCGGTAATTACGATCATATCCTTACTCATTTTGTATCAAACCTCCGCTCCAAATAACCTGTGAACCTAGCTACAGCAAAGGTCATAACAAGATAAACAAGGGCTACTGCCATCCAGATTTCGAAGGAGGCGTAAGTGCGGGCAATAATCAATTGGCCACGACGGGTCAGCTCCTCGAAGCCGATAACGGATACCAAGGAGGAGTCCTTCAGCATGGCGATGAACTCATTGCCCAGCGGCGGGATGATGCGCTTGAAGGCCTGGGGCATAATAATGTAGCGCATAGTCTGCGCCCAGCTCATGCCCAGGCTGCGGCCTGCTTCCATCTGGCCCTTGTCAATAGACTGGATGCCAGCGCGGAAAATCTCGGCGATGTACGCGCCACTATTGATGGAGCACGCTGAGATAGCAGCCACAAAGGGATCGACACGACTACCGATAATGCCCGGCAGTGCGAAATAAACGAGAAAGATTTGTACCAAAAGCGGGGTACCGCGAATAAAGTCAACATATACGTTGGCGATATAACGCAGGGGCTTGATGGTGCAGAGGCGGGCAATGCCCACAATGCAGCCAATGCAAAGGCCCAAGAATACGCTCATGGCCGTAATTTCCACCGTGATGCCAGCGCCGGCAATCAGCAGCGGGAAGGACTTGAGCATTAAATCAAAATTTAGTTCCATAACATTACTCCCAATTTCTTCTCTTGAGGGTCATTCTAACAGCTACAATTCAAATTCAATAGAGAAAATTTACCAGAGCTTAGCGCAAAATTATTTCTTTTCGCCAAACCATTTCTTGTAAATCTTGTCGAATTCGCCGTTCTTTTGCAGTTCAGCCATAGCCTTGTTCACGTCAGCTGCCAGCTTGCTGTCTTTTTTGAAGGCAATGCCATACTGTTCAGCTTCCATTTTTTCACCAACGGTCATTGCAAATTGGCTGCCGCCCTTTGCCAAATAGTATTCTACAACCGGCAGGTCACCGATAACAGCGTCAACGCCGCCATTTTTCAGCTCCAGAGCAGCTTCATCCTGGGTATTGAAGGTGGTAACCTTAGCACCTTCAACAGTTCTAGCCTTCATTTCGCCGGTGGTACCGATTTGGCAGGCAATGCGTTTACCCTTCAGATCATTAATAGATTTTACAGCAGTATTATCTTTTTTAACCATCACAATCAGACCGGAGGTGTAGTACGGGTCGGAGAAGGTTACAACCTTCTTGCGCTCGTCGGTAATGGTCATGCCTGCGATTGCGCAGTCAATATTGCCTGCGTTCAGAGCAGGAATCAACGCGTCGAAGCCCATGCCGGCGATTTCCACCTTCATGCCCATTTGCTTACCGATTGCTTGAATCAGCTCGATATCAAAGCCGGTCAGCTCCTTGGAGCCTTCCTTCGGGAATTCGAAGGGTGCGAAGGCGGGCTCGGTGCCTGCACGCAGAACCTTAGCCGGTTCAGCCTTCTTTTCTTCCGTAGCGCCGCCGCAGCCAGCCAGCATCATGCTGCAAGCCATGATCGCCATCATTAAAAATACTAATACCTTTTTCATCTTGAGTCCCCCTCATTTAACATTTCTAAATTCTTGTATTATTTTGCATCCATTGATGCGAGATGCCAATAAATGGCAAACGGAGCACATGCGATTCTACACCACATTGTGCTCCGCTTGAGAACCGACTTTATTATTTCTTTACTTCACCAAACCAGGTTTTGTAAATCTTGTCATATTCGCCGTTTTTCTTCAGCTCAGCCAGAGCCTTGTTAACGTCAGCAGCCAGCTTGTCGTTGCCTTTTTTAACAGCCAGACCATATTGCTCAGCTTCCATGATTTCGCCAACGGTCATTGCAGATGCATTGCCGCCTTGAGCCAGGTAGTAGCCTACAACCGGGCTATCGTTGATAACAGCGTCAACGCCCTTGTTTTTCAGCTCCATAGCTGCTTCAGTATTGGTATTGAAAGCAGTTACTTTAGCATCTTTAATGCTTCTAGCTTTCTTTTCGCCGGTGGTGCCGATTTGCACTGCAATGCGTTTGCCTTCCAGATCCTTAACGCTCTTCACGGTGGTGTTATCCTTGTTAACCATGATAATCAGACCGGAGGTGTAGTACGGGTCAGAGAAGTTAACTGCAGCCTTACGCTCGTCGGTAATGGACATGCCAGCAGCAATCATGTCGATGTTGTTTGCATTCAGAGCAGGAATCAGAGCATCGAAGCCCATGTTAACGATTTCTACCTTAGCACCCATTTGCTTGCCGATTGCGCGAGCCAGATCCATATCGAAGCCATCATATTCCTTGCTGCCCTCTTTTTGGAATTCGAAGGGAGCAAAGGTAGGCTCGGTGCCTACACGCAGAACCTTAGCCGGTTCAGCCTTTTTAGCTTCTTTAGAGCCGCCGCCACAGCCAGCAGCCAGCATTGCAACAGCAGCGATAACTGCCATCATCAGAATTAATAACTTTTTCATCACTAGTTACCCCTTTCAAAACTTAAACGCTAAATTAAGATAGTAACATTATATACCCAATTGCGCTCAAGGTAAAGAATTATTATGAATTTTTTTCGCATATTAAAGCAAAAAAATACAACTCAGCTGACCTGGTTTTCGCCCCCACACTCGCCTGCTGGAGGGTTCGCTCCTAAGCCTTCGCTCCCCACTACTACCCCTCTCGCCGAAAAATTATAATAAACGTCCCGAAGGATCGCTTGCGGCAGGACTTACTTCTATACTGCGCCGTGCTCGCAGCCAAGCTTTATGGCTGTTTACGTGGATCGTTTTGCCCGCAACTGGCATCGACTTGCAACCACAGACCTGAGTTGTACAGCTTATTATAAACTTTTAGACATTTTTTTGCAACAGTTACCGCTCTAACCTCTTTAATAATTGCCAAAAAAGTGGTATACTTATCATGCTAAACTGTACGACTTAAAATTTTACTTAAATTTAAAGGAACGTTGTTATGATCGCCATTCCTCAGTGTTTAGATTTCTCTGATTTCCGTCTGACGCGGGAAATCTGTGATTTCTATTTGAAAATGCTCCAAATTAAAAATCGAGAAATCTACCTGCACAGCCAGCAGGTGGCTAATTATGCTGCCAGCACTGCGGCCAAGCTGGGCCTGCCTGCTTCCGAGGTATCGCAGATTAAAACCGGCGCGCTCCTGCATGATATCGGTCAGCTTTCTGTGCCCAATTTGATTTTGGCGAAGCTGCCCTTCCTGTCGACGAGGGAGCTGTCCATTTATAAGCGGCACTGCATCGCCGGCGCGAGTATGCTGGAGAATATCCCTGAGCTTACGTATATCACGGATATTATCCGCTGCCACCATGAGAAATGGGACGGCACGGGCTATCCAAAGCGTCTCAAGGGACAGAATATTCCCATTGGCGCCCGCATCGTAGCCGTGGCTAATTATTACGACCGCAATATTAACCCCTGCACGACGCACTGGCAGAAGACCCACGCCGACGCCATTATCGAACTGCAAAACAAGGCTGGGCTTGACTTCGACCCCGCCATCGTCAAGGCCTTCATCGAATCCGTCATCCCCCAAGCCACGAAAAGCGAAAACTAAAAGCACTGCTTACGCTCACGATATTGTGAGGTAGCAGTGCTTTATTTGTTATTTCACCCTAACTTTACACATTTTCCGATTGCACGCAATGCCATATTTTAAAATTTTGCTAACGCCTTCGTCAGCAAAGCTATCAGCATAGCCTTGTGCTTCTATTTGCTCAAGAGCCTTAGCACAGGCAGCCTCCAGCATATTTTCCTCGGCATATTTGATTTCGATAACAATGCCCACGTCAGTATTATCAACCCGAACGAGAATATCGCTAAAGCCAGCGCCAGTCTCTTTATTAGAACGCACGCTCCAGCCATCCTTATAAGCCAAAACGCCTAGCAAAATTCCGTGATAGAAATTTTCCTTGGTAGGTTTGCGCACAAAGGTATCGCGCACGCTGATTGTCTCGCGCAAATATTCCGTTAGCAGGTGCTCCACCTCGTCCTGTTGGCCCTGCAATAGGGCTTCGCAAAAGCTATTTAACCTAGTGCCATCCTTGGCTACAATCTCTGTCTGAAACAGCTTTAACAGATGGGAGGTAATAATATTCCTGATTTCCAGGTTAGGAATAACAAGATTAACCCGATTACCAAAAGCCTCTCCACGCTGGGTCAAATAGCCAGTCATAAACAGACTGCTCCAGATATTATCAGCGTTTGCAAACATTTCCTTATACGTCAGCTCCTGCGTGAGCTCCTTTTGTACGCTATCACCATTGAGCAGCTGCTCCAGCTCTAACCTGGTGACCTGCCGTTTCTGGCCAAGGCTATTAATAAAACGCAGCAATAATTCGTTACCACTGGTATGCACCCAATAATTTTGCGGCTCCATTTGCATATTAGTGCGGCAATCATCGCAATAGCATAGAACATCCCAGGGACAATAAACATCCACCTCACCAAAACGATAACCATCGTACCATGCTTTCACGAGCTCATATTTATCCGCTAGCTCATAATAATCCAGCATGGTCCTAACTTCGGCGTCAGTAAAGCCAAAATATTCATCAAAGGCCACATTCGTCAAAGAATACACCTTGAAATTATTTAGCCCCGTAAAAATGCTCTCTTTGGCCACGCGCATACAGCCTGTTAGCACAGCAAAATAAAGGTCCTCGTTAGTTTTCAGTACATTTTCAAATAAATTGCGGAGCAACAGAGTCATGGCATCATAATAACCATTTTCCCAAGCCTTCGCTAAAGGAACATCATACTCATCAATCAGCACAATGACCTTTTGAGCAAAATGCTTATGCAAAAGCTCCGAGAGCTCACAGAGGCTGAAAGCAATGGTGCCCTCATCAATATCGGAAGCGATGAGCTTTTCCAAAAGAGCCTTATCATATTTAGTGAGAATAGCAGAATCTAATAAATATTGAAAGCGCCTAGCTTCACGATTAATAACCTTGATAAGCATTTGCTTAGCCTCCTCAAAGGATGAGGCATTAACTCCTTTTAAGCTCAAGGCTATGACTGGGAATTTACCCATATATTGCTCGCAAATCTCTTTGTTTTGGGCAATAGCCAAACCAGCAAATAAGGTTTTATCGCAACCAATCTCAAAGAAGGACTTCAGCATACTCATGTTCAAAGATTTACCAAAGCGCCTTGGACGAGTAAATAGATTAACCTTGCCGCTATGGCTTAATAATTCTTCTATAAGCGCTGTTTTATCAACGTAATAAAAGTTATTTTTCCTAATTTCAGCAAAGCTCTCGATGCCCACCGGTAATCTCTTTTTAGCCACTGTAAATCCTCCTTTGCTTTAAGTTTACATTATTTTACTACCGCCCACGCCTATGGGCGTTTCAGAAGGTATTAGATGCAAGCAACGGCGACCGACTTATCTAAACTAGCGCCTGCATCTATGGATGTTCAAGAAGGTACCAGATGCTAGGCGCGGCGACTGACTTATCTAAACTAGCGCCTGCATCTATGGATGTTCAAGAAGGTGCCAGATGCTAGGCGCGGCGACGACGGCGTACAAACTAGTACTCCTAGGAGCCGCAACAACGCAGATGGCACCTTATTGGACATCGCTATTGAACTAAATAATCTTCGTCGTCCAATCTTCGATGTTCAACACCTTATCCACCCAACCTTCGTAAAACTCCGGCTCATGGCTTACCAAGAGAACACTCCCCTTAAACGCCTTCAGCGCACGCTGCAG
>JAXEPX010000103.1:0-7685 GCA_034117325.1 Phascolarctobacterium sp. | reverse complement strand
TATCGAGGCCCAGGTGCTCGCGCTTTCTCTGTACAGCAAAAGCAGCGATTATCTTCTGAGCAGTTTCCTTAACCTTGCTCAGACCCACCATACTCTTGAGCTTCGCATAAGGAGAAGCTGCGGCACTAGCCTCCTCCTGCTCCAGCTTAACATGCACCAAATGCTTGTAAGCAGGAAAAAGCTTGTCTTGCAAAACAGTACCCAAAAAATCTTCCCAGAGATTATACACGGTACTAATGTCGTAAGCAGCTACTTTATCAGTAAAGCATTGCTGCTTTACATAGTCAAAATCAAAGTAGGACGTATAAGCAGAAGCGTCGTAGAGCTTGCGCAGGAGACGCTCCGCATCCTCTTTAGTACCTACCCCCTCTTTGATTTCCACAAGATTAAGGTAGGGCTCAAGCTCACGAAAAACCACATGGCTCTGCTTTTGCTTGCCAACGATTTCCACAAAAATAAAGAGGCTGTTTTGACTGTACTCGCGCACTGCTTGAAGCAAAGCCTCCTTCAAATTATGGAAATCATTACGTAGACGACTACTCTTAGAGATAGGCTCGCCAAGCTCAATTACCGTCGGTACTCCGTAATTATTGGCAACCAGGTACTCGAGCTCATCTGGCGCAATTGTATATTCCCTATCGATACAAGTATAGCTAGTACGTGTACTCAAAATGCGATGATTGCATTTCAAAGCCTGTACCAGCAGCTTTACTATTCTACGAGCAGCCTCCCTTGAACCAACGACAATTTTATAGTGCGTAGGCATACCAAAATACACACCATAATCCTTGTCAAAAATACGCTCCATTTCCTCCTTGAGAGTGTTATGGGGCATTATTCCCATTAACTCATGGTAAATTGCTTCCTTCGTCGCCTCAGGATAGCGTTCCTCCTTGTAAGCCTTGCCCTCATTATCTAAATAGGAGAAGCAAACATCCTTATCGTCGTACTGTAGACAGTTGTAGCTGGCGGAACGATTACTATAATCATCAAAATTACGGCAATAAAATTCCTTTGTAGAAAGCTCACGCACTGCTGTTACCTTGCCTTCGCAGCCAAAAATGCTCTCTGCAGCTACAGCTACATAATCTGCTACAGGAATGTCCTTAGGAGAACGATATTTATAGCAGCACATAAAGCTCAGCGTAGACGCTTTAAGCTCCTCTAGCATAGCCTTCAAGTAATAGCCATGGTGCTTTTTAGCATAGTCCTCAAAATAGTAGTCTACCTTTTCGGCAATTCCAGCTAGATTGAACCTTTGATCATCTTGCATAATGTGCTGGATAAAGGGAGTGCTTCTAAGATTCCTGTCAAATTTAAGTGTTACTTCATAAAATAACATATTAATCCCTCCTGTTAATGATACCATGTTGTTGTCAAAGCTCTAGTTATTATACGTGTTTAGAAAATGCCGAAAAAATATGAAGCTACGCCAAAGCTGTGCTACGCTTTAAAAGCAAGATACAGATAATATTTTGTTTTCAAGGAGCAAGTGGCTTTATTATAAGCTACCCCTCGCAAAATATCGTGGAAAAAAAGTTGCGCACTTAATTCCCGCCTCTGCCGGTACAAAAAAACTAAATTGTGACAGAATAGGTTGTTTTAAGTAAGAAAGCTACGTTCATTTGACAATTGTACGACTTAAGCTTATAATAAAGGCTAAGAGGTAGCTGGTTGTGGTACACCTGCTCTCCTCGAAACAGCTTTGTTTAAAGTAAGCCGCCTCACCGCTAGGCGGTTTTTTCTTGAGTATTGGCACCAGGAAAGGAATAGCTCCATGTACGCTTATTATTATAATGACAATAGCTCTCCCCTGCCGCTCCTCTGCGACGATGGGCACGGGGATTATAATCGCAGCTACGAGCGCAATGATGATGATTTTGATTATGCGGATTATTCTACGGACCACCGCGATAATAATTTCCGCAATTATGAAAAGAAGCGCCGCAAGACCAATAAGGAAATTATTGAAGACCTCTTAAAGCGCTGGGACTGAGTCTTTACGAAATCGCAAATTAGCCAAAATTATAGCCGCTAGGAACTACCTAGCGGCTGTTTTTTTATGCTTTTAAGCGAGTTTATTTACCTACTTCCTTGCTGAAAATAATTGAGAAAAGCAAAGGCCGCAGGGCTGAGCTGTCGATTTTTATTCCAGAAAAAGGTCTGCTCAAAATAGAGGTTGTCGGCCTTGATTTGCTTACGGAGCATGTTTTTCGGAACGGGGTCATCCTCCATACAGGCTACGACACCAATAACCGGCAGTTCTTGGCAAATATTCATGCAGATATTTACAGTATTAGCCAAATATTTGATATTAATTTTCAGCTCCTGCTCTGAAAAGACCTTGCGCAGGGTATGAAATTGCAATTCATTAGTACAAATAGGCAAATTATGCAGCTGCTGAGGCAGGACATACTCATCCTCCTGCCAGGGAACAGGGGTATTCTGATGATAAAACACATAAAAATATTCCCGTCCTTGCGCAATTTGCCCCAGCTCCGGGTAAGTGGGAATGGCTGCATTGGCAAAGGCAAAATCTAGATTGCCATTGCGAATAGCATCCACCTGCGCATCCACCGTTATTTCAATATATTTGTAGCTAATATCAGGATGCAGTTTAATGAAGGGTACAATGTATTTTTCCAGGCAATAGCGACTCCGCCCATGCGAGGCGGCGATGCTAATGGTGCCAGCTATATTACTGCTGAATTCCTGCATATCCAGTACGAGGTCGTCCTCCAGCTTGCAGATAGCCTTTGCCCTTTTCAGGAAGCTGACGCCCGCAGGAGTTAATTCGCATTTTTTCTTACCCTGCTGGGTCTTTAAAAGCTGTACGCCGTAGTTCTGCTCCAGCTTTTTCACCTGGGAGCTGAGGGCTGTTTGAGCAATATTCAGCTTTTGCGCAGCCTTCGTGATATTTTCTGCTTCCGCAATCACACAAAAATTACGATAAAAATCAAAATCCATAAGCTAGCCTTCCCTATTAATATATTACAAATATAAGGCGAGTAATCACGCACAACTTCTCTCTTTTTCAGAGAGGTTACCTCTAATTATACTATTTTACTATTTATTAGACAAGTGTTATACTATAGTCAAGTTAGAGATGTGCACCTCTCCTAGCAAAATTAATTTGTAAGGAGTGACTAATAATGACTACTAAGCAAGCGTTTACATCAGCGATTTTCGTTATTCTGATTGTGATGGCGATGGTCTTTAGAGGCTAAATTTCTAGCTTGGCAGCCCCTGTATGCGCATATAGGGGTTGCTTTGCCATTTTTAGTTACGCACCTACTAAATTAACTAAACTAGGAAGAGGAAGATTATTGGGAGGGGTTTTGCTTGGCCTTACTATCTTTATCCTTACTTGTTCTTGCTATTTTAATTGCATTCTTTAAAAAGATGAATGCAGGTCTTATCTGTATCGCGTTCGCACTGGTGCTGGGGCATCTGACGGGCTTTACCGATAAGCAAATTATCTCGGGCTTCAGCTACAATTTATTTTTGACGCTACTCGGTGTAACGTATCTCTTTAGCCTGGCGCAAAGTAATGGCACTCTGAGGCTTATGGCAGTAAAAACGCTGGCCTTAGCGGGGGACAGAAGCTATTTGGTGCCCATTTTCCTTTTTGTTTTTTCCACAATTTTATCCGCCATTGGCCCGGGCTGCATTCCCACTATGGCGATTATGATGGTTTTTGCCATGTCGCTCGCAGCGGAGCTGAAGATTCACCCGGCTATGCTAGCTGCCATCGTAGTCCTCGGCTCTTCGGGCGGTGGCGTTTCCCCCATCGCTCCAACGGGCATTATTGGCCAAAATCTGTGTACGGCAGCAGGCATTACGGATCCCGTGGGTATGGCCTTTTTAGTTAACGGTGTGGCTTCCACAGCTCTGTATTCCTTAGTGGTTTACTTTGTGTTTGGAGGGCACAAGATTAAGTCCATTGAGTCCCACATGCTGGAGCAAAAGGAGCCTTTTAATAAGGAGCAAAAGATTACGCTCGCAGGTATTTTTGTCATGGTAGTAATGGTTATGGTCCTGCATTATAATGTGGGCTTGACGAGCTTCTTCGTAGCGACTATTCTTTCCGTGTTAGGCGTTGCAGATGAGAGCAAGGCCTTGAAACTCATTCCCTGGGGCACTCTGATTCTGGTCGGTGGCGTCAGTGTGTTGATTAACCTGATTGTAAAGCTCGGCGGCATTCGCATGCTCTCCGAGGCGATGGCTTCTATTATGACTCCGGCGACGGCTCCCAGCATTATCGGCCTGAGCGCCGGTCTGCTGTCCTGGGTTAGCTCTACCTCGGGCGTTGTAATGCCCACGTTTATTCCGACCATTCCGGGCGTAATTGAGGCTATGCACGGTCAAGGCAATCCGGTAGAGCTGGCAACATGCCTGTCCATGATTTCCCACACCGCCGGCATTAGCCCCATGTCCACGGGTGGCGGTCTGGCGATTGCGGCCTATACCTCTGTGGCTCAGTCGAGTCATGAGGAGCAGCAGCGACTGTTTATAACTATTTTTATGGTGTCTGCAGGCGGCTTGGTTTTCCTGAGCATTATGGCTTATTTCGGGCTCTTTAGGTGGTTTATTTAAAAGTAAGAAAAAGCAACTCATTGTTTCAAAAGTATTCACTCGCAATTAGTTATCAAACGCTCAGTGCGACTTTTTTAACGAGCGGTTCGGGGCAAGCCAATCAACTTCGCTCTCCGAGCTCGTTTCTTGGGCCCCTATCGCATGGGTCGCATTATCCAATCAGCTACGTCCTACGGACTTGCTTCTTGGATGCGACTCCATCACTTCGTTGGGAACAATTACGAAGCTTCGGGGTTCAATTTGTTCGTAAAATGATTTACGATATTAAACCACGCGCTTCTATTGTTCCAACAACTCATTCGCTTATTGATTAACTAATTGCTCACTATAATTTAAAATAACAAAAATAACTATCAGCATTGCCCACTTAGCTCTGCTGATAGTTATTTTTTATGTGTATTATAAAGTTTTTTATTTTATACTTAGCATTTTACTAAGTGCACCAGTACTTCCGTAATCTTCTGCAAGGATTCGAGGGGAATGTACTCGAAGCGTCCGTGGAAGTTGTGGCCGCCAGTGAAAAGATTCGGACAGGGCAAGCCCATGGCCGAAAGCAGCGAGCCATCGGTGCCACCGCGTACGGGTACGAGTACAGGCTCCACGCCCGCTGCCCGCATAGCCTGCTCGGCACGCTCCACAATCTCGTACACTGGCATAATGAACTCCTTCATATTGCCATAGCTATCGCGCAAAATGCACTCTACAGTGCCCGCGCCGTATTTTGCTTCCATAAAGTGCGCCAGGCTTAAGAGATATTCCTTGCGCTTTGCTAAAATATTCTTGTCATGGTCACGCAGGATCATGTCGATTTCGACCTTATCGGTACCACCTTCAATACGCAATGTGTGGTAGAAACCCTCGTAGCCTTCAGTATACTCGGGGCGTTCACCTAGGGGGAGTGCCATTTGCCATTCGGCTGCCATGGTCACAGCATTGCGCATTTTATTTTTGGAACTGCCAGGGTGTACGGACACGCCATGGAAAATCACATGCACATTGCAGGCGTTAAAGGTTTCGTAGTTCAGCTCGCCCACAGCGCCACCGTCCACGGTATAGGCAAAATCCGCACCGAAGTCCGCTAGCGGGAAATGCTCGGTCCCCCGGCCGATTTCCTCATCAGGCGTGAAGGCTAGACGAAGCTTGCCGTGCTTAATTTCGGGATGCGCCAAAAGGTACTCACAAGCACTCATGATGGCGCAGATGCCGGCCTTATCGTCGGCACCCAAGAGCGTCGTACCATCGGAGGTGATGATGCTTTGGCCCAGGTAATTCAAGAGCTCGGGGAATTCCGTCGGACTGAGCACAGCCTGCTCGCTGAGGGCGATAGCCCCACCCTGGTAATTTTCGTGCAGCTGTACCTGAACATTGGCGCCTGGCGCCTCGCAGCTCGTATCTAGATGGGCAATGAGGCCAATGACAGGGGCCTCCTCTGCTCCATTAGCGGGCAGGGTAGCTGTCACATAGCCATGTTCTGTCAGTTTAACCTCGCTCAGGCCGATTTGCTCCAGCTCCTTCACCAGGTAACGCGCCAAATCAAACTCGCGCATGGCACTTGGTTGTGTCGTCGAGCGGTCATCCGAGGTGGTGTCTATTTCGCAGTAGCTTTTAAAACGAGTGAATAAGGTGTTTTTGTTTATTTTAATTTGCATATTATGACTTCTTTCATATATCCATTATCGGTTGAGGAGCTATATAAATTGGAGTTTATCGCTTAGTTGAGGAGATTCGCAATTAGATATCGGCAGCTCACTTCGATTTGCGGCCGTTCATTTCGTGGGGTTCAATTGGACGCTTCGGGGTACACTCTTGTTCGCAGAAAGCGCAAGGATATTAAACCACTCGCATCCATTGAACCAACCACTCATTCACTGCAAATCTCAATGTTCGCCTAGCCGATAATCTAATTGCTCAATTTCCTATAAGTTTGCTCTTAAAGTTTCGCAAAGAAAATATAAACTATAGCCAGCACTTTGCGGTAGACCGCAAAAGCCAAAGAACGTCGCAAGTAAATATCCCTGGAAGCGAGAACTTTTGGGTACCAGAAATACTAACTAAAGCTCTGAATTACGAACTTAAGTGGATTATGGTAAAGCCCTTTTTTTGCGGAGCTTTTTTGGGCGAGCATAGCATGCCCTTTGGGTAAAAAAAGCGACGTTTCCCGCGCTTTCTAAAAGCGCGCACTTTCTTGCTTCTTCTTTGGTGCCAAAGAAGAAGGATGAGAATTAGATAAACGTAAATACAACCTACAATTTATTTTTTAATTCTTCTATCGTACATTTCAGAACAGGATGCACTAGCTGCGGCGCTAGCTCCGCCAAGGGCAGCAGCACAAAATCCCTGTTCTGCATATCAGGATGGGGTAGCTTCAGCTCAGGAGTATCCATTACCTCGTCTTCGTAAAGCAAAAGATCGAGATCAATATTGCGTTCGCCCCAATGACGCAGGCGCACGCGCCCCATCTCCTGCTCAATCGCCAGCAGCGTACGCAAAAGCCGCAAAGGATCGAGGCAGGTACGCACTTCGCACACGCCATTCAAAAAAGCGGGCTGGTCCGTAACGCCATAGGGCTCCGTAGAGATGAAGCTAGAGGTCCGCACTACCTCCACGCCCTGCGCAGCAAGCAGCTCCAGTGCTCGCTGTAAATTCGCTTCCTTATCGCCCAAATTAGAGCCTAGAGCAACGTAAGCGGTGTGAATTTTGTCCAATTTCATATGTTACTCCTAAAAAAGTAAATTGAGCAAATTATAATTTCTCGAAAGGAATTGAGATTTTAAGGAATGATGGAGTCGCATCCAAGAAGCAAGTCCGTAGGACGATGCTGATTGGATAATGCGACCCATGCGATAGGGGCCCAAGAAGCGAGCTCGCAGAGCGATGCTGATTGGCTTGCCCCGAACCGCTGTTGTTGGAACAATAGAAGCGAGTGGTTTAATATCGTAAATCTTTCTGCGAACAAATTGAACCCCGAAGCTTCGTTATTGTTCCCAACGAAATTCGCGTTTAAAAATCTCATTTGACTGAAGAGATATATAATTTGCGATTCCTATTACTTTTATTTCACTCTCTAATAGCTTCTAACATTCTTATAG
>JAXEPX010000102.1:0-20520 GCA_034117325.1 Phascolarctobacterium sp. | reverse complement strand
TCTCTACTACCAAACGCAGTCAGGCGGAAATAGCCCTCGCCCTTGCTACCAAAGCCAGCACCAGGAGTGCCAACGATTTGCAGCTTCTCCAGCAGGAAGTCAAAGAACTCCCAGCTCGTCATGCCATTGGGGCATTGCAGCCAGATGTAGGGAGAATGCACACCGCCATAATATTTAATGCCGGTCTTATCAAAGCCCTCCATCATAATGCGAGCATTCTCTTGATAATAAGCCAGGTTCTCACGGCATTGTTGTACACCCAGCGGGCTGTAAGCAGCCTCAGCACCACGTTGTACGATATAGGGAACGCCGTTGAACTTAGTGGTCTGACGACGCAGCCACATCTTGTTCAGCTCCAGCTCGCGGCCATCGGTGGTCTTGCGCACCAGAGCCTTCGGCACAACGGTATAGCCACAGCGGGTACCGGTAAAGCCACAGGTTTTGGACATGGAGCACAGCTCAATAGCACATTTTTTTGCATCTTCAACTACGAAAATGCTACGCGGAATAGCAGGGTCTGCAACAAAGGCTTCATAAGCAGCATCATACAGGATTACTGCGTCATTTTTCAACGCATAAGCAACCCATTTTTCCAGCTGCTCCTTGGTATAAGCAGCGCCAGTCGGATTATTCGGAGAACAGAGGTAAATTACATCCGCTTTCACATTATCATCGGGCATGGGCAGGAAATCGTTCTCCGGGCCACCCTCCATGAAAATAATCTTGCGGCCACACATAATATTAGTGTCCAGATATACGGGGTAAACCGGATCCGGAACCAGAATCGTATTTGCATTGCTGAAAATATCGGTAATATTACCGCAGTCACTCTTTGCACCATCGCTGATGAAAATCTCATCGCTGTCCAGAGTTACGCCAAAGGTAGCATAATATTTAACCAGAGCCTCATGCAGGAAATCATAGCCCTGCTCCGGGCCATAGCCACGGAAGGTCTCCTGTACGCCCATTTCAGCGACAGCCTTCGTCATCGCCTCGATAACGCAGGGAGCCAGCGGACGAGTTACGTCGCCGATGCCCAGGCGAATAATCTTTTTGTCAGGATGAGCTGCTGCATATGCGCTTACTTTGTGCGCGATATCAGCAAAGAGATAGCTTTCTTTCAGATTACAATAATTTTCATTAACAAACGCCATTTTACTTACAAACCCCCATTTACAAAACAATAATAAAGTTTTATTTTCTATTTATAGATGTCTCATATAACATCTAACTAAGACTATTTTTATACTTTCTAAACTAACTACCACATTTAGAGACACATTAGAAGGTATTAGATGCGAGCAATTGCGACGACGGCGTACTAGGAGTACGTCTAGGAGCAATTGTGAAGCAGATGATGCCTTATAATGCGTCTTCGGTAGAAGCACCTTTATTTAACAACTTCTTCTGGAACATCAATAGTTCCTACAAAACTCTCTACCGCCGGCCCTTCCAAATAAACATGGTCGTCCTTAGCGTGAGTAACTTGTAAGGTGCCGCCTTTAGCAATAACAGTCAAAGGCTCGCCCTTCTTGCCGGCACGACCCAGCATAATGCAGGCTACAGCCACAGCGCTCGCACCCGTGCCACAAGCCCAGGTCTCACCGCTACCGCGCTCCCAAACGCGGAATTTTACAGTATTTTTGTCAATAACCTGTACAAACTCCGTATTTACACCTTCCGGGAAGAGCTTATGATGTTCAAACTTCGGACCCAGCTCCTCTAAATCAAGAGCGTCCACATCATCAACAAAGGTTACAAAATGCGGATTGCCCATGGAAATAGCGGTACCATTAAAGACAACCTTTTCCTTTGTAACATCATCATGCATGTCATCCAGAACGAGGCCCTGGTCAACAAAAATGTAATGGTCACAATTCATCGGAACTTCCGTAGCCTTAAATACGGGTTTACCCATATCAACCTTAGCAGACACGACTTTTCCCTCCTCAACCTTCATTTCGACGGTTTTAATACCGGATAAGGTCTCGATGGTTACGGGGTTCTTGTCCGTCAAGCCCTTATCATAGACAAATTTTGCTACGCAACGAATGCCGTTACCGCACATCTTGCCTTCGGAGCGATCGGCATTGAACATGCGCATTTTAAAATCAGCAACCTCGGACTTGCAGACGCAAATCAAGCCATCGCTGCCAATGCTAAAACGGCGGTGGCTCACATACTCGGAAATCGCACCCATATTGGGCAGCTCCTCCTGCGTGCAGTCCACATAAACGTAATCATTGCCAGCGCCGTGCATTTTTGTAAATTCTATTTTCATGGCACTGCCTCCTTGTAATTCTTTTATTTATTATATCAAAAAGCGACAAAAATTTCACTAGAAACTGGACTATTTTGTTTAAAAAGTTCTTCAAAAAACTAGTTTAAACATATAGTTAAAGCCTCCGCCAGCAGTGCCAGCGGAGGCTTGTCATTTGATATTTACTTAAAAGCTAACGCCTTACTAAGCAAGCGGCTTATTCCTTGCCTGCCAGCTTCTTGTAGCCTTCCAGGCGGTTCTCAGCGTCGGACTCGGTCTTTTCGAAGAGAGCCTCAGCAGTATCCGGGAACATCTTCTGCAGGGAGCTGAAGCGAACCTCACCCATCAGGAACTCGCGGAAGTCAGCAGTGGGCTCCTTGGAATCCAGAATGAACGGATTCTTGCCCTCTGCCTTCAGGTCCGGATTGTAGCGATAGGTTGCCCAGTAGCCGCACTCTACAGCGCGTTTTTCTTCCAGCTGGCTGCAGCCCATGCCAACCTTCAGGCCGTGATTAATGCAGGGTGCATAAGCTATGATCAGGGACGGGCCATCATAAGCCTCAGCCTCTGCGATAGCCTTCAGAGTTTGGTTCTTGTCCGCACCCATAGCTACCTGTGCTACATAAACATAGCCATAGCTCATAGCCATCATGCCCAGGTCCTTCTTCTTCGTCTTCTTACCGCTTGCAGCGAACTTAGCGATAGCTGCAGTCGGGGTGGACTTGGAGGATTGACCACCGGTATTAGAATATACCTCGGTATCAAATACCATAACGTTAACGTTTTCGCCGGAAGCCAGAACATGGTCCAGACCGCCGTAGCCGATATCATAAGCCCAGCCGTCGCCGCCAAAGATCCAATGGCTGCGTTTTACAAAGAATTGCTTCTCTGCATAAAGTGCTGCGCATTTATCGCATTTATCCTTATATTGCTCCAGAGCAGCTGCCAGAGCGTCAGCGCGTTCACGAGTGCCTTCGCTCTCGTTCATACCTTCCAGCCAAGCAGTCAGAGCAGCCTTCAGATCCTCAGGCAGCTCACCAGCCAGCAGCTCTTGAACCTTTTCAGCAACACGTTCGCGGGATTGTTTTACGCCCAGGAACATACCCAGACCGTACTCAGCATTATCCTCGAAGAGGGAGTTAGCCCAGGAAGGACCATGACCTGCTGCGTTCTTAGTGTACGGCATGGAGGGTGCGGAAGCGCCCCAAATGGAGGTACAGCCAGTAGCATTGGCAATCATCATACGGTCACCAACGAGCTGGGTAATCAGTTTAGCATACGGAGTTTCGCCGCATCCAGCGCAAGCGCCGGAGAACTCCAGTAAGGGCTTCTCGAATTGGATACCCTTAACAGTCTTCTTGTTGAGCGGATTTGCCTTCGGAGCAACGTTCTTTTGGCTGTAATCCCAAGCCTCAGTCTTAGCCATTTGGCTATCGAGCGGCTTCATAACGAGTGCTTTAGCCTTCGGAGCCGGGCAAACCTGAGCGCAGTTACCGCAGCCGGTGCAATCCAGCGGGGAAATGCTAATAGCGAAGTTCAGGCCCTTAGCGCCGATAGCTGGCTTGGAGGGCAGGGTTGCCGGAGCAGCTGCAGCCTCTTCAGCAGTCAGCAGAACAGGACGAATAGCAGCATGCGGGCAAACGAATGCGCATTGGTTACATTGAATGCAGGAATCCATTTGCCATTCAGGAACATTGATAGCGATGCCGCGTTTTTCATAAGCAGCAGTGCCGCTCGGGAAGGTGCCGTCGATATGCTCAGCAAAAGCGCTTACGGGCAGCTTATCGCCTTCCAGACGGTTCATCGGCACGAGCATGTTATCTACGAATTCATTACCGGTCTTAGCCTCGGTTACAGTATCCTCAGCATCAGCCCAGCTTGCAGGTACAGTAACAGGCACGATAGCGTCAATGCCCTTATCAATAGCAGCATTGTTCATATCAACAATGTTTTGACCTTTCTTGCCATAGGAATGCTCTACAGCGTCCTTCAGGTATTTCACAGCGTCAGCCAGAGGAATAATATCAGCCAGCTTGAAGAATGCGGATTGCATAATCATGTTGATGCGACCGCCGAGGCCGATTTCCTGTGCAATCTTCACTGCGTCGATAATATACATTTTTACATCATTCTTAGCGATGTAGCGTTTCAGTTGACCGGGCAGCTGTGCGTCCAGCTCTTCAGCAGTCCAGTTGCAGTTCAGGAGGAAGGTACCACCCTTCTTCAAACCTGCAGTTACATCATATTTATGCACATAGGATTGGTTGTGTACAGCAACGAAATCAGCTGCATCAATCAGATACGGAGCCATAATCGGGGTATGACCGAAGCGCAGGTGGGAAACAGTTACGCCACCGGACTTCTTGCTGTCATAGGAGAAGTAGCCCTGTGCATACATATCGGTATAGTCGCCGATGATTTTAATAGCGCTCTTGTTTGCACCTACAGTGCCGTCGGAGCCCAGACCCCAGAACTTGCAGCCCTTGGTGCCAGCAGGAGTTACATCCACACCGAGAACAGTGGGCAGGGAGGTATTGGTAACATCATCCACGATGGAGATGGTGAAATTGTTTTTCGGTTCAGCGCTAGCCAGATTATCAAATACAGCTACGATATCGCCGGGCAGCAGGTCCTTGGAGCCCAGGCCATAGCGACCACCGATGATGAGCGGGTTGCGCTCGCTGGTATAGAAGGCGCTGCGAACGTCCAGGTACAAAGGTTCGCCGAGGGAGCCGGGCTCCTTCGTGCGATCCAGCACAGCAATGCGTTTTACGCTAGCAGGAATAGCATCCATGAAATGTTTTACGCTGAAGGGGCGATACAGATGAACTACAAGTACGCCGACCTTTCTACCCTGTGCATTGAGGGACTCAACCACAGTGCGTACGGTTTCGGAGCTGGAGCCCATGGTGATAATGATATCTTCAGCATCAGGAGCGCCATAGTAGTTGAACAGATGGTATTCACGACCGGTCAGCTCGCTGATTTTGCCCATGTACTCTTCAACAATTGCGGGCAGATTCTCGTAATAGCTGTTAACTGCTTCACGAGTTTGGAAATAAATATCCGGGTTTTGCGCAGTACCACGGATAACAGGATTATCCGGATTCAGGCCACGTTTACGGAACTCAGCAACTGCTTGGGTATCCAGCAGCTTTGCCAAATCTGCATAATCTAAGAGCTCGATTTTTTGAATTTCATGGGAGGTACGGAAGCCATCGAAGAAGTTCAGGAAGGGCACACGACCTTTAATAGCAGCCAGATGTGCTACGCTGGACAGGTCCATAACCTCTTGCACGCTGCCCTCAGCCAGCAGAGCAAAGCCGGTTTGACGGCAAGCCATAACGTCCTGATGGTCGCCAAAGATGGACAGGGAGCTTGTAGCCAGCGCACGTGCGGACACATGGAAAACTGCAGGCAGCAGCTCGCCAGCCATTTTATACATATTCGGAATCATTAAAAGCAAACCCTGGGAAGCAGTGTAGGTGGTAGTTAAAGCACCGGACTGCAGGGAGCTATGCACTGCACCGGAGGCACCAGCCTCGGATTGCATTTCCAACAGCTTTACGGATTGACCGAAAATATTCTTTTTACCTTGTGCGGACCATTCATCCACAACCTCAGCCATAGGAGAGGACGGTGTAATGGGATAGATTGCAGCAACATCGGTGAAGGCATAGGAAATATATGCAGCAGCGGTATTGCCATCCATTGTTTTCATTTTGACCATTAAATTCCCTTCTTTCTAAAAACTCTCTAAATATGTTATTTAAAGCTTGACCTAATTTAAAGCAGAGTATCCCCTGCCAATATATTTAGTATACACTATTGCTTCACTTTTGTAAAACCCTCTCTAGGCTGAAACGCCAATGTATACAAAATTTTTACAGTTTGAGCAAAAATTGACAAAAAGGAGGCAGCTGCAAATTTGCAGTACCTCCTTGTACATTTTAGCTTATTTAACTATGGTGACCGGCACCACAGCAGCCTCCAACACATGCTGGCTTACGCTACTGCGGAACAATCCTTCAATCATACCCAAGCCCCTGCTACCGAGAACAATACCATCACAGTCCTCCTCGGTCGCAGTGCGCACAATACTCTCGACCACATTGCCGCCATTTTCTAGCAAATAGGTGCAATCGATATTTTTGCCTATGAGCATGGCATGAGCTGCATCCAGCACCTCATCCCCCATCTGGGCATAGAGCACATCGCCCTCCGCCTCAATCACAGGCCCTGCATATTTACCGGAGGCCACCGTCATCACCACTAAGCTGCCACCACTTAGCCTCACCAGCTCGCACGCATACTCCAAAGCTCTCCAGGAGCATTCTGTACCATCAATGGGTACTAAAATTCGGCGCAGCATTTTATTTCACAATTAAAACAGGTACGGTTGCATATTGGGAAACCTTGGAGCTTACACTGCCCAGGAAGAATTCAGCAATTCCGGACAAGCCACGGCTACCAATAACAATAGCATCCGCATCTGCCTTTTTAGCCAAAGCAATAATGCGCTCAGAAGGATGTCCTACCTCAAGGCTGAACTCCTTCTTGCCGGGATAGGAAGCCAGGCGCTCCTCCGCCATCTCCAGCACCTTATCACCGATTTTCTCCAGCTCGCTATTACCCTGCGTAACGGTGGCATGGTCCAGAGGAATAGCTAAAAGAGCCGCATTATTATAAGGCTGAATAACATTTGCAACCAAAATATCACTAGCAAATTTTTCACCAAGCTCAATAGCGGTATTCAAAGCTCTCCAGGAGCCCTCACTACCATCAACAGGAACGAGAATTTTTTTGAACATATAAAGCACCTCCAAATATACTCAGCAGCACAATGCTGCTCACTAGCACTTCACTAGATTCTTTATATATAATATTCGTTTTTACAGCGCAATATTCCTGCTATTTTTTACTCACGACCACGTTTTTTTCTTGCCTCATGAATGCGCGCAGACTTCTTGCTAAACTTCTTCGGCTCAAGAAGTGCAGCCTGCTCTGCAGCCAGCTCGCTCGGAGACTTCGCCGGTTCAGCAAAATCCTCACCCTTGACAAAGCGATAGTACAGCGCTAAAGCAACCACACCTAAAATGGGGATACTACCCAAAATATAATGGTTTGCTATCGGCGCAGCAATGCAAATAAAGTCATAAATAACTACGCAGGCAGGCACTAAGATAACCTGACTCATGCGGGAGAGAAAGCCCTCCTTACCCATGCAACGCACCACTAAAGCATAAGCCAGAAAAGCCACTGCAAAGGACGTAAAGGACATAAACACTAGAAATGCAAAAAACTCAAAATTCACTACTTAAACACCATCCTAAAAAATTCTTTTACCTATAACTCTGGCAACCCACACCCCCGACGCACTAGCTTGCGATAAACCTCTCGTAATACCCGCACCATCGCCGATAGCAAACATATTAGGAATCTTCGTTTCCAAATTGCCATCCAGCTCTAAGCGAGCACTATAGAACTTCACCTCCACGCCATAAAGCAGCGTGTCAGCATTCGCCATACCGGGCGCAATCTTATCCAGAGCATATATCATCTCAATGATATCATCTAATTGCCTTTTAGGCAAGACTAAGCTTAAATCTCCTGGCGTTGCCGAGAGAGTTGGCTTCGTAAAGCTCTTTAAAAGTCGCTTTTCATTCGTTCTTCTTCCCTTAATCAGGTCACCAAAGCGCTGCACTAAGACGCCCCCGCCCAGCATATTCGAGAAGGAAGCGATACGCTTACCATATTGCAAGGGCTCATGGAAGGGCTCCGTGAACTTACTACTAACTAAAAGCGCAAAATTAGTATTCTTGCTATGCAGCGCAGGATCGCGATAGCTATGCCCATTAACTGTGATAATGCCATCCGTGTTCTCAGCTACAACATAGCCATAGGGGTTCATGCAGAACGTGCGCACCATATCGTTATACACCTGGGTGCGATAGAGAATCTTCGCCTCATAGACCTCGTCCGTGATATGCTTGAAGACATCCGCAGGCACCTCCACCCGCACGCCGATATCCACCTGATTATTAATAAATTTTAGGCCCAGCTTGCGACACTCCTCAGTATACCATTCCGCGCCCGCGCGACCGGGAGCAGCAATAAGATACTTACAAGCCACCTCGCCCTGCTTGCCTAGAAGCAGCTTAAAGGTGCCATCTGCCAGCTGCTCAATGCTTTCTACAGCAGTATTGCAGCGAATCTCTATCTTATCCTGCAGAAATTTATAAATATTCTCCATGATAACGAGATTATTTTCCGTGCCCAAATGGCGCACCTTCGCATTCAGTAAATGCAAATCATAGCGCAGTGCCTTGCGTCCGATATCACTATTTTTCGTAGTAAAATATTCACCCGGAGCACCATGACGACAGTTCAGCTCATCCACATAATCAATCAGCTTGATAACCTCTTTCTCCGGCAGATACTCGTTCAGCCAGCCACCAAACTCCGTCGTGAAATTATACTTACCATCAGAAAAAGCACCTGCCCCGCCAAAGCCACGCATAATGCTACAGGGCTTGCAATTAATACAATGGTCCACCTTTTTAGCTGCTAAGGGACAAGTCCTTTTGGTAATCGCATTGCCTGCCTCAAGCATCACAACCTTCAGCTGAGGATATTTTAAAACAAATTCATAGGCAGCAAAAATGGCCGCTGGGCCGCCACCAATAATGGCTACGTCGTACATGGTCATCCTCCTAACTTTCTCCCTAACTAGTTTAATGCTAAGCTCTACTTGACGCCAGAAAAAACCGCAGCTCAAGGCTTATCACTCATTGGACTGCGGTTATAGCTATTCATATTATTGCTGTTGCTGCTGCAGCTGAATATTCTGCTGCGCCTGCTCTCTTTCACGCTGATTGCGAGGCGGTCCACCCACCATGTTCCCGGCATAGCCCTTTTCGCGCATATAATCGGTAACCATATAGGTGCTCTCCTCCACGAGTACCAGCGCATGGGCCGCATTTTTTTCCAGCCAAGGCAAAATCTTATCGATATTCTCGCGTTTATCAACGATTTCGACAACAACTGGCATATTACCATTGCCGCTAAAGAGCGTATTCACAGCACGACCAATGCCACGCTTTTTCGCAGCATAGCCTTCAATGCCCTTCATAACAGTACCACCAGCAAGCCCCAAACGGAACGCTTCCCGTAAAATAGCCTTATACAAAGGGACATCGTTACAAAGCACATCTTCAGCCGTATAGACCTTTAAGAACGTAGTATTATTAAATTCCAGAGCCATAAAACTCACCCCCGAGAATTTTATTGGGTTTAGCTTATCCAACTAAATTATAACACGTTCCCAAAATCTATGTAAGCAGATTCTGTGATGAGTTTTAGAATTTTACAAATATGTCAATAATAGTACAATTTTACTTGTATTTTGTGCTACTTTAGCTTATTATTAAATGAGTTATAATTATCAAGCGCAAAGGAGTGTTCTATAATTATGTCCGCAAGCTTACAAGCAGGCCTCGTCGGCACTGCCACCACCACCGTCACCACTGCTAATATCGCAGCTACCATGAAAAGCGGCAGTCTGGCCGTTTTTGCTACTCCCGCCATGTGTGCCTTAATGGAGGAGGCTGCCTGTGCTGCTGTTAATGCGCACCTTGAAGAAGGCAGCGGCACCGTTGGCATCAGCCTGAATATCACCCATGATCGCGCTACCGCTATGGCTGATACAGTTACCGCTACTGCTACCTTAACAGCCGTCGAGGGACGCAAGCTCACCTTCACCGTTGAGGCAAGTGATAGCAAGGGCCTTATCGGCAAGGGTAGTCATGAGCGTTTCCTCATCAATAACGAAAAATTCATGGCCAAGGTTACGAAATAAGAAACTCTTAAACGCACGTAAAAGCATCGGAGTAAAGCGACTATAAAGCTAACACTCCGATGCTTTTTGTTTGCAACAACAAGGCTGCAGCTCAAGCCCACTTAAAAGTAGCATTTAGCTTCCGCATTGTCCAACCACAGCAGCTCCCGCAGTTCAGCAAAATCACTCTCAATAAAGTTCAGCTTGCTATATCTATTGCGTAAATACGAAATGAAAATCTGTAAATTATCGCAGTTCAGAACGGCTCCCTCCTCACGCAGGCACTCGCCAAGAACCTTGTTAATCAGTCGCACCACACTTACATCCACACTGCTCTCCGGAAAGGTGTATAAATAATTAAAGATTTCCTTAAAGCCATAGGGCATAGCAGTATAGCTATGATGATAATGCTGCATTGTCACAAATAGTCTGGCAAAGGCCAAAAGATTGCGCAGCTGTTGATTCTTCTTCTCTGCGGGTGGGCAATAACGCTTGCGGTACTCTGCATAATCAGCATAAATACTCCAGCGCGGTGGCACAGGCCATTTCCAAGCACGCAGCAGAGTCTTAGCTACCTCACGCGGGAAAACAGGATAATAATAGAAACCATTGCGTTTATCAATCACCTTAAAGGTCATCACTGTATCATGCAGCTGCCTACCCTTACAGAGCCAGCCATACAGCCATTGGCCCGGTGCCAAATCCTCGTAGGAGTCAATCTCCACATCAAACATTTTAGGGAGATTAAGACGTGTCACACTACTATTACAAAAATGCTCCATAAAGAGCACTCTTTCCCTAACGGGAGCAGGTTGATAGGTATCCAGCTTCGTGATATTGCTAGCTCCCCACACGCTCCATCTAGTTAAATCATTACCCACCTGTTTTTCTATTAATTGCTGCATTACGCCCACCTCCTATAGCCATTATAATATATGTTCTCGCAAAAGCATATATGTACAACGACGAAAAGCACAATAATATTTTATGTATATTTAACTTAGAAAAGCTTCACCACTATGCACATAGGATGCTTATAAAAATAAGCACAAAACTTAACTCATAAAAAAATCCATACCCTCTCAAGAAGGTATGGATGAAATTTCTGGTGCGAGTGACAGGAATCGAACCTGCACGCCGAAAGGCGCTAGATCCTAAGTCTAGTGCGTCTGCCAGTTCCGCCACACTCGCACAATATTAAGCTACCGCTATTAATATATAATACCCTAAAGCCAGACTTCTGTCAAGCATAGTCTAGCTAAGACATAGCTTATCACTCCCAAAAGCTTAACCATTATAGCCCTGCGGATGACCCTTATGCCATTTCCAAGCGGTAGCGATGACCTCGTCCACGCTGCTATGCTGCGGTACCCAGCCCAGCTCACTACGGATCCTTGCAGAGGAAGCGATGAGCACAGCGGGGTCGCCAGCACGGCGTTCCTCCTCTACGACAGGGAAATCCACAGCCGTGATCTTCTTCGCAGAATCAATCATCTGGCGCACGCTAAAGCCATTTTCGCTGCCCAAATTATAGATGCGGCTTGCGCCACCCTTTAAAAGGTGCTCTAGTGCGAGCACATGCGCTCTCGCCAGATCGCAGACATGAATGTAATCGCGAATGCAGGTACCATCCTCCGTCGGATAATCAGTACCAAAGATTGCCACCTGCTTGCGCACACCCTGCGCTGTTTTTAAAATCAAAGGAATCAAATGACTCTCGGGATTATGGTCCTCACCAATATCGCGCGTCGGCGAAGCTCCTGCTGCATTGAAATAGCGCAAAGCGACATAGCGCATATCATAGGCCATATCATAATCCGCCAGCATTTTTTCAATCATCAGCTTACTGCGACCATAAACATTGGTCGGCGCCAGCTTGCTATCCTCGGTTATGGGCACCTGCTCCGGCTCGCCATAAACTGCTGCTGTGGAGGAAAAGACAATGCGGTCCACACCAGCACCACGCATAGCCTCCAGCAGATGTATACTGCCTTCCACATTATTAAAATAATACTTGGATGGATTAGTCATGGACTCGCCCACCAGGCTGCTTGCCGCAAAGTGAATAACAGCATCAATCTTAAATTGCTCCATAATATGCTTCGCAAAACGCACATCATGGATGTCACCCTCGATGAGCTGCACATCATCGGGCACAGCCTCTTCATGCCCAGTAGAAAAATTATCGTAAACAATGGGCGTATAGCCACATTTTTGCAGCTCCTCCACCACATGGGAGCCAATATAACCGGCACCGCCGGTAACAAGAATATTCATCAAGCAAAACCTCTTTTTAAGCTTTATTATCTATATTTTACGCTTCCTCGCCGCCAATAAGCTCCAGTAGCTCCTTAGTTTTCGCAGCCAAAAGCTCCTTATCGCCCTTCGTCTCCACATTCAGACGCATTACAGGCTCCGTATTAGAAACACGCACATTAAAGCGCCATTTGTCATAGGCTACGCTAAGTCCATCCAGATGATCCTGCTGGCCATCTGCATATTTTTTGCTCAGCTCTGCCAGCACAGCCGCAGAATCCGCCACCTTGCGGTTAATCTCACCACTGCAGGGGTACATATCAACACGTTCACCTACGAGCTCACTGAGCTTCTTGCCGCTACGGCACATTAGCTCCGTTACCAGCAGCCAGGGAATCATGCCACTATCGCAGCAGGAAAAATCACGGAAATAATGATGGGCACTCATCTCACCGCCATAGAGCACATCATTATTGCGCATGCACTCCTTCATGAAAGCATGGCCACTCTTGCAGCGTACGGGCACACCGCCATCACGAGCCAGAATAGCCTCTGTATTCCAGGTCAGGCGCGGGTCAAACATAATCTTTGCCCCCGGCTCCTTCAGCAGGAAAACCTCTGCCAAAAGGCCTACAATATAATAGCCCTCGATAAAATCAGCCTTTTCATCAAAGAGGAAGCAGCGGTCGAAATCGCCATCCCAGGCAATACCTAAATCAGCACCGCTCTCGCGCACCACCTTAGCCGTCGCTTCACGATTGGGCAGCAGCAGAGGATTGGGCACGCCATTGGGGAAGGTACCATCCGGAGTATCATTTAAAGTAATAAATTCAAAGGGCAAATGCTTTGCCAGTTCCTGCAGAATCGGTCCGGCACCACCATTACCGGGGTTAGCCACAATTTTCAAGGGCTTCAGCGCCTTTAAATCCACATAGCTCAGTAAATGCTTAATATAGGCAGGCACAATGTCCACCTTTTCCACCTGTCCCAGCTTTTTACCAGGTACCAGCTGATGCGGCATTTCCTCCTTCGAAGCCACCATTTCCCCAATTTCCTTAAGGCCTGTATCAGCAGAAATAGGACGTGCATCGCGACGTACCAGCTTCATGCCATTATACTCCTTAGGATTATGGCTGGCAGTAACCATAATACCACCATCAGCCTTTAAATGCGCTGTAGCAAAATAAATCATCTCGGTACCACATTGGCCAATATCAATAACCTTCGTGCCACCATGACGCAAGCCCTCGGTCAACGCAGCGACCAGATCAGGACCGCTCAGACGAATATCGTGACCTACAACTACAGTCTCAGCTGCAAACATAGCTGAAAAAATGCGCCCCATACGATAAGCCATCTCTTCATTTACTTCCGTGGGATAAACACCACGCACATCATAGGCCTTGAAGGCCTTATTACTAACCTGCATCTTCCTAACTCCTTTTCCTCTCTAGACTTACTATATCCAATTTTTACGCATATTTCCAAAATTCAGGAACACTATTCATCCTTATAATTCTGCATAAATAAAGAAAATCCTGCTTAAATCAGAGTTTAAGCAGGACTTTCTTCTTATTTACCAGGTCAAGAAGGAGTAGGCGCTGAAAATCGTCAAGATAATTATTTCTATCAAAAGAATGGGCTTCAAAGTTTTAAAGAAATTGGATTTAAAATAATCCACCGTCACCACAAGGCACATATGGGTGGGCGTCAGCATTTGTCCAGCTACGCCAAAGGCCATAGCCACGCCTGCCAAATTCAGGCTGCCCGTCTGCATTGCTGCAACAATGGGCATAACAATAGCTACATGGCCCTGACTCATACCAGTCAGCACGCCGATAATCAAGGAAACACAGCCGATAATTACGGGCACCGGTAGCGGAGAGCTCTGAAAGGCATCAACGATTTCGCGCAGCACATTAGTAACAGTCAAAATCTGGATAAAATACAGAATGCAAAGCACATTGCAGAACATCTTCATATCCAAGGCGCCGCACACAACCTCCTTCAGACTGACAAAGCGCTTCGTAAAGCGCAGCACGAAAAAGAGGCCTGCTGTTACCACGCCCATACCCATGGACGCATTCATATCACAGAAAACGACGAGAATAAAGGTCAATACTACCGGGGACAGGCTCAGCCACAGGTCCTGCGTATTTTGCTCCTTTGCAGCTGCATCCTCCACATAACCGGTCTCGCTATCCATTTTTATCGGGCGAATAAGCACAACCCAGCCCGTCACGAAGGCTAGCACCGTCAACCAGCATAAATGCAAAATAAATTCACTATAGGTTACACCCGCAATATTGCAGGCCATAATCATACCCGGAATAATAGGACTGGAAAATTCAAAAATATGGCGGAACCAAAAATTAATCGCCGCCTGATGCTCCTGGCTCAAATCGAGCCCCTTACTAGCCTCCTCAACAATGGGCGCTGAGAAACGCGCGCCACCCAGGGAAGGAAGCAAACCTAAGAAAGCAGGCATAACCGCCAAGGTTACGCGATTACTCGAAAAAATACGCTGCAGCGCATGCACCATGCCGGCCAGCGCGCCGCTAGTACGCAGCTCAATCTCCAGACACATTACAAAATAGAGCGCAAACAAAATATCATAGGTGCGGCTCATGGTCAACGTCTCTGTCAAGCCCTGCCACAAATAATGCACGCTCGGCGTCTTCATCGCCCAAATAAAAAGTCCGCCCGCCAGCATGCAAGGGCCAATGGGAATGTGCTTACGCAGCAGCACAATAATAATGCCCATGGCAATTGCTAATAATAAAAATATATTCATCTAATATCATCCCTAGTCTTAGTTAGTATAGTCTTACCTGCAGAGCAAGGTAGCGTGCTTATTATACACCATTTTTGCAAAATTGCCTAATATTTATCACAAATTATTTCCACCTTTTCTCTATTTAGCAGTATAATGTTAATATAGAAACAAAATGGAGGCGAAACCATGCAAATTGAGAGACTTAGGCTGAAAAATTTCCGCTGCTATGATGAGCTAGACATTGATTTTGAGCCCAGACTAACCGTAATCGTAGGTGAAAACGGTAAGGGCAAAACAGCTATTTTTGACGCCCTAGCCATGGCCCTGGAGCCCTACCTGCGTGCCTTTAACCTACCTGGTAAGCAGCTCACTTCCAAGGATGTACGCCGTGTACCCATTTACAAGGCTGACGGCCTCCATATTGATCATATGCACTGCCAATATCCTGCTAGCATCGAGCTAGATGTCCATTTCCAAGGCAGCAAGACTACCTGTAGCAAAAGCATTAGCGAAGCAGGAGTAGTCGAGAACTGCGCAGAAATCGTGAGCTGCGGCCAAAACCTGTGCGCCGCTCTGCACAGCCAGCCGAGTATTCTTTTGCCCGCCTTTGCCTATTACGGCACGGCTCGCATCTGGTTTGACAGTCGCCTGATGAATAAGGATACAGAGCCCCTCGCCCAGCGCAGCGTGGGCTATGAGGAATGCCTCGAGCCCTCCAGCTCCTACAGTAGCTTTGGGCGCTGGTTCAGAAAGCTTCAGGAACGTGCATTTGCAAGCAATGAGCAAAACGCCGCCGAGCATGCTCTCATTCAAAAGGCAGTCCTGCGTGCCATCGATGCCTGCCTAGAAAGCACGGGCTTACGCGATTTATACTATAATAAAGAGCTGGATACCTTCGTTATCAGCCATCCGGATACCGGCGAAATGATTGTAGAGGACCTCAGTGACGGCTTCCGCAGTGTTCTGAGTATGGTAGCGGACCTGGCCTACCGCATGGTACGACTTAATCCACAGCTGGGCGAACGTGCTGTAGTCGATACCCCGGGCGTAGTTTTTATTGACGAAATCGACATGCACCTGCATCCCCTCTGGCAGCAAACTGTACTCCCCGATTTAATGCGTGCCTTCCCGCAGGTCCAATTTATTGTTACCACCCACAGCCCGCAGGTACTGAGCAGCGTGCCACCTGAAAGCGTGCGAGTCCTCGTCTGGGGTCGCAAATTCGAAGGTGTGCGCCGTGTTAATTTTGCGCTGGGTGCCTCCAGTGCCCAGATCCTGCAGGATATTCAAAATGTCACCCTGCGCTCCGAGCGTCTGCCCATCGTCCAGCAGCTGAAGCGCTATCTAGAGCTTGTCGGTGAAGATAAATGGGATAGTGACGAAGCCAAGGAGCTGCGTAAAGAGCTTGATGCCTGGAGTCATGGCAACGAGCCCGCCCTCCTGCGAGCAGACATGGATATCCGTATGCGTCAATTCCGGAGGAAACGCTCATGAAACGTGTCTATAAAAGCCAACCTGAACCCGAGGCACTAGAACGTTATCGCACGAAATATCCGACCGAAAGCTGGGAGCACTTCCGCCGTCGTTCCCACTACGGCTACCAGCAGGTTAAACAGCAAATCCTGCGCGACCAGCACGGCCTCTGCGCCTACTGCGAAATTAGCATTAAGCTGGCTGAGGAGGAGCCCGAGGTCGATGATTTCCGCGTGGAGCATTTTTACCCCAAAAGCGCCACCACGGAGCACGGGCACAACTACCACCTCGATTGGAACAATATGTTGGGCGTCTGCCACGGCGGTAGCCAACCCTATGTGCCCGATGCCAAATGGCGCTACTCCCAGCACAAAAACGACCGTAGCTGCGACGTGCCGAAGGGTAGCAAGCCCATTAGCCAGCTCATTTTAAATCCCTTAAAAATTCCGGGACAGAAGCGTCTTTTCTGCTACACGGAGCATAGCGGCAAAATGCTCGTAGACTACGACTCCTGCCCGAAAAAGCTCTGGCGCCGCGCCGAAAGCACGATTAAGGAGCTCAACCTCAATGCTCCCCGCCTCATGCGTATGCGCCTTGCCGTCATCCAAAAGCTGGAGGACGAAATTGCCGCCGAAACCGCCGAAGGCATGCCTCTAGAAGAGGTCCTCACGATGCTAGCAGAAACGTGCCTTGTACCGAACTACGAAGGAACTTCGCTACCGTTCTTTTCGGTAATACGCTGGTATCTCGGCGAAGCTGCTGAAAGAGTTATTGCTGCTAGCGGAGACAAGCTCTAACAAAAAGACAGCGTATAAGGCATCATCTACTTCGCAAAACCTCCTAGACGTACCGCTAGTACGCCGTCGTCGGTTTTGCTCGTATCTAATACCTTCTCCGCTGTCTTACAAATTTTTAATGAGTCACATTATCATCTGTGTGGCTCATTTTTTTATTTTTCTTTATCGTTAGTTCCATTGAGTTTTCTGCAACATCCACCCTTCAGCGTCCTTAGAAGAATTGCTCCCTTTCTTCCTAACCCTCAACCAAGTACCCTCATCAACAGGCTTAACTAAATCCTTAGCAACCTCTAATTCAACAGCCAACCCCTTCGTAGTTTTTAAAGCAAGCCTACACACACTTCCCGGCTTGTCCAGCTGAGCGTCAGCTATTTTATACACTGCTCCCTCCGCCAGCTTATAATGCACATGCTCCTTATCCTCAACCAGCTGCGTCTTCAGCATCACCACAGCCGTAGGCGCCTTCAGCTCCACTTTATCAATCACAAGCAGTTCCTCGCCGACATTAAAGAGTGCTGTACAGCTTTCTGCATGCAGCGAAGGCTGTTTATAAAAAACATCCCCATTATGGACGCTAATAGTCCGCAGCCGCGTGCCCAACAAATTGCTGCTAGTCGCAAAGCCTGCCAAAGTAAAGATCACAGCCAGAATAATCATCATTGTTCTTTTACTCATCATCTTCACCTCACAGCACTAAAACAGCTTGCTTTCGGACAGAGTCTCATATTTCATAAAGCCGGGCTTACCCTGAAACTCCACCTTTTTCCATTGGCCTACATAGGGCAAATGCAGATATTCGCGTTCAAAATCCTTGTCATAATATTTGCCATCCACATAAACGCGTCCCTTGATTTCGCCACTACCAGTATCCTGGCGCAGGATTTCTACCTGCGTTCCCTCAGGGATCACATGGCGTTTTCCCCAGAAGCGCTGGAACTCAAGCTCCACTGCAGTTGAGCCATAGCGTTCGTCCTGATCCTGACTGGAAACCGTCTCCAGATAGTCCACCTTTACGCCCTTGGACATATACCCGATGACCCTTCCCTGCAGGCCGGAAGGCATATTAAAGAGCTCCGCTTTATCCGTCAGCACCTCGCACTGCAGCCTTCCTGCTTCCACCTCAGCATAGCGCAGTCCCTGGGTTAGCTGCGCCGTATTAAATTTTTCCGTTCCTGTGCCGCTAGCGCTGACTAAAGCATAGCAGGCACCGGCAATAGCTCCAATGACGAAAAAGCCCGCTAATACCATTACGCTAGCCTTCAGCGTTCTACCCTCCACAAGCTTTCCCTCCTCGTTCACAAAATATACTAATCCTATTTTCACATAACTTTCGCCGCTTGGCAAGACATTTTTATTCTCGAAGTACTATAGAAGAGAGCCTCCCTTTTAAAAGGGAGGGGGACCGCGTGAGCGGTGGAGGAATTCCTATTTTAATTCACATAACAAAAAAGCCTAGGAGAATATCCTAGGCTTTAAGCACCACTTTGGTGCGGTAGAGAGGATTTGAACCTCCACGGGGTTGCCCCCACTAGCTCCTGAGGCTAGCGCGTCTGCCGTTCCGCCACTACCGCGTTCATTGCTGCATTAGCAACGTATATATAATACCACAATCAGCTACTACTGTCAACAGCTTTTTGTGCTATTTTTTATTTTTCTCGCCACTTTTTCCGCAGTGACAATTATAAGAGGCTCAAGCGTGCTCCTTTTTATAGGCACGACCCAGAGCATTGACCTCCTTCATGACCTCGAAGAAGTGCTCCTTATTCACGCATTTAGGTTTATGCTTCCAGCCAGCAGAGGTCTTGAATTTTTCATACATGGTCTCGAATTCATCCTCTTCGATTTCCACATCGTCGAAGCAAACGGGCAGGCCGATGGAGTAGTTGAAGTCCATCAGCGTCTTCACCATGTCCATATCGCCGGCATAGGCTACCTGTACCAGCGTACCCAGCGCTACTACCTCGCCATGCAGATGGTTATGGCCCTTCTTCGTCACAGTGGAGCCATAATATACGCAATGAGCCAGCATGCTGTTATAGTAATATGCATTATCCGCCGTAGTGGTCAGATTAGAAGCCAAGCCAGTGGAGATGATGATATCCAGAATGACCTGAATCAGTTCGAAGCTATTATTATGCGCACGGAAGTCCTCCAGCGCCTTTTTACCATTCTCTAAGATTGGAGCGGTGCACACGCGGCTAATTTGTTGGCCCAGCAGCGTGGTATGGAAAAGCTGGTCGTCCTGCGTTGCAAAGACTACCTCAAACTCCTTGGACAACGCATCGCCAATACCTGCCCAGAAGAGCGGCTCGGGGGAATCTGCAATGATGGCAGAGTTAATAAAGCAATGGTTGCAGGGCTTCGTGGGGAAATTGCCACGGTAGCTGCCCCCCGGGTAGTACATAATAGCCTGCGCAGAGAAGGCCGCACAGTTGGAGCCCACGGTGGGGAAGGTAAAGAGGGGCTTATCCATGAGATGGGCTGCGTATTTAACAGTATCGATAGCACGACCGCCACCTACAGCAAAGATAATATCTGCCTCCTGCACAGCGGGCAGCTCCATGAGCATATGGCTATTTTCATGAGTGCATTCGCCACCGTACCAGATGAAGTCAAGGATCTTGATATCGGAGCCCTCTACGCCCTCGATAATAGCGTCCTTAGCCTTGGACAGAGCAGTTTTGCCGCCGATGACTACGACCTTTTTGCCCAGAAAACGCGCTGCGTAGGGAATCTGCTTATAAGCATCAGCGCCGATGGAATAGGATGACAGGTTCACGGTATAGCTTGTGGTATTGATCATGCTAGGGCCTCCCTTAAAATTTTGCTTACGCTATATAAATACGGACTTTTGCAAAAATAGCGGACATATAACTGTATATATTGTACCATATATCCGCAAAAATGTGCTAGCATTATGAAAAAATTCTCGCAGCTTATCGACTGATTTTTGCGCACTAATTCACAAGTATCTCTAGGTTTGTTTTCGTTATTTTCTGACTTTTCTCTTGATTCTATCTAATTATGGTGCTATAATATCCTTACCATCATGATAGTAGCCTCTGTTACGTAACACCTTTATCGTAGTGAACTATATGAAAATTATAGCTCCTACCTCTGT
>JAXEPX010000101.1:0-48305 GCA_034117325.1 Phascolarctobacterium sp. | reverse complement strand
CGTATGCCATGGTTAATGCAGGTGTTGTTGACGATGTGGATTATCTCTTTGGCGGCCATATCGGCTTTAAGGCTACGAATGATAATGCGCTCGTAACGATGACGGACGGCTTCCTGGCTACGACGAAGCTGGATGCTGAGTTCAAGGGTGTGTCCGCGCATGCAGGTGCTGCACCGGAGCAGGGCAAGAATGCGCTGCTCGCAGCATGCCAGGCAGCTATTTCCCTGAACACGATTAGCCGTCACAGTCAGGGCTCCAGCCGCATTAATGTGGGCGTGCTGAATGCGGGCACTGGTCGTAATGTAGTGCCTGATATCGCTTCTTTGAAGCTGGAAACTCGTGGTGCGACTACGGAGATTAATAATTTCATGGTAGCGGAGGCTCGCAGAATGCTGGAGGCTTGCGCTGCTATGTATGATGTGGAGCTGAAGGTTAGCATGGCTGGCGGTGCGCCTGCGTGCCTGCCTGATGCGGAGCTGGGGCATGAGGTTGCTCTGCTGGCGCAGGAGAAGTGCCATTATGACGAGATTAGCGAGTATGTGGATATGGGCGGCAGTGAGGACTGCGGCTATTTCATGGAGCGCGTACAGCAAAAGGGTGGTCGTGCGCTGTATATGATGTATGGTACGCATATCGCAGCTGGTCATCATAATAGTCATTTCGACTTTAATGAGGAGTGCTTGTGGAAGGCGGCGGCTTTGTTGACGGAGATCGCTATTCACTTTACTAATAAATAAGACGAGCGATAAGGCACTATCTACTTCAGCGCGGCTCCTAGGAGTATTAATTATATGCCGTCGGAGCCGCGCCTCGTATCTGATACCTTCTCACTCGTCTTGAGTAAATCTATTTCGGTTGCCATACTTTAGCCATATATTTATGTTATACTATACTCATAAGCTTTAAATAACTATCCTAGCGGAGGTACAACTATGAATAGAGTGCAAAAAATTATGGCAGTGGCGAGCTGCTTATTAGCTTTAGGTGGCATGAGCATGGGCTTTGCTTCCGAGGCTTTGGCGAAGGAGGGACCCTTGGGCTCCTTTGAAATCAACCAAGAGAAAATGCGTTACCCCAGCATGCTGCGCATGATGGGAGAAATTACGGCAATAGAGGACGACAAGGTCATTATTCAGGGCGAGGGACAGGAGAGTGTCGCTGCTCTTGTGAATAAGGACACCTACATTATCGAAGGAGAACAGGGCAAGCTACGCATGGCGCGCGCGCTTAAGGTGGGGCAGAAGGTGATGGTCTACTATTCTGCTCGCATGACGCGCAGTCTACCGCCGCAGGCGCAGGCTTATGCTCTGGTTATCGGTGATGTACGCAAGGAGTTCCTGCCCCAATATTTCGTAGTCGACCAAGTAAGGCTCACGGGCAATAAGCTTGCAATTCGCGTTTTGAATACGACGCAGAGTGTGATTGCGACAATTGATGGCAATTCCTGTGCGGAGTACGCAAGCATTAAGCCGGGGGACAAGCTGCTCATCTGGAGCACTATTATGACTATGAGCTTGCCGGGACAGACCTTCGCGCAAAAGGCTGTGATTTTGCCGTAAGCAAATAATATTAAAACTAATAAAAAGAGTAATAATAATATCCTTGCGCTCAACATGAAGTAAAGTTTTTCTTTAAGTAGAAAGCAAGAGTAAAATGAATAATTATATTATCGTGGAGCGAATAAGAATTTTAGCGAATGAGTTGTAGGTACAATAGAAGCTAGGGTTTCGTACAGTAAATTGTTCTGCACGCAAATAGTACCCCGACGCTTCGTAATTGTACCCAACGAAATGAGCGTTAAAAAATTCTTGTTGAGCGTAAGGATAATATAATTATGAATTATATAACTAATTTTTAATAAACTGTATTGAGGTGTAATTATGAAAATTTTTATGGATACTGCCAACGTAGAAGAAATCGCTAAATATGTGGACTGGGGCGTAGTCTATGGCGTTACCACCAACCCGAGCCTGATCGCTAAAAGCGGCCGCACCCAGGCTGAAGTTATCCCTGAAATCGCAGCCCTCGTCTCCGGCCCCGTTAGCGCTGAAGTAATTAGCACTGAATGCGCAGGCATGGTGGAGGAAGCACGCAAGCTTGCCAAAATCGCTACCAATGTTGTTATCAAAATCCCCTGCATTCCTGAAGGCCTGAAGGCTGTCAAAATCCTGAGCGCCGAGGGCATCAAAACCAATGTTACCCTCGTATTCAGCATGAGCCAAGCGCTGCTGGCTGCTCGTGCCGGCGCTACCTACGTTAGCCCCTTCATCGGTCGTCTGGACGACATCGGCGAGGATGGCGTGCAGCTCGTAGCTAATATCGTCAAGGCTTTCCAAATCTATGGTATTGAAACCGAGGTTATCGCTGCTAGTATTCGCAATATTCAGCATGTAGAAAAGGTTATGCTGACCGGCTGCCAAATCGCAACCATCCCGACTAAGGTACTGGCACAAATGATTGAGCATCAGCTGACTGACAAGGGCTTGGCTCAATTCATGGCTGACTACCAAAACTCTCTGAAATAATTTTTAAACAAAATTGCTCCCCTGTATGACTCTGTGCCAGGGGAGCATTATCTTTTGTAGCTATGTAAGAGCGTAAAGCTAAGGAAATTTGCGCTTTTACATTAACGCAAAATTTAATTTAAAAGGTGATAAGTAATGTTTGAATCTAAATATTTAACTAAAATTGGCAAAATTCTGGGTGCCTGTGCTTTTTCCGCCATGCTGGGCTCTAGTACCATAGCAAGTGCGCAGACGCCACTCTCCATCCCGGAGGATTACGAGGCGCGGACGCTGGAGGCGCAGTTCGTGGCTAATGGTCCCACTCTGCTCTTTAGCGATAGTCCTGAGATGGTATATCGTACCGGTATTCTCTATCGTGATACGGTTCAGGGGCAGGTGCGTCTCTTTTTTCACCATGTAAATGCTGTTCCTGGGAATAAGAAGCTGGTAGTGCTCTTGAAAAACGAGAAGCTACGCCCTGTGCAGTATAAGCTGGTGCGCAGTGGTCAGGGCGGTCACACCTATAATTGGATGGGTGATGGTAAGGAGGCTCAGCGTCAATATTTTAGCGATGCAGAGCAACGTCAGCTGGAGGGCAAGCTGGGCTTTGGGCAATATGTCGAGCTGCTTACCGGTAAGGGCGATATTCTTAAGCAGGATGAGCTGCTGACGGGTACGCTGGATTTAGAGCTTAGTGCGCCGACCCAGCTCACTGTCTTCATGTGCGAGCCCCAGTCAGATATCCTGCTCTTTAACGATAATGCGCCTATTCAGCCTATGGATGAGCATCCCTTGCGTGGTACCTTTAAGAATGCGGACTGGAATTACGCTGTGAAGAAGCCCATCGATGGCAAAGAGGCAGTGAAGCTGAAGCTGGCAGGCTCCGAGGAGGGCTATATCAAGGGCGTGGATGCTACAACAGGCTTACCCGCGGAGAATTATGGTAATTACGGCGTCAATTACAGGGTGGATTTTACTGTCAAAAGTAAGCAGCCTGTAAGCTTGATTCTCAATCCAATAGGTGGCTCCTTTGCTGGCTATGGTGTGCTGGAGCACGAGGGCAAGCGTCAGCTTTTAGCTCTGCCTGATTATGCTGTTTCCCTTGGGGAAACGATTGAGGAGGCTGTGGAGCTGGCGCAGCTAAAGAGTGGCAAATATAGCTTCATTTGGTCGCCACCGGGCGCATCTAATTTGCCGGTGGAGCTTATCTGGCGCAGTGCCCGAAATTCCAAATTTTAATTAAAGTAAATTAATAAGTGTAAATATAATCCCTGCTTTGCCAATGCTTTCAGCTTGCTTCTTGAAAATACAATTAATGCTGTGATTACTTCAGGTGAACGTGTGATTTTAGAGTCTGCAAGTGGTTCTATTACGCAGATTACGCTGCAGGATGCAGACAATATGGCTCAGGATGTGGAGAATGAGTTAATTGCGCGTGCCGAGGGCGACATAAAGCTTGCTAAGCAGGCAACTCTCTTTGTCGATACTGTTTACTCCGCAAGCGGTGATATCGTGCTCGATGTAAGAGAAAGTGATGGCTCGAGCGCGAACGATATTCTGGGCTATGGCGAGGCTCAAAATACCAATCTGAAGGCGAAGAATATTACGCTGATTGGCGCCCAAAATCTTGGTAAGAAGGTTACGGACGGTGCTGAAGTAGGCTCTACGCTGGGCATTGCGATTACAGAAAGCAATGGTAAGCTCACGTCTTCTGCTATAGAAAACGCTGATTTGCTGCTTAATAGTGATTTGAGTAATGCTGAAGTAAGTGCTAAGAGCTTGACTTTGAGCAACACGGGTAGACTTAGTGGTGGTAGCTTTAACGCAGACTCTTTGAGCTTGGCTAATACTGGTGAGCTTGTAGGCGTCACCATTAGCTCAGAAGGAAACGCGACTATCACTAACAATGGTACAGTAAGCGGTGGCACGATTAATGTGGGCGAGGATGCGCATATTGATAATCAAGGCATAGTAAGCGGTGGTACGATTAATGCTACGGGCGATGTAGATATTGCTAATAAGGGCTCTGTGAACAATAACCTGATTATGGCGCAGAATGTTCGGATTAGTAATGAAGGTGAGCTTGCTGCTGTAAACGTAACTGCAGCTAAGGATATTGCGATCAATTCCACTACTGACGTAGATGTTGCGGCTGCTGTGGCTGGTGCGCAGCTGACTATTGATAGTGCTGCCGCTGTGAGTGCAGGTACGCTACAGGCTCATAGTATAGACGTGGCTGCAGATGGCAGTGTTGATGTGCAAAACGTTACTAGTGCAGCTGATGTGAAGATGCGTGCAGGCAACGATATCACAGCACAAAGCATTGCTGGTGCGGATATAAATCTCACTGCAGGGAAGGATATCAAGATTACTAGCAAGAGCAGTGTCAATGCATTGCAGGGTGTGGGCGAGCGAGGCAGTGTGCCTGTAGGGGCAACTACTCCTAAGGGCGGCATTATTACTGCCGATGGTCGTTATCGCGGTACTGACTTTAGCAAGAACAAGGGCACGGCTAGTATCTCTAGTACGAGTGGTAACATTACCCTAAATGCTGGGAATACTGTTGCAATTGACACCCTGAAGACAAATAGCGGTCACACCAACATTACTGCTAATAGAGTGGGCATTGATGACTTTGTTAATACTAGCAATGCGGCCGCCAGCTTGACAATAAGTGGCCAAAATGGTGCTGCTGGCTATGTTGGCTTGACTAATTCTAGTGCAAGCGATCTCTTGCTGCAGAATAGCCAAATTGACGAGCTGAGTCTGTATAGCCCCGACCATATTACGCTGCAGAATTTAGTAGTGACTAATATTGCCAATGTTTATACTGATAAGGTACATGTGCAGATTAAAGATAAGCCCAACAATGCCTACAGCATGCTGGTCGATAAACTGTCCATTAATGGGTATGATTTAAGCACGAAAGATATCATCGGTAGAGTAAGTAATGGCGTGACTATTGATGGCAAGCATAGTACTCGGACTCCGGAAAAGGTTATTGAACGCTCTTTGTTCACTAAAGAATATGCGGGCAAGTCTGTGGAAAAGGCATTGGAGCGTGAGAATACGGGCAAAGGTATTCCTACACCTGAACAAAAATATGTAGATAAAGGTAAGGAGACCATAGTTGAATTTGCCGAAAAGGACGATAGCGAGGATTATATCTCAATAAAATAAGCATGAGTAACAAAAAACGAGCAGATGGCATTACGCTGTCTGCTCGTTTGATATTTCTAGTGATAAATGTGATAAGAGTGATAAGCCCCAGGCCCAGAGCCGGTGCGGGACTTATCACTCTTATCGTTCTTATCAGTATTATCGCTTTTATATTTAGTTTATGATTATTTTAGTTAAATCCCAGCATGAGACCGATATGGCGCACGATGAAGGCCATGACCCAGGCGATGCCGAGCTCGTAGGCGATGATGCCAATGGTGGCTGGGCGGGACTCCAGTTCCTTGCGCATGGTGGCAAGAGAGGCCACGCAGGGCGGGTAAAGCAGGCAGAACACGAGGAAGGTATAGGCCGTGAGCGGAGTGAAGAGCGCGGGCAGATTAACATTGCCAGTAGCATCTACAGCGAGCACGGAAAGCGTACTGATGACAACCTCCTTAGCCGTGATACCTGTGATCAACGCTGTGGACATGCGCCAATCGCCAAAGCCCAGGGGAGCGAAGATGGGCGCCGTTATTTTACCAATTTCCGCAATAATACTTTCGTTGCTATTTACCATATAGAACTGCGAATTGAAATTTTGTAGGAACCATACGATGATGCTGGCCATGAAGATAACGGTGAAGGCTTTGTGGATGAAGTCCTCCGCTTTTTCCCACATGTGCATCAGGATGCTGCGTCCCGTGGGCATGCGATAGGCAGGCAGCTCCATGACGAAGGGCACGGGCTTGCCGCTAAAGACGAAGCTATTAAGTAGCGCGCCTGTTACCACGGCCACAATGACGCCCAGAAGGTAAATCGAGAGCATTACGAGCGCACCCGTCTTCGGGAAGAAGGCGCCGATGAAAATGCCGTAAACAGAAAGCTTGGCACTGCAGCTCATGAAGGGCGTCAGCATAATCGTCATTTTGCGGTCACGCTCACTCGCTAGCGTACGTGTCGCCATAATGGCAGGGACGCTGCAGCCGAAGCCGATGATGAGCGGGATAAAGGAGGAGCCCGAGAGGCCAATCTTGCGCAGCAGCTTATCCATGACGAAGGCTACACGCGACATATAGCCGCTGTCCTCGAGTAGTGAGAGGAAGAAGAACAGCGTGACAATCGTCGGGATGAACGATAGTACACTGCAAACGCCAGCGAAAATGCCGTCGATAATAAGCGAGTGCATGGCGGGGTTGATGCCAAAATTTGTCAGTCCTTCGTCCGCGGCGGCTGTGATACTGTCGAGAATATCGCCGAGAATGCCGCTGAGGAAAAGACCGATTACATCGAAGGTCAGGTAGAAGACGAGACCGATGATAAGTATAAAAATGGGGATACTCAGATATTTATGTGTCAGGTAGTAGTCCATTTTGACGGAGCGGCGCTGGGCCTCCGTGTCCTGGGGCTTGTGTACCGTGCGCATGCAGAGCTCCTCGATATAGGCATAACGCATATCTGCTAGCGCAGCCTCGCGGTCCGTGCTGAGCGCATTTTCCATTTCCTGAGTAAAATGGCCTACGATATCGCGCTCGTTTTCGGAAAGCTGCAGCTCCTGCATGAACTCCGCATCACCTTCGATCAGCTTCGTGGATGTGAAGCGCAGGGGCAGGCCCTTGCGGCGCACCTTTTCCTCAATTAGGTGGGCTACGGCGTGAATCGCAGTATGCACAGGGCCGGAGCAAAAGTCCAGACGCTGGGGGAGGATGACGTCCTCGGCGATGGCTATAGTCTTTTTAATCAGCTCCGCTACACCCTCGCCAGTATTAGCCACAATGGGCACTACGGGGACGGTCAGCTGCTCCTCGAGTGCTTTAATATCAATGCTGCCACCACTACCTGTGAGCTCGTCCATCATATTCAACGCGATAATCATGGGCGTATTGAGCTCAATTAGCTGCAGCGTTAGGTAGAGGCTGCGCTCAATATTCGTCGTGTCGATAACATTGATGATGGCACTGGGCTTATTATAAAGCAGCAGGTCGCGGGTGACGATTTCCTCGGAGGTATAGGGGGAGAGGGAGTAGATACCTGGCAAATCGATAACGCTGATATCGGGAGTCGTGCGCAGGGCGCCCTCCTTCTTTTGGACTGTTACGCCTGGGAAATTGCCCACATGCTGATTACTACCGGTGAGGTAGTTAAAAAGTGTGCTTTTACCACAGTTTTTATTGCCAACTAAGGCGAAATGAAGCTTCATTGTTCATTCGCCTCCACAAGAACGCTGATTTTGCTGGCTTCGGAGGCACGCAACGTCAATTCGTAGCGGCGAATATAGATTTCCAGCGGGTCTCCTAAGGGAGCACGCTTGCGCACGATGACGCGGGTACGGGGAGTAAGCCCCATGTCTAAAAGTCGGCGGCGGAGGATACCCTCGCCACCTACGTTTTCGATAATGGCCTCCTGTCCTAGGGGCAATTTATTTAAAGTCATTTTTTGCATTTTAGCAACCTTCAATCATTAATAAAACTTTATCTTTTCAGCTGCTATAATTATATATTTAACAGGGGCAGATGTCAAACGCACCTGTCACACAGAAGGTAATAAAGTTCATAATAAATATCAATTGGTAGGAGCAATTCGTAAATGTAAATAGTGTGATTATCTATCGTTTGTAATCGAAATATAAATGATTAAAAGGTAAATTAAGAATTAGTCAATTAATTACAGGACACTTCTTGAAAAGTGTTCATTTTAGATGTGAATTAAGTGTGGATTGTACTAAAAAACACTTGACATTTCTAACATAGAATGTATAATTCTAATTAAGAACTATTTTTGATAAAGGATGATGGAAATGGCTAAAAGAAATACTATCCAAAGACAACTCGTTATCGCTGCCGTACGCTTTTTAGCAAATCACCCGACGGCGGAAGAGGTTTATGACCGCATTACGATGGAATACCCCGACATCAGCAAAGGCACTGTTTATCGCAATCTGAACAGCCTGGTTGAAAGCGGTCTTTTGAGCAAGGTTTCCGTTCCCAGTGGTGCGGACCGTTTTGACCATATTCTGGCAAGACATTATCATATTAAATGTACTGAATGCGGCAAATTTATGAATGTGGAAAATTTCGATTACATTCCGGATATGGATGAAAAGGTGGCTCAGGTTACCGGTTACCAAATGAATCACCATGACATCGTGTTCAGTGGTGTGTGCCCCGAATGCCAAAAGCTGGAGCATACTCATACTGAGAATGAGGATGTTCTTGGCGAGGATAAAAACTAATTTTTTATTTTCACTTTCGGGAGGATTTATCATGGAATTAAAGGGAAGCAAAACTGAACAAAATTTGATGACCGCTTTTGCAGGCGAGTCCCAAGCTCATGTAAAATATCAATACTATGCTAGCCAAGCTAAAAAAGATGGCTACAACCAAATCGGTGCTATTTTCAGCGAGACCGCTGGCAATGAAAAAGAGCATGCTAAGCTCTGGTTCAAGGCACTGCATGGTGGCAGCATTCCTAAAACTATGGAAAATCTGCGCGATGCAGCTGCTGGCGAAAACTATGAATGGACCGAAATGTATGCAGAATTTGCAAAAACCGCTAAAGAAGAAGGCTTCGACAAGCTGGCTATGCAATTTGCAGAGGTTGGTCAAATCGAGAAGGAGCATGAAGAACGCTATCGCGCTCTGATCGCTAATATCGAAAACGATCGCGTATTCAAACGCGAAGAGAAAAAGGTTTGGATCTGCACCAACTGCGGCAAAATCGTTGTTAGCGAAAACGCTCCGGAAAAATGCCCGGTTTGCGACCATCCGCAAGGCTACTTCGAACTGAAGGTTATCAACTACTAATATCTAAATAAAAAGCAAAAGCTCCGCTAGAATGGCGGAGCTTTTTTTGTTATTGCTTATAGAAATTTACAGTGATTAAACAGATAAGAGTAATAAGTCCTAGACTCAGAGCCAGTGCGGGACTTATTACTTTTATCAGGATGTTTTATTTATGCCTTATCATTCGCATGCTGCCACAGGTACCAGACTACGAGGGAGCGCCAGGGACGCCAGGGCTCGGTAACCTTGTTGATTACACCACGCTTGGGTAGCTCGGGCAGGTTCATTAGCTGTTGGAGCTCTTTTTTAAAGATATAATCGGCGGAGGGCACAACGTCGGGGCGGCAGAGACCGAGCAAGAGGAACATCTCAATCGTCCACTGGCCAAGGCCGCGAATTTGCATCAGCTGCTTCGTAATTTGACTATCAGTCATATCCTTAAATTTATGCATATCAATGGGGCCGTTTACTACGGCATTCGCAAAGCCACGCAGATAGTCGATTTTCTGCTGGCGCAGGCCAATGTTCAATAGCTGTTCGTCGCTTAGCGTTAGGACTGCGGAGGCAGTGATGGGCTTGCCAGCAAGGCTTTCCAGCTTTACGAGTAGCTCCTGACTAACCTCCGGTGGCAGCTGCTGGGCAATAATACCGGTGAGCAAAATGCTGAAATACTCCTCCTCCGGCTTAGGTTGCAAGGGGCAGGGGCTATATTTGTTGATGAGTGGAACTAGCTCGGGCGCGTTTTCACGCAGATAGGCGTCACCAGCGGACCAGCTAGGTGTTGAATCTGGGGTTTGGCACATAAGCATCCTCCTTTGTTGTTGCTTTTGTACATATTTTACCATAAATTCACCGTTTGCGCGAGGTACAAGGCTACATAATAATTGCACTTTTGTCCGCTTAGCGGTATAATTATTCTGATATAGAATTTTTATTTTTACTATTATTAAAGGAGACGATTACTAATGTCCGAAGTTAGAGTAAGATTTGCGCCCAGTCCGACTGGCTATTTACATATTGGTGGTGCTCGCACCGCTTTGTTCAACTGGCTTTTTGCCCGCAAAATGGGTGGCAAGCTGATTCTGCGTATTGAAGATACAGATATTGAGCGTTTGAAGGAGGATTCTGTTAGCCAGATTCTGACTAGCTTGAAATGGCTCGGTATTAACTGGGACGAGGGCCCGGAAAAGGGTGGCGATTATGGCCCGTACTATCAATCCGAGCGTCTCGATATTTATCAAAAATATTGCCAACAGCTGCTGGATGAGGGCAAGGCGTATTACTGCTTCTGCAGCGCCGAGGACCTGGCTGCGGAGCGCGAAAGACAACGTGCTGCGAAATTATCCCCGCGCTATGCCGCTACCTGCCGCAATATCCCGGTAGAGGAGGCTAAAGCTCGTGTAGCTGCAGGCGAGCCCTATGCTGTACGCTTGAAGAACCCGACTGAGGGTGCGATTACCTTCCATGACCTGATTCATGGTGATGTTACCTATAAAATGGACCAATTTGACGATTTCGTTATTATGAAGTCCAATGGCATTCCGACCTACAATTTTGCAGTTGTAGTCGATGACCATCTGATGGGCATGACCCATGTGCTGCGCGCTGAGGAGCATTTGTCCAATACGCCGAAGCAGCTTTTGGTTTACGAGGCTTTCGGTTGGGAGCCGCCTAAATTTGGTCATATGTCCATGATTCTGGCACCGGATCGCTCCAAGCTGAGCAAACGCCATGGTGCTACCTCTGTTGAGGAGTTCCGTGGTCAGGGCTATTTGTCCGAGGCGATTGTGAACTATCTGACGCTGCTGGGCTGGGGTCCTGGCGATGAGCGCGAGATTTTCTCCAAGGAGGAAACTGTAAAGCTGTTTGAGCTGGAGCAGATGTCCCATAAGGCTGCGATTTATGATACTAAGAAGCTGACCTGGATGAATGGTCAATATTTGTCCGAGCTGCCGCTGGAGAAGATTCTGCCGGAGGTTAAGCCTTTCTTTGTGAAGGATGGTCTGGTTGATGAGGCTTGGTTTGCTGAGCACGAGGAGTATTTTGCCAAATTGGTGGATTGCGTGCGTGTGCGCGTGAAGACGCTGCAGGAGGTTGCTGATGCTTCTACGTATTTCTTTAAGGATGTGGAGTCCTATGATGAGAAGGGTGTAGCTAAGCATTTCAAGCCTGAGAATATTGCTATTATGGAGCAGTGTATTGCGGCGATTGAGGCGGATGATGTGTATGATTTGGCTTCTACGGAGGCTGCGTATAATAAGATTGCGGAGGAGAGCGGCTTGGCTCTGGGCAAGGTGATTCATCCGACGCGTTTGGCACTGACGGGCCGCACTGTGTCTCCTGGTATGTTCGATGTTATGGTGCTGCTGGGCAAGGAGAAGACGCTGGAGCGTATGCATAAGGCAATTGAGTATATTAAGAGCCATCAGTAATTTTAATTATAATATTCGCAATTAGTTATCGGCAGCGTTTGCTAAAGATAAGCTTATGGAAAGGCCCCCCTGTAGGGGGGCTGTCAGTCCGCACAGTCACATAAGAATTTATATGTATGTAAATGCGGATGACTGAGGGGTCACTGTGGCAAGTGGAGGAATATTGAATTGCAGTTTATAGTTCCTAGTTACTCCAAAAATATAGCTCATGCTAGAACATTGAGAAAGAATATGACTAAGCAGGAGCGGCATTTATGGTATGATTTTCTACGTATGCATAAAGTTAAGTGGACTAGGCAAAAGCTAATTGGGAACTATATAGCTGATTTTTTCTCACCTAGTATGATGTTGGTAATTGAATTAGACGGAAACCAACATGCAACAGAGCAAGCTTTGGCCTATGATGCAAAAAGAAGCCAATATTTTAATTCACTTGGTATTAAAGTTTTAAGATATACAAACCGAGATATTGATTGTAATTTTGAAAGTGTATGCCAAGAAATTGAAAATACTATTAAGTGTCAGTGACCCCTCAGTCTGCTCGCTGCGCTCGCAGCCAGCTCCCCTAAAGGGGCGCCTCTCGTGATGCGTTACTTTTGGAGGTATAATCTATGAAAACACTATTAACTACATTATTGTGCCTGCTGCTGTGTAGCGGGGCTTTCGCCGACCAGCGTACTACCGTGCTCCAGGAGCAGACTACCTTGGGAAAGGCTCCGGCGACGTTGCCTTTTATCGATGGCAGTAATGACGCTGCGTATGAGAAGCAGGCCAATAGCCTGATTCGTGAGACGGCGACGAAGCTGGCGAAGGAGGTTGGCAATGGCGCAGTTATCTCCTACGAGGTGAAGCTCAATCGCCCGAGCCTTGTGAGCCTGTTATTAACTGCAACGAATGGAGCTAAGACTGCGTACCAGGGGTTGAATATCGATTTGACGACGGGCGCGGAGTTTACAGTTTTGGACTTTTTCGTCGATAAGGACGAGGTGCGTGAAAATTTAAAAGCGAACAAGGGCGAATACGACAATGTTTTGTTCGCTGAAGAGGGTTTCTTGCTACGTGCAGATAAGCATGGTGCTTATTCTGAATTCGTACCTTATACGAAGGTGTTGAGCCATATGCGTATTGGCGAGGCAGGTCGCCTGATGCAGATTGCGAAGCTGACGAGTGCAGCTGCGGGCAAGACGCTGATTATGGATGAGCCTGGCCTGATTGCGATTAAGCTGGATTCTAATCCGAGTACTGGCTATGGCTGGCAGCTGGCGACTACTTCCCCCGCGGTGGCGAAGGTGGGTAGCTCCTTTACTATCCCCCGCCAGGAGGAGGAGCGCGTGGGCGTTCCCGGTACGGAGATCACCTTCCTGAATATTGCGCAGCCTGGTACGTATACGATTAAAATGGACTACAAGCGCCCCTGGGAGAAGCTGACGCTGGATAGTGTGAGCTTCACTGTGGTAGTGAAGTAGGCTGTAATAAAATTGGAGTAAGATATGGAAAAAGCTAAGGATAAAGCAGCAATTTCTGTACAAATTTATAATGAAAACTATGTGCTGCGCACTTCGGCTCCGCAAACGCAGGTGCTGACGATTGCGCAGGATGTGGATGAACGCATGCAAAAGCTGGCAGCGGCGAAGCAGGTGAATAATCGCGAGAAGCTGGCTGTGTGGACGGCGTTGGACCTCGCTGCGGAGCTACATGAGCTACAGGCGCGTTATGATAAGCTTTTGGCAGCAATTAAGGAAAGGTAAAGGGTGTGGGATATGAGCGACAGAATTATTGAGCTTTTGGCTCCAGCAGGCAGCTGGGAAGCACTGGAAGCGGCTGTGAATGCCGGTGCGGATGCTGTCTATATGGGTGGCAAATCCTTTGGCGCCCGTGCCTACGCTAGCAATTTTGATAAAGAGGAAATGGCGAAGGCCGTGTACTTTGCCCATATGCATCATGTGCGTCTGTATATCACGGTTAATACCCTTGTTGATGATAGCGAGCTCGGTGAATTAGCCGAGTATCTGATGTTCCTGAATAATGTGGGTGTGGATGGCATCATCGTGCAGGATTTAGGCGTTATTCGCCTGGCGAAGCAGATTGTGCCGGAGCTACCGCTGCATGCGAGCACGCAGATGACGATTACTAATTCCAGTGGCGTGGACTTCGCAGTGAGTGCAGGCATGGAGCGTAGCGTGCTAGCGCGTGAGCTGTCCTTAAAGGAAATCGAGGCAGCCTGCAGCCGTGGCACGGAGATAGAAACTTTTATCCATGGCGCGCTGTGCGTGTGCTACAGTGGTCAATGCTTGATGAGCAGTCTGATTGGCGGTCGCAGTGGTAACCGTGGCCGTTGTGCGCAGCCCTGCCGTTTGCCCTACAAGCTTTTGAATGCTAAGGGAGAGGACATGCTGGCGGGCAAGGATGCAGGCCAATACCTGCTCAGCCCCAAAGATATGAATACTTTAGAGATTCTGCCCCAGCTTATTGAAGCAGGGGTAGTGAGCTATAAAATCGAAGGCCGCATGAAGCGCCCCGAGTATGTAGCCGTTGTTGTCGACGCTTATCGTCGTGCTATAGACAGCTACAAGGCGGGCAATTATCAGGTGCCGGCGGAGGATTTGGCTAATATTGAGCAAATTTTTAACCGCGATTTTACTACTGCCTATATGACGCACCGCCCTGGTAAGGAGATGATGAGCGATCGTCGTCCGAATAATCGTGGCGTGCTCATCGGACGCGTGTCTAAGCTGGATAAGCAGCGTAATAAAGCGACAGTGAAGCTGGAAAAGGAGCTGCACCTGGGCGATGGTCTGGAGTTCTGGGTGAGTGTGGGAGGCCGTGTAGGCACGACGGTAACCGAGATGCTCAAATCTGGGCAGAGTGTGGAGTGCGCTTCACCCGGGGAGCAGGTAGTAATCGACGTGCCGAAGGGTGTACGCCTTAACGACCGCGTTTTCCGTACTCTGGATAGTCGTCTGATGGCTTATGCAGGCCAATTCTTTGGCCCTGAGGCTAAGCGCCGCATTCCTGTGGATGCAGTTGTGACGGCGAAAATGGGGCAGCCCATGACCGTGGTGCTCACGGATGACGAGGGCAATGTGGGCTACGGCGAGACGAACTTTATCGTCGAGGCTGCGCGCAAACGTGCTCTGGATGACGAGGTAGTGCGTAAGCAGATTGACCGCATGGGCACGACGGAGTACTGCCTTAATTCGCTTACCTTCGAGCACGACGAAAACGTGATGGTGCCGATGAGCGAGATGAATGAAGCTCGCCGCATGGCCTGTGAAGCGCTCGATGCAGCGCGTCTCGAGGCCTTCGCTCCCGCGCGTACGCCCGTGCATACGTATAAAGCACAGCTTACGCCTGCACAGCATAAGCCGAAGGCTACGCAGGCAAAGCTCACTGTGCATTGCGATAGCGTGAGCAAGGTGAACGCAGCGTTGCAGGCGGGTGCGGAGCGTATCCTCTTCGGTGGCGATTGCTTTAACCACCAGCTGCCGAGTAATGCGGATTACACAAAGGTGGCGGAGCTCTGTCGTAAGCAGGGGCGCGAGCTGGCCTTTGCAACGCCGCGCATTGTTAAAGAAGCGCAGCTAAATTATTTTGCCAAGCTTTTCGAGCTCTGGCAGGAGCTTGTGCCTGATTTTGTGTATATTAATAATAATGGCCTCTGGCCTTTAGCTAAAAAATATAACCTGCCCGTAGTGGCAGATATGTCCCTGAATATTTTCAATGTGCAGAGTCTCGAATTCTGGCAGGAGCAGGGCGCTAGGGGCGCAGTGCTCAGTCTGGAGCTGACGATGGGGCAGGTGGAGCATTTGGCAAGCGTTAGCCCGATGCCACTCGAGTGCATGATTCAGGGTCGTTTAGAAATGATGGTGTCCGAGTACTGCGTGGGTGGCAGCTTCCTGGGCGACCTGCATAAGGGTGCGTGCCAGTTCAACTGCCGCGAGCAGCTCTTTTTGGGCGACCGCAAGGAGGCACAGTTCCCGATTGCAACGGACCAGTTCTGCCGCATGCATGTGCTGAATGCGCACGAGCTGAGCATGGTGGCCAATGTGCAGCATATGGCGGAAATCGGCGTAGCCTCTCTGCGTATTGATGCGCGTACCTATGATGAAGCGCGTCTGGCCGAGCTCATTGAGCTCTATCGCAGAGTGCTGGGCGGTGCTGTGGAAGCACCGGAGAATTTGCCGGGTACGACTCGTGGACACTACTATCGAGGTGTAATGTAATGGCAAGATATGCTATCAGGACCCTGGAATTTGATAAGGTAAAAAATATTCTCGCAAGCCGCGCTGCGACCTTCCTTGGCAAGCAGGCTGTAGTAGCACTGCAGATTGAAAGCGATTTTGCTAAGGTGAAACGCTTACAGGAGGAGACGGCGGAGGCTCTGCGCATCATGGACGGGGGCAAACGCTTCCCTTTCGGTGGTGCCTACAATATTACGGCGGACGTAAAACAAGCTGAATTAGGCAGTGTGCTACTGCCCGAGGAACTGCTGCACGTGCTGACTACAGTGCAGGCGCTGCGCGCGATGAAGGAGTTTCTTGCTGATAATGCCGAAATGGCGCCAACCTTGGCCGAGTATAGCGGTCTCATGCAGCAATTTGGTCGCTTAGAAAAGCAGATCGAGAGCGCTATTGATGAGCATGGAGAGATTAAGGATAATGCTTCGCCGAAATTAAACGGCCTGCGTAACGCCATTCAAATTTCTAAAAATCGCGTGAAGGATAAGCTGGATAGCATCCTCCACGATCCTAATAATCAGAAATATTTCATGGATAATATCGTGACCATGCGCGGGGACCGCTATGTAATTCCTATTAAACAGGAATACAAGATGAATTTCCCGGGCATTGTGCATGACCAGTCCGGTACTGGTGCGACGCTCTTCATTGAGCCCTTGGCTGTAGTTAATCTGAATAACGATATCAAGCGTTATATGGCCGAGGAGCAGGAGGAGGTTAATCGCATCCTGCGTACACTGACCCAGAACGTGGGTCAGGATGCAGGGGCTATTCTCGCAACCTTGGACATTTTTACGAAAATCGATACTATTAGCGCAAAGGCTATTCTGGCGCAGGAGCAGCATGCTGTGCGCCCGATGCTTGTGCTGAGTGGTAAAATCGATATTCATCAGGGGCGTCATCCGCTCCTCAGCCCTGATATTGTCGTGCCGCTGGATGTGCAGCTGGGTGAAAAATTCACGATGCTGCTCGTCACGGGCCCCAATACCGGTGGTAAAACGGTAGCCTTGAAGGCTGTGGGCCTTTTCGCGTTGATGGCGCAAATTGGCATGTTCATCCCGGCACTGAGCGCAACGCTGCCCGTGTTCCGCGCGGTGTATGCTGATATCGGCGATGAGCAGAGCATTGAGCAGAGCCTGTCTACATTTAGCGCGCATATGACGAATTTAATCAGCATTTTAAATGAGGTGAAGGCGGGCGACCTCGTCCTCATCGACGAAATCTGTGCCGGCACGGACCCGAATGAGGGTGCGGCACTGGCGATGAGCATGCTGGAACATTTGCATGAGGCTGGCGTGCTGACGATGGTGACGACGCACTATAGCGAGCTGAAAACCTTTGCCTATGGGCACGAGGGCATGGAAAACGCCAGTGTGGAATTTGATGCTGAGTCCCTGCGTCCGACGTACCGCCTGTTGATGGGTGTACCGGGTAGCAGTAATGCGTTTAATATTAGCCGTCGCCTAGGTCTTGAGGAGAACATTATCCAAAAGGCAGGATTACTCCTCAATCAGGAGCATGTACACATGGAAAATGTGCTGCAGGAGCTGGATAGCGAGCGTCGTCGTTACGAGAGCGGTAGCGCGGAAATAGAGCAGCTGAAGCGCGAGAGTGAGCAGCTGCGTAATGCGCTGGCCTATAGCAAGGCGGAGTTCGAGCGTCGCAAGAACGACATGCTGCGCAAGGCACGTGAGCAGGCGGACGAGATTTATCGCCGTAGCCGTCGCGAGAGCGAGGCCGTGCTTAAGGAGCTGCGCGCGATGAAGGCTGATTACGATGCGAAGAAGCTGGAGGAGGCCGCGGAGGCGGCACGCAAGAAGCTCAATAAGACGCTGAGCGAGGACGCACCGCTGCCGGAGGGCATGCCGCTGGATGCGAAGACGGCGAAGAAGGGGCTTTCCGTACATGTTATTACGCTGGGTAAGGCTGGTGTGATTACTGATGTCAAGGGTAATGAGGTCACGGTACAGGTGGGCATTCTGAAGATGACGGTTCCTGCCAAGAGCTGCCTTGTAACGAAGGCACAGCCTGTAAGCACGAGCTCCGAGCCAAAGAAGCGCAAGGGCTTTAGCAAGAACGCTGCCGCGAACTACGCTCACCAGATGTTCGTGGCGAAGTCCGGCAGTGCGAAGCAGGAGATTGACCTGCGCGGCATGACGCTGGATGAGGCTATTCCGGCGGTGGATAAGGCGATTGATGATGCGCTGATTGCAGGCATTCATCAGCTGCGTATTATTCACGGCAAGGGTACGGGCGCGCTGCGTGCTGGTCTGACGGCTTATTTGGAAAATAATCGCTTTGTCACGAAGCTGGAGACCGCGGCTCTTGAGGCCGGTGGCAGTGGCGCGACGGTGATTGATTTGTAGAGTTAAATTATATTTTGTATATTGGAGGGAAATATCATGACAATGAGTATTGCTGCAAAACATGCGAAGGGCAAAGCTGCCCAAGACAAAATTTTCGGTGCTAATGCTGCTGCTGTAGCTGCCGCTGCTAAATACGGTAAGGACGCTGTAACTAATGCTACCATTGGCGCCATCCTCGATGAGGACGAAAAGCTGGTGTGCCTGCCGACTGTGGAAAAGGTATATCGTAGCCTGCAAACTAATGAGCTGATTGCTTACGCTCCTATCAGCGGCCTGCCCGAATATTTGGACTGCGTACTGACTGCTGCTTTCGGCGAGTCCCGTCCGGAGGGCTATATCTCCGCTGTAGCAACTGCAGGTGGCACTGGTGCGATTCACCATGCTATTTGGAACTACCTCGACGAGGGCGAGACTGCGCTCTGCTCTGACTGGTACTGGGGCGCTTATAAGGTGCTCTGCGCTGACATGGGCCGCAATTTCACCACCTACAAAATGCTGGACGAAAACAATAAATTTAACCTGCCCGCACTGAAGGCTAAGATCGACGAGCTGCTCGCTAAACAGGACAACCTGCTCTATTTGCTGAATACTCCTGCGCACAACCCCACTGGCTATAGCCTTTCCGAAGAGGATATGGATGGCGTACTGGCTCTGCTGAAGGAAGCAGCTGCTAAACCGGGCAAAAATATTGTCTTCTTCCTCGACGTTGCTTACATTGACTATGCAGGCGAGAAGGAAGAAGTGCGTAAAATTTTCAAGAAGCTGGGCGGCCTGCCGGCGAACATCCTCTGCATCGTAGGCTACAGCATGTCCAAGGGCTTCACCATGTACGGCCAACGTACCGGTGCTATGATCGGTATTTCCAGCGACAAGGATGTTATCCAAGAGTTTGCTGATATTAACCAATACACCAGCCGCGCAACCTGGTCCAATATTAATCGTCCGGCAATGCGCACCCTGGCTACTATTTACAGCGATCCAGAGCTGTTAGCAAAGGTTTGCGCTGAGCGTGACTACTACTACCAAATGATTAAAGCACGTGCTGACCTCTTTACTAAAGAGGCTGCTGAGTGCGGTCTGCCGATGCTGCCCTATGTAGCAGGCTTCTTCCTGTCTATTCCGGCGAAAAACCCGGATGCAATTTGTGATAAGCTGCACGAGGACAATATCTTTGCCGTACCGCTGGCAGCTGGCGTACGTATCGCTGTTTGCGCAGTGCCGCTGAAAAAAATCGCCGGCATGGCTGCGAAAGTAAATGCAGCTATGAAGGCTGTGGAGGAGTAAAATGTTGGCCTGGAAGCTGCCTAACGGGCAGCTGAAGCAGGTGGAGGAGGGGAGCACGCTGTGCGAGCTGGCACGTGAGCTGCAGGCTAAATATGCTTCCCCGCTTGTAGAAGGCATTTTTAATAATGAAGCTATTGATTTGCAAAGACCGCTCCATGAGGATGGCACAGTGGACTTTATCGAGGTCAATAGCGCAGAGGGTATGCGTGTGTATACGCGCACGCTGCTCTTCATGCTGCTCGTGACGGCGAAAAAGCTATATCCCGAAGTGGAGCTGGAGGTACGCAATACGCTGGGCAGTGCGCTCTATTGTGTTGATCACTCCGAGCGTAAGCTGACCTATCGTGATATTCAGCAAATTGAAGCGCAGATGAAGGAGCTTGTCCGTGCTGCAGAGCCGATTACCCTGCAAAGACTGCCGAAGGCTGAAGCAATAAAGATAGCTTGTGAACATAATATTTGCAATGAGGATAGAAGTGCCCTCCTGGCTGAGCTGCCTGAGGATGCTAAGCTTAATCTCTACTATCTCCAGGGCCAACCAGGTTATTTCTTCGGCCCAATGTGCCCTGATTGCAGCTATGTGCCTAATTTTGAGCTTTTATCCTATGGTAATGGTTTAGTTATTAATTACCCCGATCCTGGTGACTGGACCTATTTGCCGCCCTTTGAGGATAAGCCGATTTTAAATGCGGCTTATCAGGAGGCAGAGGATTGGTCCGCTATGATAAAATGTAATACTATTGGCAAGCTTAATAGTCTGATTGAGCAGGGCTATGCTGATAGGATTATCCAGGTGGCAGAGGCGTTGCACGAGAAAAAGTTAGCGCGTATTGCCGACCAGGTAGCGGAGCGCAAGGATGAGCTAAAGCTGATTTTGATCGCTGGTCCGTCCTCCTCTGGCAAAACGAGTACGGCACAGCGTCTGAGTATTCAGATGGCTGTTAATGGTATCAGACCCATGCCCGTTTCCATGGATGATTATTATCGCAATCGTGTGGATACTCCGCGCAAGGCTGATGGTAGCTATGATTTCGAATGCTTGGAAGCGATTGACCTCGAGCTTTTCAATGAGCATCTGACAAAGCTGCTTGCTGGTGAGCGTGTAAAAATGCCTAAGTATAATTTCCGTACGGGGTGCCGTGAATATCGTGGTAATGAGCTGCAGATGGGCGAGAATTCCGTGCTCGTAGTTGAGGGCATTCATGGCCTGAATGAGAAGCTTACGGCGTCCATTCCTGCTAATCGCAAAATGAAAATCTACGTTAGTGCGCTGACGCCCGTGTCCTTTGATGAGCATAACCGCATTCACACGACGGATGCGCGCCTTTTGCGTCGCATGGTGCGCGATAGCCAGTTTCGCTCCCATGATGCGGAGGCTACACTGAATCTGTGGAGCGATGTGCGCGAGGGCGAGGAGAAGTATATTTTCCCATTCCAGACGAGCGCGGATGTTGTTTTTAACACGACACTGATTTACGAGCTGGCAGTGCTGAAGAAGTACGCTGTGCCTCTTTTGGAGGCTGTACCACGTGAGTCCGGCAAAGCCTATCTCACTGCACGACGCTTGCTGAATATGCTTTATTATGTAAGACAAATTGATGAGACTGCGATTCCTAATAACTCCATCCTGCGTGAATTCGTGGGTGGCAGTATCTTCAAGGACGCACTCTAAGCATTTTTTATTAAATTTTATTAGACAAGCTCGGAAGGAGGCGGGAGCTAGATGAGCGTGGATAAAAATACTGCTGATACTCAGCAGGAGGTCAATGCTCAAAACGAGAGCAAGGAGTTTGATCCTAAGCAGATTACCGAAAAAGAGCTAGTATTGTATGAGAAGCATTATAACGAGACTAGCTTTAAGGATAAGCTGACGAAATATGGCAAAATCATTGGTATAAATGCTCTCTACAAGGCTGTGCAGCTGTGGTTCGTGCTGCAGAAGCCCGATGTGCCCGCTGCTACGAAGGCTGTCATTATGGGCGCTTTAGGCTATTTGATTGCGCCCTTGGATTTTTTACCAGATTTAATGCCTGTTTTAGGCTATACTGATGATATCGTAGCAATAACTCTAGCTCTTATCAAGGTGCAAGGCTATATTGACGAAGAGGTGGAGACGAAGAGCAAGAAGCTGCTGGCAAAAATTTTTGGCCAGGAGGCAGTGGATAAGCTCTAACTAGCCGATTTGGAAGGAGGCTTTTGCTTATGAAGATCACGTTTTTAGGTGCGGCGCGTACGGTAACCGGTTCCTGCTATCTCATCGAGGTAGGGGAAAAGAAGATGCTTGTGGACTGTGGTATGTTCCAAGGCTCGAAGCTGGTGAAGGCGTTCAATGAAAAGGATTTTCTCTTCAATCCTGCGGAAATCGATGCGATTGTGCTCACGCATGCGCATGTGGACCACAGCGGGCTCTTGCCGAAGCTGGTAAAGCATGGCTATCAGGGGCCTATTTACTGCACGAAGTCTACGGAGGAGCTGTGCAGTATCCTGTTGCCCGATAGTGCGCATATTCAAGAGAGTGATGCAGAATTTTCTAACCGTAAGGGTATGCGTGCGGGCAAGAAAATGGTGGAGCCACTCTTCACAGTGGACGATGCCAATCGCGCGCTGAAGCTCTTTAGAATTAAAGATTTTGGCAAGCCGTTCAGTCCGATTCCCGGAGTACAGGTTATTCTGCGTGTAGCAGGTCATATCCTGGGCTCCGCTTTCATTGAGATGACTGTGAGTGAAGGAGAGAAGAAGACTCGCATTATCTTTACGGGCGATATTGGTCAGCCAAATCAACCAATTATCGATGATCCTAGCAAGCTATCCCCGGCTGACTTTGTTATTACCGAGTCCACCTATGGTAATCGTGTGCATGAGGTCTATGATAAAGAGGCAGAGCTGGCGGATATTGTCAATGATACCGTGGAACGCGGAGGCAATCTGATTATCCCTGCCTTTGCTGTAGGTCGTACCCAGGTATTGCTCTATTATTTCCAAAAATTAATTAGCGAGGGTCGCATTCCCGAGGTGCCCATTTATGTGGACAGCCCCATGGCCAATCGCGCGACGGCGATTACTATGACGAACCCTGAGGAATATGATGAGGAAGCACGTGCTCTGTACGAGATGCAGGGGCGTCGCCTTGTAGCTATGCACAATCTGCGCTTTACTGCTACGGCGCAGGAATCCATGGCGATCAATGATACCCCAGGTCCTAAAATTATCCTCTCTGCAAGCGGTATGGCGGATGCAGGCCGAATTCTGCACCATTTGAAGCACAATCTGTGGCGTCAGGAGTGCAGCGTGATTTTCGCAGGCTTCCAGGCCGAGGGTACGCTGGGGCGCCAGATTGTTGAGGGTCAGAAAAAAGTTAAAATTATGGGCGAAACTATTAGCGTTTGCGCACATATTTACAATATGAAGGGTTTCAGTGCTCATGCGGATAAGGAGCAGCTGCTTGCGTGGTATGCAGGTATGCAGTCCACGCCGAAGGCTTTCTTCGTAACCCATGGCGAGATTGATGCCTCCATGGCGCTGGCTGATGAGCTGGGCCGTAAGCTGGGCACTGCTACTTACATTCCTCAGTTGGGTGACTGTGTGGAAATTAATGGTCAGGAATGGCAGATTCATGCCTCCGAGGTGCTGGAGGCCGAGCCTGCAGCGCTCGAGCTCAAGGGCTATCTGGCAGGGATGGAGCGCGATTACCTCTTGCAGCGTACGAAAATCGAGCAGGCTGTTTCTCGCGATGCCTCCAAGGCGGCTGCCGTTCGCAAGAAGATAGAGAAGCTGCGTAAGTACATGGAGGACCTTTTGAAGGATATTTAAAAGAAAAGTCCACCTATAATATACAGATTCTACTCTGAGTGCTACATGTGTAAAAAATGTAAAAAAATAGAGAAAAATTTGCAGCAAAAAGCTTGACAGATACAATATGTGTTGTTATACTATCTATAATTTACACCGTAGTGAATTACACATTATCCATCGGCTGTGAACAGGAATAAGATAACAACAGGCTTTAGAGAGTCAGCGTTTGGTGCAAGCTGACGGGATGGAGTTATTTTTCTCACCTGCGAGCCCTTGCTCTGAGTTTAGCTTATAATTAGGAGTAAGCGTTAGCTGCGTTAAGGCTCAAGAGTATAATGTAGGGTGGTACCGCGTATTACGCCCCTACCGGTTAGGCCGGTAGGGGCTTTTCTTATGATAAAATGCGTTTCTTTTTTAGGAGGAAATAAAGTGTTACAAAATCCTGGTAAAAAATTACGTGAGCGTCTTGCTCGCAAGGATATTCTGGTTCTGCCTGGCGTTTATGATGCCCTGTCTGCGAAGGTAGCAGTTCAGGCTGGCTTTGACGGCCTCGTAATGGGTGGTTACGCGATTGCAGCTTCTCGTTTGGGCGAGCCCGACGTGGGCTACCTCTCCATGACGGAGATGGCGGAGGCAGTAAGGACTATTACTCGCGCTGTGGATGTACCTGTTTTGGCAGATGGTGACACTGGTTATGGCAATGCTCTTAGCGTACAGCGCACTTTGCGTGAATACGAGCATGCAGGTGCGGCTGGCGTCCTCTTTGAGGATCAGGTTTGGCCGAAGCGTTGTGGTCACATGGCTGGTAAGCAGGTCATCGACGCTGCTGAGCATGCACGCAAGCTGCGCGCTGCTGCGGACGCCAAGACTAATCCTAATACACTTTTAATCGCGCGTACTGACTCCCGCGCAGTGCTTGGCTTGGATGCAGCCATCGAGCGTGGTAAGCTCTACCTTGACAGTGGCGCCGAAGCACTCTTTATCGAGGCTCCGCAGAACGAATGGGAGCTGGAGGAAATTGCGAAGGCTTTTCCCGATACAATTCTTCTAGCGAACATGATTGAGGGCGGTAGAACGCCGAACCTGACGAGCAAGGATCTGGAAAACCTGGGCTTTGACATCGTCTTCTGGCCCTGTACCTTGGTTTACACTGTAACAAAGGCTTTACATGACGTGCTGACAGCCCTACGGGACGATGGCACGACGAATAGTGTCCATGATAAAATGATTACCTTTAGTCAATTTAACAGCTTCATTGGTCTAGATGACTATAATGAGCTGGATAAAAAATATAAATAAAAATTTTTTACAAACTGCAAAACACAAGCAAAGCTGCTTGCACAAGGAAAGGAAGTTGTATGTATGAAAATCTCTAAGAAATTTACTGCTGTTGCATTAGTTGCTGCTATGGCTCTTATCGCTGGCTGCGGTGGCGGTGCTGAGAAAAAAGCTCCGGCTGCTGACCAAAAGGTAACCCTGAAAATGGCTGCCCATCTGCCGCAAAGCCATCCTCTGGTAAAAGCTATGGATAGCCTGAAGGATAAGGTTGCCAAAAAGACCAATGGCACTGTAACCATTGCTATTTATCCTGCAGGTCAGCTCTTTAACGATAAAAACATGAACGACGCTCTGATGAGCGGCGGCATTGACATGGGCCTGAACACTGTTGGTCGTTGGGCTTCCATCGTTCCGGCTATGGACGTATTCGACGTTCCGTTCCTGTTCCTTGGCTATGAAAAGGTTGACAAGGCTATCGACAATGGTCTGGGTCAAAAACTTGGCGCAGAGCTAGAGAAAAAAGGCGTTCGTCCGCTGCTGTGGGCTGACTATGGCTTCGTTCAATATGGCAATAATAAAAAGACCATTAAACAACCTGCTGATTTCGCTGGCATGAAGATTCGTGGCTACAGCAAATATTCCGCAGAAACTATTAAAGCACTGGGCGCTTCCAGCGTAACCATGGGCTCTGGCGAAGTTTATATGGCTCTGCAACGTGGCACCATCGACGGCCAATCCTCCGGCACTACCGCTATGCGTGACCGCAAAATGTATGAAGTTCATAAATACATCACCATTACCAACCACGCTTCCCCGGAATTCATCGTTGCTATGAACGATAAATCCTATAAAAAACTGAGCGCTAACCAACAAAAAGCTCTGGACGAAGCTGCTAAAGAGGTTCAAGCTGATATCCGCGCTAACGCAAAGAAGGAAGACCTGAAGGCTCTGGACGATCTGAAGGCTAAGGGTGCAGAGGTTTATGTAGTTCCGGAAGCTGATCTGAAGGCTTGGCAAGAGGCTACTAAGTCTGTATGGGATAAGTTTATTAAAGAGAATGGTAAGATTGGTCAAGAGCTGATCGATATTTGCAAAAAGCAATAATATAGTTCTATAGAAGTAATCGCTTATAGGGGCTCATATGCTTCACAATTGCTCATCGACGTACTTCTAGTACGCCTTCTTCGCAATTGCTCGCCTCTAAACCCCTCTAAGCGATTTGACGTGATATTTACTATAATAAAATGTAAAGTAAAAGTGGGGTTTAAGTCTTGGAAAAATTTTTAGTTAGTTATGGAAAGTTCCTGAAGGCTATCACGACGCTGGTGGGCGTTATCGCCGGCGCGCTAGTGCTCTTCTGTGGCTTTACGATTGTGTGGGAAATCATTGCCCGTGGTCTCTTAGACTCTCCGACGGAGTGGGTTATGGAAATTTCCACCTATTGTGTTGTTATCGCAGGCTTCCTTGGCATGGGCGTAGCCTATGCGGGCAAGAAGCATATCCATGTGGATATTTTCCTGTCCAGAATGTCTGCTAAGTCTCGTACCTATGCAGAGGTAGTGACCTCTTTGATGGGTATATTCTACAGCTTTATCTTTATGGTTGAATCTTGGAGCATGACGATGCTGAGCCTGGAGCTGAATAACTGCGCTCCGACGACGCTGGGCACTCCGCTCTGGATTCCGCAGATGGCAATGCCGATTGGCTTTGGCGTGCTCTTCCTGCAGATTATCCGTACGCTGCTGGAGGATATCCTCAAGATTCAGCGCAATGATTTTACACTGGACTTTACGAAGGAGGTAAATAAATAATGCTTGCTGGTTTTACTATCCTTCTATTAGTTCTGTTAGGCATGGGCCTGCCCGTAGCGTTCTCCCTGGGCATGGGCGGTGTTGCTGGTATGCTGGCCTTCATGGGCGGTGAGGGCGCACTGGCGCAGCTGCCGATTATCGGCTATAAGTCGCTGGACGATTTCGTACTGACTGCAGTGCCGATGTATATTCTGATGAGTCAGATTCTGCTCACCGGCAAGGTAGGTAATAATCTGTTTGAGCTGGCTAATAAATGGCTGCGTCATCTGCCTGGTGGCTTGGGCATTGCGACTGTTATGGCTTGCGCTATTTTCGCAGCTATTACTGGTTCCTCCGTTGCTTGCGCTGTAACGATTGGCGCCATCGCAATTCCGGAGATGCTGAGCCGTGGCTATGATCGTTCAGTAGTATTGGGCTGCGTAGCTGCAGGTGGTACGCTGGGTATCTTGATTCCACCCTCCATTCCGATGATTCTCTATGGTGCGATTACTGATGAGTCCATTGGTAAGCTGTTCATGTCCGGCGTTGTACCTGGTGCGATGCTGACATTGATGTTCATGGCGATTGTAGTGTATCGTTCTCGCAATCTGCAGCGTGAGGCTGCTGCTCCCTGGAGCGAGCGTATGGAAGCGCTGCGTAAGACCTTCTGGGGTCTGATGCTGCCGGTAATCGTTGTTGGCGGTATTTATACTGGCGTTTTCACTCCGACTGAGGCTGCAGGTATCGGTACAGTGTACAGCTTGTTCATTACCTTTGTTATTTACAAGACCTTGACCTTTAAGGATCTTGTAGGCATTTTGAATGATACGATTAAGACTACCTGCATGATTTTCGCAATCATGATTGGTGCGGCGCTCTTCGGCTTCGTGCTGACAATTCTGGACGCACCGCAACAGCTGACTACGTATGTAGTAGGCATGAACGCGAGCCGTTGGCTGGTATTTATCGCTATCAATATTCTGTTGCTCTTCTTGGGCTGCATTTTGGAATCCGTTTCCATTCTGTATATCGCATTGCCCATTCTGTTCCCGCTGATTGTTCAGCTGGGCTTCGACCCGATTTGGTTCAACGTTGTTATGCTGCTGAACCTGGAGCTGGCCTTGATTACTCCGCCTGTAGGTATGAACCTCTTCGTACTGCAGGGTATCAGCCCCGACAGCAAGATGACCCAAATCATCAAGGGTGTTATTCCCTTTGGCGCAGCTATGGCTCTGGAGATTCTTATTTTGTGTTTCTTCCCCGAGCTGGCAACGTGGCTGCCGACCGTTGTTAAATAAGTCCAAGACCCCTCTCGATATAAGTTGCTTTGTTATCTTTTTACCCGAGCTGCCCATGCTGGTAGCCTCGGGTATTTTTTTATGGATTTTAGTTTATAATCAGAATTACATTCACTATCCTTGTGATAATTACTGCTATTCAAAAAGAGAAAAAGTAAATTACATAACTGTTCTGGAAAGAGTGTGAAGAAAATGCTATAATGCAAGGTAAGAGGGGAACATGGCTTCTAAAATTTTTTATCATTAGGAAAAATTTTAGGAGTAGTTTAGACAAAATAATGAAGGAAGGTCATCTTATGTTGTATAATATCTATTTTAGTGCTAAGGGAACGACTAAAAAGTGTGCAGAGTTTATAGCTAAGAAAGTAGCTGCGGAGACAAATTCTGTAAATTTATTAGAAGTAAAGGAAGCTAAAGCGCTAGAGCTTCAAAGTGATGATGTATTACTACTTGCTATGCCTGTTTATGGTGGCTATATTCCTAAAATTTGTGTTGAAAATATTCGTAGGCTGAAGGGTAATAATACACCTGTTATCCTTGTAGCAATCTATGGTAATCGTCATTTTGATAATGCCTTGCTACAAATGCAGGATTTAGTTGAAGCTAATGGTTTTAAGGCCATAGCAGCAGGTGCTTTCGTGGCAGAGCATTCCATTTTTCCGAGTGTAGCGCATGGTCGTCCGCATGACAAGGATTATGAGGACATGGCTTGCTTTGCGCAGAAGTGCAAGGAGATTTTGCGTGACAACGAGAGCTGGGCTATGCTTAAGCTTGATCTGCCAGGTGCTAAGGATTATGATTCTAGTAGCTTTAAGGGAATTCCTTTCCATCCTGATGCTGATACTACCTGTACCTCTTGTCAGAAATGTGTACAGCTTTGTCCCGTGCAGGCCATTGCTGCAGCTAATCCTAAGGTTACCGATGGAGAGAAATGCATCAATTGTGGAGCTTGTATTGCTGTTTGCTCTGTCAAAGCAAGGGATTATCATGGGATAATGTATAAGACTGCTAAAGCTGGCTTTGAATTAAAATGTATGAAGCCCATGGGGGCCTTTACTTATTATCTTCATTGAGAAAAAGTAATAGCTTAGCATGCTTTACAGCATGTGTTTATGATAAAAATAAAAAGCTCCCAGTTAAGTGGAGGGTCAAAGGCTACAATCGCCGAGGCCACCACTTAATGGGAGCTTTGAAATTATCTAACTAAAATTATAAAGTGTGGTGCGAAGATTAACCAATACTTTATCTTCTGCCGATTTTATGCTCATAATCACTTACGGCATCCTTAAAAGCTATAACAGCAATATCTTTGAGAAAATTTTCAGCTCTTTTAAATTTGCCATTATCCTCTTCGATAATAGCAAAAGCTATTGGTTTGAGCATTTTTATACCAGCTTCAAAGATAGTGCGTTCCCAATTGATATCAGGAACTTTGGCTGATTTTTGGGGCATACCTTCTTGACGCATTTTTGCGACATATTTCTTAACAGCTAAGCGTTCTTCCTCTGTAAGGATAAAGCTAGTAGTTCTAGTACCTTCGGGCAGCGTTTTTTTACGACCAGCGCCTTCGCGGGCACCGCCGCGTTTGGAGATTTTTTGAGTAGTTTGTTCAGTAGTCATGTAGCATTACCCCTTTCTAAAAAACATAGTATGTAATCATCGTCAACTGAATATATAATATCACGGAATTTCACAAATGTCAACAGGTATTCAAAAAAATCGAAAAAATATTATCTAAACTTCACGCATTTAGTGTTAAGGCGTTTGTAGCTGCCGTGAAATAATAGCTGGCTTTAGGCTTAAAATAATGTTAAAATACACCTATGCTTTATTAAGAAAAGATAGTAGAATGATATTTATTAGGAGGATTTTAAAATGAGAAAATTTCTATTAGTAGATTTTGAGTTCACTACGTATACAAGACCTGTAGGCAGACCTAGCGCATATTTTTCTGAGATTATCGAGATAGGAGCTTTGCTTTTAGATGGAGAAACCTTCAAAGAAATGGCTAGATATCAAAGCTTTGTAAAACCACGCTTTTATCCGAAGCAGGCTAAGGATTCCATGGATTTCTGCATGATCACAGAAAAGGATATGAAAAAGGCTGCGGAGTTTCCCGATATGGTAAAGAAGCTGGGTGAGATGTATGTGCCAGGTGAAACGTATTTTGTTGCCTGGGGAGATAGTGATTTTAAGGTACTTGATACTGCTTGCAAGCGTTATAAAGTGGAAAATCCCATTAGCTTTGCAGATTACCTTGATTTAGCTGAGGCATATAAGCTTATGAAAGGTGATAGCTATACAACGAGACTAAAGGCCGCTACTGAAGAGCAGGAGGTTGATACGGCAGGTTTGTGGCATACGGCCTTTGATGATGCAAATAATACTGGTAAGCTTTTGCATAAGCTAGTGGAAAAGGGATGGAAGCCTGAAGAGTATTTTGAGGCTAAAGAAGGTGAAAACTAATAAATGTGCTATTAGTAAAATTCTTAGTTATAGTTTTTAACCTTCAATAATACGCTGATTTAATGATACCGGTATAAAAGGTGTGCCAGTCACCGTTAGCATATCACTTAGCAGTTAGTTCTTTGTTGAATTTTTTTTGGCAGCATAGTATATTCTTCTACTAGTATCGATGATATCCTTAGTATATTGTTAAATCTGTGAAATCTCTCAAAAGTTAGCACTCATCTATTGACAGTGCTAACAAATAGTGGTATAACATAATCAACAAAAGAAAAGAGCTACTGAGAGTAAGTAAAGGTGCTGCGAGGTAAGCAGCCCAGAAGCAAACCCCATCAAGCAACTCAATTCCGAGTTAAATATCTTATAATCAAATTCATACTTGCAGCATCAACATGAAAATGCAGACTACAAGCGAAAGAAAATTGGAGGAATGACTTATGATGATGCCTAGTGTATTTGGTGAAAGCTTATTTGATGATTTGATGGATTTCCCGTTTGAAAAAGAATTCTTTGGTCGTCGCAATCCCCTGTACGGTAAACATGCGCAGAACATTATGAAGACCGATATTAAAGAACAGGAGGCTGCCTATGAAATGGACATCGACCTACCAGGCTTCAAAAAAGAGGATGTTACTGCAAAGCTGGAAAATGGTTATCTGACCATCAGCGCTGCTAAAGGCGTTGACAAGGACGAAAAGAATGATAAAGGCGTCTACATTCGCCGTGAGCGTTATGCAGGCCAATGTGCAAGAACCTTCTATGTTGGTGAAGATGTTAAGCAGGAGGATATCAAAGCAAAATTTGAGGATGGTATCCTGAAGGTAACTATTCCTAAGGTAGAGCACAAGGCTGTTGAAGCTAAAAAGTACATTGCTATCGAAGGCTAAAGCCTAAAGATAGTATTCCATATCCTTAAACCCCTAATCATTACATTCACCCTTTCCTAGACAGACTGCCGGAGCGAAGAACTTCGGCAGTTTGTTTTTTATGGTGGGAAGAATGTGTCTGCTTGTTATAGATAAAAGTGGTATAATAGAGTAGCATTGTTGTAGTTGTTTTTTTAATATATAGGAGAATTAGGAAAAGGGAGTAATTTAATGTTTAATACAAAGCCTGCAGGGCATATTGCAGCATTGATAACAATAGTTATATGGGCTACCACATATGTATCTACCAAGGTACTTCTTGTAAGTTTCAAGCCTGTAGAAATTTTGATTTTTAGATTCATTATGGCATATATTGCTCTGTGGATTGCATGTCCGAAAAATTTTAAGACGAAGAGTTTTAAGCAAGAGGTTGTCTTTATCCTAGCCGGACTCACTGGTATATGTCTTTACTATCTGCTTGAGAATATCGCCCTTACATATACTATGGCTTCAAATGTGGGCGTGATTGTTTCCGTAACTCCGTTTTTCACTGCTATTATGAGTCATATCTTTCTCAAAGATGAGGGAAAGCTTGAGTGGAATTTCTTTATAGGCTTTCTGCTAGCTATTGCAGGTATAAGCCTCATAAGCTTTAATGGGGCTGAATTGAAGCTAAATCCGATAGGTGACTGTCTTGCTTTATGCGCATCATTAGTTTGGTCTATTTATTCCGTTCTTACCAAAAAGATTGCAGGCCTTGGGTACAATGTTATAATGGCAACGAGAAGGACATTCTTCTATGGCATTATTTTTATGATGCCTGCAGTAAGCCTGATGGGAGTGGATTGGAGTATTGAACGGTTCTATGATAAAGTAAACCTATTCAATATACTTTTTCTAGGTCTAGGCGCATCTGCTATGTGTTTTGTGACCTGGAGCTATGCTGTAAAAATTTTAGGAGCCATGCACACAAGTATCTACATTTATATGGTGCCTGTGATTACAGTAGTGACATCGGTTATAGTCCTCGGTGAAGCTGTAACTAGATTAGCAATAATAGGTACTATACTTACGCTAACGGGGCTTCTGATTTCGGAACATAAATTTTCTTTAAAAAGACTGTACAGGATCCTTACAAAGCAGCCTGCTTGAATGTCAAAAGTTGTGAAGAAGAGATTGAATCCAGCCTTGAAATCTAGGAGGTTGAGCATCTCGAAGGATTAAAGGTTATAGGAGCTATGTATCATCTGGAAAATGGCTTGGTTGATTTTCTTTGAGAATCTTGCTAGTATACATTGAAAGAAATGGTAGAGATATGTTTGGATTAGGAGAGAAATATGCTTGTTTACAAGATAAAAGAGCGAAATTCGCTATTAATAGATAAGCTGGTTGAGATATGGGAAAACTCGGTACGAGTTACACACCTTTTCCTTACAGAAGTTGAGGTGTTGCGGATTAAAGAGTATGTACCTCAGGCTCTGCTTGATGTTCCAATTTTGCTTGTTGCAGAGAATACAACAGGAAAGATTATTGCTTTTATGGAGGTGGCTGATAAAAAGATTGAAATGCTTTTTGTTGAACCTGCTGAACGCTTAAAAGGTGTTGGAAGGATGCTCATAGAGTATGGGAGTTCTCTATATAAGATAAATGAGGTAACTGTTAATGAACAAAATACTCAGGCGATTGGCTTTTATAAACACCTAGGTTTTAGTACCTATAAGCGAACAGATATGGATGAAGAAGGAAAGCCTTATCCGCTTTTATATATGCGAATTGAGAAAAGTTAAGGAGGAATAACTATGTTAGTAACAACTACCCCTGGTTTTGAGGGAAAGAGAATCGTCGAGTATAAGGGCTTGGTCTTTGGCGAAGTTGTATCAGGTGTGAACTTCATTAAGGACTTTATGGGAGGATTACGTGATATCGTAGGTGGCCGAAGCGGTACCTATGAAAATGAGCTAGCAGATGCTCGTGATAAAGCTGTCGATGAGATGATTTCGAGAGCAAAAAAGATGGGTGCAAATGCTGTTGTAGGCGTTGATATTGATTATGAGGTGCTTGGCGAAAAGAACGGCATGCTTATGGTCAGTGCAAGCGGTACTGCGGTGGTTGTAGAATAAAAAGATAGATTATGCTCTAGTAAGAAGAATGACCACCCGTTTGAAGGGGTGGTCATTGTTTATTTAATTTTTTCAGCGTAAAACTCCGCCTTTATCGGCACTCTGGGCATCTCGCAGATAGCGCTTTAGGTAGCCTGTAACCTCTGGAGGAGTGTAGGTGAATTTCTTTCTGCGCATTTCAAGCTCTTGTTCGGAAACTAAAAGGTCAAGTGTACGTTTTTCAACGTCGATGATGATTTTATCACCGTCTTCAATAAGCGCGATAGGTCCACCTTCTGCTGCTTCGGGAGAGATGTGGCCAACAAAGCAGCCATTATTTGTTCCGGAGAATCGACCATCTGTAATTAGCGCTGTTGATTTTGCCAAACCTTGCCCATATAAAAGCTTCATAGGCTTGAACATTTCAGGCATACCAGGGGCACCCTTAGGCCCTGCGTAACGGACGATTACAACATGACCGGGTTTGATAAGCTGTTTAGCTATGGCGTCGTTTGCTTCGTCTTCCCCGTTAAAGCAGATGGCAGTTCCTTCAAAATGACGCACCTCAGGAGCTATAGCTGCTGGCTTTGCTACGGCAGTATTAGGGCAGAGATTACCATGCATAATAGCGAGACCTGCTAAACTGGAGAAGGGCGCATCTAAAGAAGTAATGACGTTTCTATTTTCGTGGTACAGATTGCGCCAGGTAGAGATGTTTTCAGCAAGGGTATGGCCAGTTACGGTTAAACAGCCACCATTAAGTAGACTCAACATTTCTTTTTGTACCTGTGGGATGCCTCCAGCTTGATAGAAATCTTCAGCTTGGTAGATATCAGAAGCGGGGCAGATTTTAGCTAGAAGTGGGATAGAGGCGCCATATTCTTCGAGCCAATTCATTACCTTTTCCGACTTTATACCTAGTTCGTGCGCAATAGCTATAATATGAATAACGCAGTTTGTAGAACCACCAGTAGCCATGAGGACCATGATAGCGTTCTTTACAGCTTCTTCCGTCATAATCATACGGCTGGTGAGACCTTTTTGCACCATTTCTACGACAGTTTCACCAGTACGCAGGGCTGCACGTAGTCTTTCATTATAAACTGCGGGAATGGCAGCTGAGCCAGGCAGGCTCATACCAAGAGCTTCAGCCATACAGCACATAGAGTTCGCAGTAGCCATGTGCTGACAGGAGCCGATAGTGGGACAGCTTATTTCCATCAGGTCGATTACTTCATCGTGAGAGATTTTTCCTGCCTGATACATGCCATATGCTTCTTCACTTGAAGTGGAATCAGAGCGACGTTTTGCTCCGAAGGCAGGTCCCCCGAGCATGCAGCCGCCTGCAATAAAGATGCAGGGAATATCAAGGCGTGCAGCTGCCATAAGCATGCCAGGAACGGTTTTGTCGCAGGAGCCAACCAGCACGAGTCCGTCAAGTTTATGCGCTCTTGCCATGATTTCAATGCCGTCAGCTACGATTTCGCGAGAGGGTAAGGAGTAGAGGGAACCGTTATGGGTGGTGCAGACGCCGTCACAAACGGCAATGCAGCCAAATTCTACAGGTGTTCCCCCCGCACGGTAAACACCATATTTTACCTGTTCAGAAATTTCGCGGAGATTTTTATGGCCAGGGACGATGTCAGTGAAGGAATCACAGATGCCGATAACTGGTCTGGAAAAATCATCATCGCTGAAACCGCTTGCTTTATAGAGCGCACGGCAGGAAATCATTTCGTCGGACATAAAGGTGCCGTTAGTAAATTTTTTAGTCATATTGAAAAAGTCCTCTCATATATCATTTTCTGTACTTATTATACACTAAATATGTAGTCACTAAGAAGATTTTGCTGAAAAATAATAATCGATTTTTTAATTTTTTACTAAGGTGATTATTTTCACTATAAAGGTTTTAATTGAGAATACGTGATATAATATTTAGAAGAAATTAAAGGAAGTTAAATCATGCTGTACCTGAAGAATTTTACTTTTCCTAGCGGAGATAATGAAGCTGGTGTAATAACTGAATATCTTACGAAATGGCATAATTCAATATACCCATTCAAAATATTATCTGCCAATTTGCTTGAAAAGATTGATTTTGCGCCAATCACTATTTTTTATGGTAGTAATGGCTCTGGTAAGACAACTGCTTTAAATGTAATTGCCGAAAAGCTTAGAATTCAGCGAGGGACATTGTTTAATAGCTCTACTTTTTTCGAAAGATACCTAGAGCTATGTTCATCTAGCGTTTCTTCTTTTAAATTGCCAGAGAATAGCAGGATAATAACAAGTGATGATGTCTTTGATTTCTGTTTAAATAAGAGAATAGTCAACGGTGGAATTGATGATAGACGGGAGGAACTCATTAAAGAATATCTGTCTGTAAAGGCAAAGGATAGTGGAGCCTTCAGATATCACGAGGATAAGGATTTGGAAGAGCTTAATAAAATTGTAGCAGTTCGTAACAATACGCTTTCCATGTATGTAAAAAAGAATATCGGGCTAAATATTAAAGAGAAATCTAATGGTGAAACGGCTATTCGTTATTTCATGGATAATATTACAGAGAATGCTTTATATCTGCTCGATGAACCTGAAAACAGCCTTGCTTCGCAAAGACAGATCGAGCTTGCTCAATATCTTGAGGAGGCAGTAAGATTCTATAATTGTCAGCTTATCATTGCTAGTCATAGCCCGTTTCTTTTGTCTATGAGGGAGGCATTGGTATATGATTTTGATAACCGGCCTGTAACTGTTAGAAAGTGGCAGGAGCTTGAGGGGATAAGGCTTTATTATGATTTCTTCAAGCAGCATGATGATAAGTTTTCTTTATAAAAGAAGTGCAAGGAAACAAATTTTCCTTCTAGCAATGCTATATAATTTGAATAAGACTTGTGCTATAATAAATGGTGAATAATGAAAAAGTAGGTGTTTATACATATGAAAAATACATCATATTATGCTGTGGTCGCTTTGGCCATCGGTCATCTTGTTACCGACATGCAGGGAGGAGCTCTGCCGATAGTTCTGCCACAGCTTAAAGAAATGTTTTCACTGTCTTATTCGCAGCTTGCAGCTATTGTTCTCTTGCAAAATATTATGTCCTCTGTTATTCAGCCTGCCTTTGGGTATATTTCCGACAAACGTTCTATGCCAAGAATTCTGCCGGTATGTGCAGCCATGGCGGGAGCGGGCTTTGCTTTTGTCGGATGGGTATCGAGCTATGCTCTTTTATTATGTACAGTAGTATTTATCAGCCTTGCAAGCGCAACTTATCATCCTCAGGCATCGAAGACAGTGAATTTCCTCAGTGATGATACTAATAGGGCGCGTAATATGGGAATATTTTCTATCGGTGGTAATGCCGGTATGGCCGTTGGCTCCATTCTGATGACCTTTCTGCTAAGCCTTGCAGGTGGAATCCATAATACTGTCTATTTCGCGATACCAGGATTACTTGTTTTTGCAATCATGGCTAAATATATGCCAGATTATCAGAGGGTAAACCGAGAGCATATCATTAATCAGGCAAAGAAGGCTGCAGCAGGAAAGGGTGAGAAAATATCATATTGGGGGCTCTTTTTGATACTTTTCTACATTTTTATGCGCTCATCTATTCATTCAGGAATATCGACATACCTACCTATCTTTTTTATGAAATTCCGTAGCTTTGAACCTGTTTTTGCAAGTGCACTTGTTTCGGGCTTCCTCTTGGGGGGCGTTGCTGGAACTTTCGTGGGTTCCATTCTCAGTGATAAACTAGGAGCTCGTAAAATACTTTTAGGATCCATTATCCTGAGTATTCCTGCCATTTATGCGATTACTGTAGTAACAGTTCCGTGGATGGCCATGGTTGCAGCAGTGACAGCTGGCTTCTGTATTATTGGCTCTTTTGCTACAACTATTATCCTGGGTCAGGCGCTTCTTCCTAATAATGTGGGTATGGCTTCAGGGTTGACTATCGGGTTTAGTATTGGACTAAGTGGCTTTGGCGTCACTATTTTAGGCTTTCTCGCAGATAATTTCGGACTTCCCTTTGTGATGAATATGTTGGTATATCTGCCTATTGTGGCAGCTATAGTAGCTACTCAGATTCCCATTCCCAAGAATCTTGAAAAGTAAAGTTAACATAATCAAAATAAAAAGCTCCCGTATAAATGGGGATACATGGCTATAATTGCCTAGGTCGCCACTTATACGGGAGTTTTTTAATCACACCATTTATCAAGAAACTGAATTTTATTGGAATATAACTGAACCCAACGTCCTACCAAGATAGCAGCAGCGAAGGTTCCTATACCCACACCTTTGAGATAATGAAATTCCGTAATGGATATAATAGAGCTGATTATTACAAGAGTAATGTCAAAACAGTTTTTAACTATACTGAATTTTACTTTAGTCCTAAAAGCAAGTGCTAGCACAATGCCCTCACCGGCAGCAACGAATACTTTAGCCTTGATACAAAGGAAAACACCGAAGGCTAATATAATGGTTCCCAATATGCAGTAAGCCCATTTTGCATATAGGTCTGCTGGATGGACAAAGTAGAGCAGTGTCATTGATAAGTCGATAAGCTTACCAAAGAATAGAAGCGTGACAAGCTGGCCGATAATTTCTCTCCAGTAAATTTTTCCGAGAAGAGGGGGCTGGGCGGCTATAAAAAGTATATTCAAGGCAATAGTGATTTCTCCAATTGTATATCCTGTGAACATGCTTAGAACCCAAGGAACGCTTGATATAGGAGAGGAGCCTAAATCTGCTAAGCAGGATAAGTCAATTCCTATGCTCATAATAAAAAGACCGAGAAGAAAGATGATGATTCTTTGATAGATGTGATGGTTGTTCATATATTTATCTACCTTCATTCAGTTGTAATAATATTTATAGTACATATTATAGCACTATATATGATTTTAGTCTATATCTTGTAATTATTATAAAGGTAAGTGCTTTTGATTTTGGTTGATAAAACGGCAACAGGCAAAAGCTTTTCTTCAGACTGACGAAATCCGGAAAGTTTCTATATAAAGAACACGAGAAGAGACATAATTTATGGTTAAAAAGAGACGAGGCTTTTATGGGTCAATTTGAACGTCAGACAATAGAATGTAAAAGTCAATATATAAATGCTCGAAAAATCCAAAATAATAATGTACAATTTTTAACCATTTCTCTTCTCTAGCAACTCCTGCTTTTCTCTTAATCTGCAAGAAGGTCCTTTTATAGATATCACTACAGAATGGTGAAGCAGTCTGTCTAAAATTGCATTCGCTAACATTGCCGAACCAAATATATCTCCCCACTTCGAAAAGACAGTATTTGTTGTAATAATAGTACTGTGTTTCTCATATCGCTTTGCAATTAGTTGAAAAAATAGATTTGCTGAGTCTTTATCAATTGGTAAATAGCCTATCTCATCAATAATTAGCAATTTATACTTTGTGTATTGTTTCATCTTGGATTCCAATCTATTTTCAACTAGAGCCTTCTTCAGTTGGCTCATTAGTGCTTCAAATGTAATGAAGTAAGTTGAAACCCTGTTTTTAGCAGCTTCGATACCTAGTGCTGTAGCAAGGTGCGTCTTCTCTACATCGCTGGTTCCTACCAATAGAATGTTTTCATTTTTCTCCAGGAATCTGAGACTAGCCAAATCAAGTATTTCAGTTTTGTTTATATTCGGCTCAAAATTGAATTCGAAGTCATCTATTCCTTTCAAAAACGGGAAATTCGCTACCCTAACACAGGCATTTATTGCCCGTTCACGCAAGCTTTGTTCCTCAATTGAGATTAGTTCCTCTAATGCTTGAGCAAACGTTTTCTCTCCTTTGTTAACGAGGTCTATATAGGTATCCAAATGTAATTGCATCTTCTGAATACCAAGCCTCTCTAAACCATTAACAATAGTGCCATAACTCATAAATCCACCTGCCTTAAAGGAATGTATCCATTTGCCTTAGGTTATTTTTAGCAACCTTATTCACTAAGTCTTCGCTAGCAATGCGCATTGAAAGAAGCTCCTTATAGTGATCCGGAAGATAATTTAACATTTTTTCCGAAAGAACGTGAGTAGCTATAAGTTCCGTGTTATAATAAATCTGTAAAGTTGCATTGTTAAAGCATGTGAGTTGTACTCTTTTACCTATGTACTTTACAGGAACGGAATACTTGCGGCCTTTGTAGTGGATAAGGGAATCTTTTTGAACTGTAACTTGGCGGTCATGGTCTAAATAAGATTCAATAACTTTTTCATTAGGAAGATTCTGCAAGTATTCTTTTTCTTTTTGAAAGAGAAGAATAGGAGACACATTGGTAGCCTGACATACTTCCTGATTTATGTTGTTTTGAATTTTAAAAAGGATATTTTCAAGATCTTCTTCTGTTTCAAACTCTCTTTGGTAAGAATAAATTCTGCTAATAAATCTATTCATTGCTTCAATCTTCCCTTTTGTAAAAGGATGACGAGGTTTAGCCAAACAGATCTTGAAATTGAAATCTTTGGCAAAGGTTTTTAGTTTAATATTTACAATCCTTTGCTTACCTTTTAAATCAACAACCGACGCCATATTGTCAAATAAAATTTCCTGAGGAACACCACCTGTAGCTTTGAATGCCTTAATGAGGCAGTCTAATACATCCTGTCTACTTTTTGTGATTTTATAAAATAGTTGGCAGTATCTAGAATAGCCAAATTTATAACCCAAAATCTGAAATGTAAAAATGTCACCATGTTTATTAGCTAAACGAATATCCTCTTTCCAGTCAACTTGAACTTGTTGACCAGGCTTAGTCTCAAAGCGAGGATATCCGCTAATATTATGTTTATTAGCTAAGTTATTCATCTTAACGTATCTATGAAAATTCGAATAGCTGCCAATGGAATTGTCAATCTTATTGTAAAGGAACTTATAGACCCCCTTAATAGTACTTCCTCTGATGAGTAGCTTTTCTTTAATGATAGTTTTATACTTATCGAGTGAACTAGGCTTAGACCGATGCTTAGGCTTACCAGGGTATCCCTCGTAATACTTCTTAACAGTTCTACGGTCTAGACCATACAAACGAGCAAGTTCTGAAAAGTTGGGTTTGATATTATACACTCTAAGAATCCCCAATTGAACCAACAGCTTTGCATTCACGGATTACCACCTCCATGAATACAATAGCATATTCTGATGAGATGTACATTATTATAATGGATTATTTGTACAGCTATATTTTAGCATTTACATGTTTTCCGATTCGGAGAGTATTACCATCAAGAAACTTATATCCGGCCTGCTTAAGCGTGAAAGACTTATACTTAGCCACTTTCTTAAAAGATGGAGATGCTGTGCGGATATTATGCTTCAGATTTCTGAAGACAAGCTTATAGGCTCTGTTTATGCGTTCAGCTATATCTTGAACGGACTGAGAACTAATATCGCTGATATAGGAAAACTTTTTGAACTTTTTAATTTTCGTAAAATGAAGCTTAAGGCTATTGGCAGACAAACTCTTTTTAAAGAGACGATAATATCTCTTGTGGAGCGCAATACGGCGCATTTCTATAAAAACACTGCCTTAATATAAGAAAAGACAGATTAAATTCTATCGATATATCGAAGCAATATATCGCCCGCGGGAACATCCAAAAGCGATGATCAGGTACGGGATGCATAGAACTATCTGTCTTTGTAATTATATCAGTATACTTTAAATATATAAACGATTATTTTTCTGAGAATGTTCTAAACTAGCTAGAAAATTTCGTAAGCATATATCTAAGGTGATTTTCTATACTTAATAATATAGTGTTTTCCATCGATGGTGCAGAATACCATATCGAATGATTCCATAAAAAAAGCGTAGAGACTGATGAATCTCTACGCTTTTTTGCTATAGGGTTATTGCTTCTATACTACAAGTATGTTCTTTAGTACGTTTATCGTAGTTAATGCCAACCAAGAGAATATTTCCAGTATATGACATGATTGCATCTGGATATTTTTTGGCTTTTATCTGCTCTATTGCAGCTGTTACAGATTTGTTCCATTTTAGTTCGACAACTAGAGCAGGATATTCATCTCTGTACTCAGGTTTAGGCAAATAAATAAAATCAGCAAACCCTCTTCCCGTGGGCAACTCGCGGATGGGTTTGAAATAGTATTCCATAGTAGCCAGAAATGCAATGGCCAGTGTGCTGCTCAGGGCGTTTTCGTTATTGTATTGGATCATGGAACTATACTGATTGTGTATTTTTTCAATAGCTTCAGCTACAGCTTTTTCGTTTTTACCAACAACATTTTCGAGCAAGTCGAGTGATTCGTTAGTGAAGGTGAGCAACTCACTCCAACGATTAAGTTTGATTGCCATAGCAAACTCAAATCGGATTTCCTCGTTAGGTATATAAGCTTGCATTTTTATCTCGTCATAGCTCAGATAACCTAAATGTATTAATAGTGCTAATATATCATCTCTGCTTTTGAAGCTTACCATGTCATTCTGGAAAAAATACGGAATAACTTCTGTAGAATTGCCTGCCAACATATCAATGATTGATGCTTTGAGCCCGTCAAAGTCCATATTTATAAATGGCAGGATAGATTCATAAGTCCCGGTCTGAGTCCAATAACTTTGGAAAGTTCCTCGAAGCATTAATGAAACAACTGCTTTTGGATTATATACATGATAATTACCTAAGCAATAACCATCATACCAACGTTTTACTTCTAAAAAGTTTTTATCGTATTTTTGGCATAACTGCTTAACTTCATGTTCTGTAAATCCGATATATGGAGCCAGTTCTCCTGCACTTGTCATTGTATACTCATCGAAATTGTTTAATGCAGACTGAGTTTTATATTTTTTGATTGGTAGGATACCTGTCAGAAATGCTAGTGCAATGAATTTTGTTGGTCCTGCTCCTTTAAATATGCTGCGTAAGAAATTGATATATTCTTCTTGTATTGCCAGATTAGAAGCTTCGTCTCTAATCAGAACATCCCATTCGTCAATTATAACAACAAATTTTCTGTTCGTAGCGATATTGATTGAAGATAGGGCTTCGGAAAGGGAGAATTCTTTGTTAGTTAGGATATCGGGGTAGTATTCACGTAATTCTTCGATTAATTTTTGGGTGATATATGATACAACATGTTTAACTCCGCCTGCAAGGTCAAGACACCACTGAATATCTAGATGAATAACATCATATTTATTTAAATGCTCATCAAAATCATGTTTTTTGCTAATCTCAAGAGTAGAAAACATTTCTCTGGAGTCGCATCCTTTGCTGTAATAAGCGACCAGCATATTTGCTGTTATCGATTTACCGAACCGTCTAGGCCTGCTATTACAGATATATCCTTCTAGGGTATTGATTACTTTATTGGTATAGCTAATAAGCCCCGTTTTATCTACGTATATCTTAGAGTTGAGCGCAACTTGAAACGCCCCGTTATCAGGATTAAGAAACATTCCCATGTCAACACCCTCTTTCAAAATCGAAGTTATGATATAGAATGATATGTATATGTTTATTATAGCTTATTTTCACTGCATTATAAAGGCTTAGCCTGTTCTAAGCTAGCTAAAATTTTTGTTAATCTTATTTCTAAGTTGACATACTTCCGCGACTTTAGTCGCAGGAGTATGTCAATCCGTAGTATTCATTATCGTATTCATCTGTTAAAGATATAATAATTGGATCAAGAAGTGGAGATGATCAAAGTTTTGCGTTTGCAAGCAAAGTTAAGATTTCTATATGGAAAGAGCTTGGAGGGGAGATACTTTCAGGATTAAATTATCGAATTATTCAGTTGACTTTACAAACAGATAAAGTACACTTTATATATCGTATGAAATCGAGTTTTAGTGTATAATAGAAAATAGATGAATAACGACAGACTACTGCAATGTAAAATTTGGAGAGTGATATTATGGCAATTATTGTTAATCCGACAGCTTCTGAATTTAAGAAGATGTTGGCAACTAAAAAGACCTTTTTAGCTGATTTTTATGCTACCTGGTGCGGCCCTTGTAAGATGCTTAGCTATGTTTTAGAGGATATAGACAAGCTCATGTGCGATAAAATAGATATTGTGAAAATAGACATCGATAAAGAGCCTGAGCTGACAGAAAGCATGGATATAGAGATTATTCCTGCCTTGTTCTTTATAAAAGATGGTGAGATTGCATCTCGCTACGCTGGCTTCCTGCCTAAGGAAAGACTGATTGAAAGACTCGAGAAGCTCCTTGGCAACGAGCCTCCGGTGGAAATGGCTCCTGCAAAAGATTACGATCTGATTATTATCGGTGGCGGTGCTGCAGGCCTTACGGCGGCAATTTATGCTCGGCGTGCAGGACTGAAAACGCTCGTGCTCGAGTCATTTGCACCTGGCGGCAAGCTTATCAAGACCTTTGAGCTTGAGAACTGGCCCGGCATAAAAAATGTCAACGGCTCCCAGCTTGCCTATGATATCTATGCACAGGCTATGGCTTTAGGCACGACATATCTTTATGAAAAAGTAATTGAGCTTAAATCTCAGGACAAGCTACATACAGTTTCCTGCGAAAGTGGTATAGAGTTTTCAGCTCCTGCCGTTATTATTGCTACGGGAACGGTGGAGCGTCTTTTAAATATTCCTGGCGAAACAGAAATGATTGGTCGCGGCATTAGCTTCTGTGCTGTTTGTGACGCAGCTTTTTATAGAAATAAACCTGTTGTTATAGTTGGAGCAGGTAATGCAGCCTTTGAAGAGTCGCTGTATCTTGCGGAATTTGCTTCCAAAGTAACTATTCTTGCGCGTCGGGATGTTATCAGTGCAGAGCAGATTACGCAAGAAAAAGTTGCTCAGCATCCGAAAATCGAGGTGCTGACCTGGCGTGTGCCGCAAGAGGTAATCATTGAAAATAATAGGGTGGCGGGACTCAAGGTGCTCAATAAAGTGACAGGAGAGATGGAAATCATGCGGGCTAGAGGTGTATTCCCTTATATTGGTGCAGACCCGGTAACGGATTTCTGCCGCACTTTGGATATTACCGATTTAAATGGCTATCTGCTAGTCAAGAACGATATGGCAACAGCAATACCTGGAATTTTTGGTGCGGGGGATGTTTGCGACAAGGTACTGCGGCAGGTTGTTACAGCGACAAATGACGGAGCTATCGCAGCTCAAAGCGCATTGCACTACATCAGAAACTTAGAGTAATAAACGGCTTGGGGTTAAAAATAAATACCTAAAATGGTTGATTAGATACACCAAAACTAGTGGGCCTTGTATCTACAACAATAGTCATTTCTGTAAGCGTTAAATCTATCCGTAGATTCATTCAAACATAGAAAAATACACAGTCCTGCCGTAGGCTTAAGGGCGTAAACGCGCGCGTAGCGTTAACCCTTGAGCATACGGCAGGACTGTGTTTATTTTATATCTAGATGTTAATGGTTTGTACCAATGTTTCTGGCTATTTCTTCACCTATTGTCATTAGCTCTTTAACTAGATCACATTTTATGTCAGGAAGAGATTTAGCGAAAAAAGTACAGCTTACGGTTGCTACAAGTTCTTGATTATAGTTGAAGACTGGCACGGCAATACTACCAACGTCCATGTTGAATTCTTCTAGTTCTAAAGAATATCCCTGGAGTGTTACTTGTTCTAATTGATCAAGTAACTGTTCTTTGGTGTTTATGGTATATGGAGTATATGAATGAAATTTAAGTTCATTTATAATTTCGGGACGCTCGGGCAATAATGTGTGTGCCAAAAGAAGCTTGCCTGATGAAGTAGCATATATGGGAAGTGGAGTATATTCAGAAAGAGTTATGTAATAGGATGTGCTTACAGGATAAGCACAATATAAGGTTACTATCTCATCTTGGTTAACAATCTGAAGGCTCGCAGTAAGATGGTATTTTTCTGCAAGATCGTTGACTAAATGCTTACACATAAGAATATAAGAACGAATCTGTGCTTGCAATATACCAGCTTTAGTTAGGAAAAAGTTTCCAAGACGATAAATAGCAGTATCGCTATCATACATTAAAAGGCCATTGGCTACTAAGGTATTAATAAGACCTCGAGCTGTATTTACATTAAGCTTTGTATGAGCACTGATTTCATTGATGTTTAATTCTGGTTTGGTGTTGTTAAAGCAGTTTAATATATCAATCGCTCTTTGAACGGATTGGATGAGTTTAGGACTATTGTTAGGCATTATATCTACTCCTTAAAATTTAACAATTCATTATATCATATTTTAGCTGTTATTAACAAGAGTAAGCAATTTACAAACTGTATTCATCTTACAATAGTCTTCTTGAACGAGAAAAATAATAGTATAGAAAAAACATGACCCAATAGCTCAAAAAAACATTGACAAGAATGCTTGAAGCGTGTTATAAATTGTATTGTCACGATAATGTAAAACAGAAAACGATAATATCGTTTAAAATTACACCGTGATGATTTAATGAGGGGTGCATGTAAAATGCAAAATGAAAAGAAAGTTGAAGGTTCTCAAAAACAACCACGTAAATTTACCTTTAAAGAGAAACTGGCTGCTCTTGGACCAGGTTTTTTGATTTGTGGTTCTTTTATAGGGCCGGGTACTGTTACTAGTTCGACTAGAGCAGGTGCAGGGTATGGGTATACCTTGCTTTGGTGTGTTATTTTTTCTGTTATTGCTGCTATTGTTGTACAAGGAATGGCTGCACGTTTAGGCGTAGTTACTCAAAAGGGACTTGCTGAAAATCTTCAGGAAGAGTTTAAAGACCGTCCTGTATTAAAAAACTTTTTGGTAGCATTAGTTGCTGTTTCCATTGCTATTGGCGGTTTTGCTTATATGGGCGGTGATTTGACAGGTACTGCATTGGGCGTGAGTGCATTAACTGGTATTCCTACCAATATAGTTGCTCCTTTGTGGGGATTGTGTATTCTGGGACTTTTGAGCTTTGCGGGTGATGCACTTAAATATTTGGAAAAGTTGTTAGGTGCCTGCGTTATTTTGATGGCAGTTGTATTTCTGGTAACGATGTTCGTCGTTAAGCCTGACTTGGGTGCTCTCTTTGCAGGTGTTATGCCTGTAGTGCCCGATGGAGCTCTTATGACCTGCCTTTCTTTGATTGGTACTACTGTTGTTCCTTACAACATGTTCTTGCATGCTGCTAGTGCCAAACGTACCTGGCACAGTGCGGAAGAGCTTCCTCTTTGTTCCTTCGGTACCAATATTCCTATGATTATTGGCGGCGTTGTTACTGGTGCTATTATGATAACCTCCGCTGCTGTTATGCATGGTATGCCGGTAAAAAATGCTCTTGATATGGCAGTTCAGCTTGAACCTACTTTAGGTTCTCTGGCTCAACCTTTTATGGCCGTTGGTCTTGTGGCTGCAGGTATTTCTTCTGCAGTATGCACTCCTATGGGCGTATCATATGTGCTGGCAGGACTTTGGGGCTGGGAAACTAATCGCAGTGATAAACGTTTTGTAGCTACTAACGTGGCTGTTCTGATTACTGGTATTGTGATTTCTGCGTTTGGCTTTAATCCGATTGCATTAATTATGGCTGCACAAGCTGTTAATGGTGTTATTCTTCCTGTTGTAGTAGGTGTTACGATTTATCTAACATGCAGTAAACGTGTAATGGGTGAATACGTAAATAGTCCTGTAGCGACTGTATTAGGATATCTGATTTTTGCAATTAGCTTATATCTTGGTGTAAGCAGTATTGTGAGCTTGTTCTAAATCCCTTTAAGGATATCTATAAAATTAACATTATGAAAAGAGGCATTTTATCGAATGAAACCTAGTAAACCCACAATTTACGATCCTAGCTTTTTACCTACTAATATCTATAGTGGTGTTCCTACATTTTTGAACCTTCCTGTTTTAGAGAACAAAAATGATTTGAATCAAGTAGATGTTGCTGTAATGGGTGTACCATGGGAAGGCGGATGCACTATTGGTGGTTATTCTTCTACTACTGATGGCCCTAAATCTATCCGTTCTGCGTCTATTCGTTACACCGGATATCTGCCCGACTTTGATATTGATGCTTTTGAACATCTGACTGGTGGCGATTATGGCGATTGTCCCGTTCAAAATGGTAATTATGATTTCACCTTTGCTGCCATTCGTGAAAAATATGCAGAGCTTATCGATGCAAAGTGCATTCCTATTGTATTGGGTGGTGACCATGGTATTGCTTATCCCTTAATCAGTGAGATGGCTAAACGTCATCCTGGTAAGGTAGGCGTACTTCACTTTGATGCTCACCTTGATAATTATGATGTTTTCGGTGAGGATAAGTATTCCCGCTGCTCTCCGTTCTTCCAGCTTTATAATGATCCTAATATGGATGCAACTAAAATTGCACATATTGGTATTCGTGGCCCTCGTAACCATAAAAAGGAATATCAAAATGCGAAGGACTATGGTGCAACTGTAATTTTAGCACGTGAGGTTCATGAAGATGGTTGGAAAGCGGCTATTGATAGGGCTTTGGCTGTAGTTGGTAAGGATACTGAAGTTATCTACATTACCATATGTGCTGACTGCTTAGATGCAGCTTTTATGCCCCAGGGACCGCAGGATATGGGTGGTCTAACAAGTTATCAGCTTCTCATGATGGTGCATGAAGCAGCGTTAGCAGGTGCTCAATCTCTTGATTTTGTTGAGATATATCCTGAAAATGGTACTCTACAGACTGCCTCCCACGTGGGATGTTGGCTAGCACTCTATTTTCTGAATGGTGTAGCTGAGAGAAAAATCAAAATGAAAAATCAATAGGTCTTCTAAAAAAGACAGCTCAGACGTTAGTCTGAGCTGTCTTTTTTTATGTGGCTTTAGCCTGTAGAGAGACAGCGAGTTTCTCGTTAGAGAAACGAGATGGCACTCTACAAAGAACCACCCGCTATGCGGGTGCGCATTGATTGTTATACAAAAATACATCATTCCGATATAGAATAGT